>CANMLX010000022.1 GCA_947498845.1 uncultured Flavobacteriaceae bacterium | reverse complement strand
TTTTACAGTTTATTTGGTGTTAGATTTTGTTATGCATAAGGAGTCACGACCGAAGCATCTCATTTTTAAAAAAGTATGTGTTTTGTTGGAGGAGATCCTTCGACTTCGAATATATTCGAAATGCTCTGGATGACATGGTTTTTTAATTATAGTAGTTTACTCTCAGAAATTGGTAATAATCTGGAATCTTCCAAAGCAGCAGTTCTGTGCACCGAAGTAGCTAAATAGGTTTTATCATTTGCAAATCCCATAAATTTTTCAACAGATTCATGTTCTACTAATAATACAGCATCCCATTTTTCGTATTCAGGACCAATTAAAAAAGCAGCACTTGAACCATAAAAAATAATGCGACTACCCGCTTTTTTTATTATGGGAAGTGTATGTTCCATATATAGTTTGTAAGCGTCTTCTCCCGAAATATCTTGTTCTGGTTTTAGAGTATCGAATTTAGAATAATCGGCTACATCTCTAAATTTAAGCAAGTTTAGCATAACAACTTTCCCTCTATCTTTAAATTTGAGATAAAAGCTTTTGCCTGCTTCAGTTGAAGCTTCAATATAATTTTTCATGAATTATTGAATCTCAAGTGTTTTTCCTAAATAAACCAATTTAAAGCCTTTTTTAATAGTATCTACATCTAAATTATTAGAAGAAATAATATGTATGGTGCCCCCATTATCTTTAATAAATAAAGGGATGATATCTTCACTACTATTCGTTATTTTAATTAAACTATCGTAATGGGCTTTGTCTTTTAAATTAATCTCATTAATGTTAGCATATTTTCTGGTGACTTCGCTTAAAGAATTAAAATCGTCTGTATGCGAAAATAAGCCCTCCTTAGGATTATTATTATCATCTACCATTTCTTGAGATGTAATTAGCCTAAACGATCCGTTTTCTCCAAACTGTTTGCCAAATTTATCAATAGCAAATTTATTGATATCTGAATTTCCTGTTAGAGCCATTAAGTAGCCAACATCATTTAATTCAATATTATTTAAGAGCGTATCCGAATATATATCTGCAACTATAGCCTCTAACCCTAAGGCTTTTGCTTCCGAAATATTAGTTTCATTGTTGTCTATCAACACAACATGTCTCCCATTATTTTCTAAATAATTTCCTATTAATTGAGATACTTGAGATGCCCCTATAATTAAAATACCTTCCGATTTTTTTAAAAACACACCTACTAATTTAGAAAAAGCTCTAGCTGTAGTAGCATTTAAAAGTACTGTGCCTAATACAATCATAAAAACTAAAGGTGTTATATATTCGGCACCTACAATCCCTTTTTTAGCCAGTTTTAAACCAAATAGAGAGGCGATACCAGCAGCAACAATACCTCTTGGGCCTACCCAACTAATAAATAGTTTTTCATTAAGTTTTAATGAGGATTTATGGGTGCTTAAAAATACGCCTAATGGTCTTATCAAGAACACAACAATAAGGAAAAGAATGGCTGTGTTCCAGTTGTATATTAACAGCAAATCGCTCATGTTAATATTTGCAGCAAGGAGGATAAATAAAATTGAGATAAGCAAAACACTTAACGACTCTTTAAAATAGAGTAACTCTTTTAAATACCCTGAGTCTGAATTTCCCAATACCATGCCCATAACTACAACTGCTAATAGCCCAGATTCGTGCGCAAAATTATCAGATAACACAAACACACCTAAAACAGCTGCTAATGAAAATACGTTTATAAGATAATGCGGTACAAACTTTTTGTTGATAAAAAAATTGAGTCCGTAAGCAAATGTAAATCCAAAAGTAAACCCAAATAAGACAATTTTGCCAAACTCAATTAAAGCGGTTTTGGTAAATTCGCCACCACCACCTACACTTATAAACTCAAATACCAATACGGCTACTAGTGCTCCAATAGGATCAATTAAAATGCCTTCCCATTTTAAAACTGCTGAGACATCTTTTTTAAGCGGAATGTTTCTTAAAATAGGCGTGATTACTGTTGGTCCTGTAACTATTATTAAGGCAGAAAACAGATAGGCTATTTCCCAGTTTAAATTAAAAAAATAGCGTGCAGCAAAAGCAGCACCAAAAAAAGTAACTAAAGACCCTAGAGTAATAAGTTTGGTGATGACTGGTCCCACATTTTTTATTTCACTCATTTTAAGTGTAAGGCCACCTTCAAAAAGAATTATACTAATAGCAAGCGATACAAAATAAAATAGGCTTTCTCCAGGGAATAATCCTTTATGGTCGTTCCATATAGGTTCTATCCATTTACTTCCATCGTCACTTAAAAACTCGGCAGCTATAGGACCTACTAAAAGACCAATTAAAATTAGTGGTAAAATTGCTGGAATTTTAAACTTCCAGGCAACCCATTGCGCCAAAATACCCAGAATAACAATGCCTGCAAGTTCTAACATAAATCATTTTTAATGAACCACTAATTTAAACAAAAACTTACAAAACTAATTTTATTAGTGAAACTCTATTTTGAAAAATTGCATAACAACACATTCAAAATAGTACGTTAAACCTAACTTTGCCTATGGCAGGCTAATCTTGATGAAAAGATGGATCTCAGGTCACTTTTGCTTTATATAACGAAAAAACATAAATTTTTAGGGTTAAAAAACTGGACCATCATCTTCAGGATTATCTTTCCCGTCTTTAGGATCACCCGCGCTAATGTTGTCTTCTGCAGGAAGAGAACAGTCTACACGTATAGAAAGGTTTTTGGGTCTAGTAAATTGTCCTTTAGATATTTTTAGGGATTCATCGGCATAACAACTTTTCATGTAAACACCCCAAATAGGCAATGCCATAGCTGCTCCTTGTCCATATTTAATCGATTTAAAATGTGTGGCTCTATCTTCTCCTCCAACCCAAACTCCAGTAACTAGGTTTGGTACCATGCCCATAAACCATCCATCACTCTGGTTTTGCGTAGTGCCTGTTTTTCCTGCGATTGGATTTTTAAATTCGTAAGGGTAACCTGTTATAATTTCTTTATAATCTTTCCTATATGAATCTGCGCCTTTTGTTCTTAATCTCGCTCCAGACCCTTGTTGAGTAACACCTTCCATAAGTTTAACGGCTACATATGCTGTTTCTGCACTCATAACGTCGCGGGTTTTAGGTGAAAACTGGTATAATATAGTCCCATTTTTATCTTCAATACTGGTCACCATAACGGGCTTTGTATAAACACCTTTATTGGCGTACGCAGCATAAGCACCAACCATTTCGTAAACACTTAAATCGGGTGTTCCTAATGCTATAGAGGGTACAGCAGGAATATCAGACTCTATGCCCAGTTTTCTTGCTAAATCTATCACTGTCTCCGGACCTACTTTATCTATTAATCGTGCAGTTACTGTATTTACAGAGTTAGCTAATGCATTTTTTAAAGTTCTGTTACCACCATAATCATGACTGGAGTTTTTAGGACACCATTCTTTTGTGTTTCCATGTTTTTCAGCTTCTATGCAATAAGGTGTGTCTGGCAATTCATCGCATGGTGAAAAGTGTAACTGGTCTATAGCAGCCGTGTATACTAATGGTTTAAATGTAGAGCCTATTTGTCGTTTACCTTGTCTGGCCATATCGTATTTAAAATGCTTATAATCTACACCGCCTACCCAGGCTTTTATATGGCCTGTTTGTGGTTCTATAGACATCATGCCCGTTCTAAGGAAGAATTTATAATAACGCATAGAATCCATAGGTTTCATGATGGTGTCTATTTCAGATGGCTTACCATCTTTCCATTGAAAAATGCTCATTTTTATGGGTTTTTCAAAAGATGCTATAATCTCTTTATCCGATTTTTTTAAATCGTATTTCATGTGTCTCCAGCGTTCAGAGCGCTTCATAGAGCGTTGCATTAATGATGCAATTTCTTTTTTCTCTAAATCTAAAAACGGTGCTGTGGGATTACGTTTTGGTGTGTTTTGATGAAAAAATTCTGCTTGTAGCCTTGGCATATGTTGCCCTACGGCAGCTTCGGCATATTTTTGCATTCTGGAATCTATAGTGGTGTATACTTTTAACCCATCACTGTTAATGTTGTACTTAGAACCATCTGGTTTTCTGTTGCTTTCTTTTTTAGTCCAGTCTTTCATAAACCCTCGTAAGTATTCTCTAAAATAAGTAGCAATACCATCTTTATGCGATTGTGGCGTGTATTTTATATCTAATTCTGTTTTCTGTAATGAATCTTTAACTTCTTCAGAAATATACTCGTATTTATACATTTGAGCCAGTACCACGTCACGTCTATTTTTTACGCCAACAGGATTTCTAAGGGGGTTGTATAATGATGAGTTTTTAAACATGCCTACTAACATCGCAGACTCTTTTAAAGTTAATTCTTTAGGTTCTTTATCAAAGTAGATAGCTGCTGCACTACGTATACCATCTGCTGCATTATTAAAATCGTAGATATTAAAATATTGCGCAATAATTTCTTCTTTTGTGTATTGACGTTCCAAACGAGTTGCTATGATCCATTCTTTTATTTTTTGAGTTATCGCTTCAAATTTGTTTCTGGATCTTACACCAACAAACAATTGCCTAGATAACTGTTGGGAAATGGTACTTGCTCCACCTCTTCCACCCAGGAAAAACAATGCTCTTAAAGTTCCTCTAGCATCTATACCTGCGTGGTCATGGAAACGTGCGTCTTCGGTTGCAATTAATGCATCCACTAAATTTTGAGGTAGTTCCTCATAATTTACAGGAGTTCTATTATCGTTAAAATAAAATTTACCTAGTGTTTTACCATCTGCTGAAATAATTTCGGTGGCCAAATTGGTTTTTGGATTTTCCAAAACGGTATGATCTGGCATTTCCCCAAACCACGATGCAAATAAAAATACTAGTGCAAATACTATAATTCCACTTAAAAATGTGATCCAAAACCAACGAATGTATTTCGAAAAATCTTCAACTTGTGTTGTTTCTTTTTTTGCTTTTGCCATAATTTAAAGCTTTAACAAGATGTTTAATGTTTTGTGATATGTTCAATTCTAAAACCTACATCGGTAATACCTTTTAAATTAACAACGCCTTTTACTTTTCCATGTGCTCTCATGGCTTGTTGTATGGTTATTTGGTATTCCCCATTTTCTTTGAACACTACGTTTTCTTTATACCACAATTTATTTTCTTTAATATCGCCTACTCCAGTACCTAACAATTCTCCCGATGGTGCAGCCATTCTATACTCCAGTGTATCTTTTATTGTTTTTCCATGAGGAAATTCTATACCAACAATTAAAAACAGATTGTTGTATTTGTAAGCGTTTGTGTTTCTAAGGTTTACAAATAGATTGTAAGGATTAATAGTATCTGGTGGTGTAATTTTAAAACCTACAATAGAATCTTTATGCCACTGGTTAGGCACAGACTTATAAACATCGAAAACACGATTTTTGTCACAAGAAACAACACATAAAATAATGGCCATTAGTAAGGCACTATTTCGAATCATTTTTAGCATTTTGTGGTTTTCTTTTATTATTATTTCTTCTGTTTGTGTTCTTCTTTTGGTTAGGGTTATTGTTTGAGGAGCTTGTTTTTTTCTGATTATTCTGTTTTTGGTTTTGATTGCCTTTTCTCCTTTTATTATTTCTACGTTTTTTATTACGCTTTGGACTATCAAAACGTGTTAGGCTGTCTTGTCCAACAACATTTTCGAATTCCATTTTGGTGTCTTCGGCTAAATCTAATGCGTATTCCTCAAGACTGGTTACAGGTTCATTATTTTTATTAGCTTCAAGTATTTCATTGGCTTGTTGTGTTGTTATTTTATGCCAGTTCATCCACTCGCCTTCATAAGCATACCACATGTGTCCTTTGAAAATATCTGTTTTTTGGCATACTGCTATGCCTTTTTCGGTCTTTAGTTTTGCATCTGTTTTAGGAAAATCTTTTAAAGCATCTAAGTAAGCGTCTAATTCATAATTTAAACAACATTTTAGTTTACCGCATTGCCCTGCTAATTTTAATGGATTGAGCGATAATTGTTGGTAACGTGCTGCAGAGGTACTTACCGAACGAAAATCGGTTAACCAAGTGGAACAACACAATTCTCGACCACAGGAACCAATACCACCAAGCCTTGCTGCTTCTTGGCGAAAACCAACTTGTTTCATTTCGATACGGGTTCTAAACTCACGGGCAAAAACTTTAATAAGCTCTCTAAAGTCTACGCGTTCTTCGGCAGTATAATAGAATGTAGCTTTACTGGCATCTCCTTGAAACTCAATATCCGAAATTTTCATTTGCAGATTTAAATCTATTGCAAATTGACGCGCTTTAACCTTCATAGGTTCTTCTCGGTCACGTGCTTTAGTCCAAATATCAATATCTTTTTGACTGGCTTTGCGGTATATTTTTAATATGTCTTCTTCTTTAGGAGCAATATTTTTACGTTTCATTTGTACACGTACCAACTCTCCTGTTAAGGTGACCATACCTACATCGTGACCAGCTTGGGCTTGTGTAGCCACAACATCACCTATGCTAAGGGTTAAATTTTCGGTGTTTTTATAGTAATTTTTTCTGCCGTTTTTATAGCGTACTTCAACCCAGTTAAATGGTTTTTCTCCATTGGGTAAGGACATGTTAGATAGCCAATCGAAAACGGTTAGTTTGTTACAACTATCTGTGCCGCATGTGCCATTATTTTTACATCCTTTAGGTTGACCGTCTTTTCCAGTTGAACAACTGTTACAAGCCATGTGTGTTTTATGTTGAATTCGCTAATAATCACTATTGCGAAAGAGGGTTTATAAATTTTTTTTCAAACGTAAAGATAAGATTATTCTAAAGACTTATGAAGGAACTAATTTAAATCAATTTCATAGTTTAAGCGATTGGATAAAGATTTTAACTCTTTTTTTGATTTAAATACGTTCATTAATAGTTGTTTGCTCCATTTAATTCTTTTAGAAAACTGATTAAACGTTTCATTTCTCCAATCAAATCCTTTTTTCCAAAAACTTGTAGGAGAAATATAACAAAATGTGTAGTCATAAATAAAACTTGAATTATTAGTTTTACTTTCATCTAGAATTTCATCTGCTGCTAATAAAGTTATATTGTTGTTAACGCATTCTTTTTTTATTTGTTGGATAGTTTTTGAGTAATCTGCTTTGATAGAATTTAAGTTTAAGTCACTATATTCAGCATTCGCCATTTTTTTAATAGGTCTTATTTGTAGTATGTCAAAGCTTTTTCCATCAAAAAAATCAAACAACTTTGTTAGTTCTCTAAAATTATCCTTATTAAATGTATAGTTTATTCTTACTTTAAAAATATATTTCGACTTCAGCTTTTGAAAAGCTTTAAATGCGTTAAGAAAATTTGTATAATTTCCTTTTTGCATAAAATACTCGTAGCTTTCTCTTGAAACGCCATGTAAAGAAATAGTAAATTCGTTTAAGCCAGCTTCTAATAGTTCTTCTATATTAGTTTCGTTTAATAAATTGGCATTGGTTGTAAGTGTAATGTAGGGAACATTATATTTTTTTCCCAATTTCACAAGTTTAGGAAGGTGTTTAAAAAGAGTTGGTTCGGTTCCACAACCAATTTGAAGTTTTAATGCTCTTTTGAAAATAGTTTTTGCTACTAAATTCAAATCTTCTTCTTTAAATTGTCCTTTCAATTTTTTAACATATTCTTTATCTGTGAAATAGCACATTTTACAGCGTAAATTACAGGCTAATACAGGGTCTAAATTAACAGCTAAGTAGCGTTTGTTTAAAATATGTAATAGCCAAATAGCTAGAAATTTTACTCTATGATTGTTAAGTTTTCGGTTAAGTTTTAACAGTTTATAGATGTTCATATCATTTTTTTAAACTTCAAAAATATTTCTCAAATCTTTTTTGTGAGGTAAATGGTCTGCTCGTCCTTTTTTAAAAATGTCATTACTATTACCTTGGCCTTTACGTAATGCTTTTTGTTCTTCGTAAGGTAAAGCATTAATGTCTTTACAATGCGTTGAGCAACAGTTATTCATTTCGGCCTTACATGCATCACATTGAATAAATAATAGGTGACATGCTTCGTTAGCACAGTTGGTATGCACATCGAAAGGCTTTCCACATTGGTGACAATTGGCAATAACATCATCACTTATGCGTTCTGCTCTTCTGTCATCAAACACAAAGTTTTGCCCTATGAATTTGTTTTCCAAATCCTGATTTTTAACCTGTCTGGTATATTCAATAATGCCGCCTTCTAATTGATATACGTTTTTAAATCCTTTATGTTTAAAATATGCACTGGCTTTTTCACAACGAATCCCTCCGGTACAGTACATAACCAGTTTTTTATCTTCTTTATGTTCTTTTAGATCGTCCTCAATAATATCTAATGATTCTCTAAACGTATCTACATCTGGTGTTACTGCATTTTTAAAATGACCTATCTCACTTTCATAATGGTTACGCATATCTACCAAAACGGTTTGCTCGTCTTCAATAAGCTGATTAAAAGTTTCTGCATTAACATGAATGCCTTTATCTGTAACATCAAAAGTATCATCATTTAAACCATCGGCAACAATTTTATTTCTAACTTTTATTTTTAGTTTTAAAAACGATTTGTTGTCTTGCTCTACTGCTATGTTTAAACGAATGTCTTTTAAAAAGGAGATGCTATCGAGATGTGATTTAAATGCATTAAACTTATCTGCTGGTAAAGATAACTGTCCATTAATACCTTCGTGAGCTACATAAATTCTACCAAGAACATCTAAAGCTTCCCAGGTAATAAATAAATGATCTCTAAAAACTTGCGGATTGCCAATTTTGGCATATTTGTAAAAAGAAAGTGTTAATCGATTTTTTCCAGCTTTATCGATTAATTCTGACCTTTCCTTTGCACTTAATTTATTGTACAGTTGCATGCTATACTAATTTTAAAGTTAAAGTCTATTAAAAGGCAAAAATAGCTATTTTCTTTGAGTAATTTCATATCAGAACTGATATAAGAGCCGTTTTTAATTTGGCAAATTCAATTGAGAAATAGTATATGCA
The DNA here is from genome assembly GCA_947498845.1 of uncultured Flavobacteriaceae bacterium. Classification (GTDB taxonomy): domain Bacteria; phylum Bacteroidota; class Bacteroidia; order Flavobacteriales; family Flavobacteriaceae; genus Jejuia. The sequence continues at coordinate 65,563 of CANMLX010000022.1, read as the reverse complement.
TAAAAAAGCACTTTATATCTTATAAAGTGCTTTTCTTGCTTAACTCGTTATTAAAAAACAACCTAGAGTTAACCACAACCGGCTTTACAATTATTGTAATTTAGTTACAATAGCTGAAACACCTAATGCGTTTACAGTAGTGGATTTAAAGTTTAAATTCTTCTTTTTCACAGCAAAATTTAACCCACTTTATTTACTAGATGCAAAATGTATAAAAAGGTTGCGTGATAAAATTGTAAGATGATAAAAGTAATCGTATTTTAGCAAGCATAACTTTATGAGAAAAGACATAATGAGCAACGAAAAAGAAGCCAAATTAAAAGCATTAAAACTTACTTTAGATAAATTAGATAAAGCCTACGGTAAAGGGACTGTCATGAAGATGAGCGATGCTGCCGTACAAGATGTAGACGCTATTTCATCAGGATCTTTAGGGTTAGATATTGCCTTGGGTGTTGGGGGATATCCTCGAGGACGTGTGATAGAAATTTACGGTCCAGAATCTTCGGGTAAAACAACCTTAACATTGCATGCTATTGCCGAAGCACAAAAAGCTGGAGGGATTGCAGCTTTTATTGATGCAGAACATGCTTTTGATAGGTTTTATGCCGAAAAATTAGGTATAGACATAGATAATTTAATTATCTCTCAACCAGATAATGGCGAACAAGCATTAGAGATTGCAGATAATTTAATACGTTCGGGGGCTATAGATATTGTAGTAGTAGATTCTGTAGCAGCGTTAACACCTAAAAGTGAAATTGAAGGTGAGATGGGAGATTCTAAAATGGGCTTACATGCACGTTTAATGTCCCAAGCTTTAAGAAAATTAACAGCATCAATAAGTAAAACAAATTGTACTGTAATTTTTATTAACCAATTACGTGAAAAAATTGGGGTTATGTTTGGTAACCCAGAAACAACTACTGGAGGTAATGCATTGAAATTTTATGCTTCGGTTAGGTTGGATATTAGAAGATCAACACAGATAAAAGATAGTAGTGGTGAAGTTCTTGGAAACAAAACAAGAGTTAAAGTAGTAAAAAACAAAGTTGCTCCACCATTTAAAACAGCCGAATTTGATATTATGTATGGAGAGGGTGTTTCTAAGGTTGGGGAAATTTTAGATATCGCTGTAGATCATGAGGTGATTAAGAAAAGCGGCTCCTGGTTTAGTTATGGCGAAACAAAATTAGGTCAAGGTAGGGATGCTGTAAAAGCCATTATAAAAGATAATCCAGAGCTTTTTGAAGAGCTCGAAGAAAAAATAAAAGCGGCCTTAAAAAGTGACTAAATGTTAAAAAACCCCGAACTAATCGGGGTTTTTTAGTTTTGTACGCAACCTATTGCAAGAATGTGCATCTATTAGTATAGATTTAAGAGTAATTTAAATTGTTTAATGATGAAGAAGTTTTTTATTTTAAGCACTTTTCTTGTATTTCTGTACGGTTGTAGTGTAGATGATGGTGATGCTAATATTACTTATGATTTTGAAGTATTACCTATAGAAAGTGTTGTCGAGATTCCAGATGAATTTGAACTTGGAAAAACCTATCCAATAACAGTAAATTATTTTAGGCCATCAACGTGTCACTCATTTAATGAATTTTATTATATGAGAGAGAACAACGAACGTACTGTAGCTGTTATAGCTGTTGATTTTAATAGAGATGATTGTGAAGATTTAACAAATCAATTGGTAGAAGCAACATTTAATTTTAATGTTACAAGCAATGGTTCTTATATTTTCAAATTTTGGCAAGGAGAAGATGAAGATGAAAATGATAAATATTTAACTATTGAAGTGCCTGTTGTAGAATAATTAATTTTAAGTGTTAACTAACAACTCTGTGTAACTTGAGTTTAAAGCAGCTCATAGAAAATTGTAAAGTAAATGATAATAAAGCTCAAGGAGAATTATACAAACTCTTTACGGGCAAATTGTTTTCTGTGTGCTTAAAATACTCACGTAACTATACAGAAGCAGAAGATAACTTACAGGATGCCTTTTTAGTGATTTTTAATAAAATAGGGCAGTATAAAAACAAAGGCTCTTTTGAAGGTTGGTTAAAGCGAATTACGATTAACACTGTGTTGCAGCGTTATAGAAATGAAAAGGTTTTTGATATAATAAATGAAGACATCACTGAAGCTATTGAAGTAGATATAGAAGAGGAAGAAGTATCCATTGATTATCTGCTACAAATTATTCAAGAGTTACCCGATAGATACAGGCTGGTTTTTAACTTGTATGTGCTTGATGGATACTCACATAAAGAGATAGCAGAAATGCTAAGTATAACGATAGGGACTTCAAAATCTAATCTCGCAAGAGCTAGGCAGATTTTAAAGAACAATATTGAACATAATAAAGTAAAGCAAAATATACATTCCTTGTAATAATGGGAAATAAAAAAAACATAGATAGATTATTCCAAGAGCGCTTTAAAGATTTTGAAGTGACTCCTAATGATGCCGTTTGGGATAAAATAGAAAAGGAGCTTAATAAGAAAAAGAAAAAACATAACGTATTTCCTATTTGGTGGCGTTACGCTGGTGTAGCAGCCGCATTGCTATTATTCTTTACTGTAGGCGTTTTGTATTTTAATTCTAAAAAAGAAACTGTTACACAGCAAGTTGTTGATATAAATAACAATGATACTATTAATGTTAAACAAGATGCTCCATCGATTAAAAAAGAAGAGGTACAACTAAATAATTTAACATCTCAAGATAAAGGTATCGAGATAGCTAACGATCAAGGCCAAAATAACCCTAAAAACAGTACATCGTTACACGTTAAAACAACAGAAACAGGTGTTAAGTCTAATAAAAAATCATCTTCGGTAGCAACTTCAAATAAAGGTAAAGAGACTATAGAACAATTAAACCAACTACCTGTTTTAAAGCAAAGAGAAAATAAGCTCAAGCCTTTAATTGTAGATAGCAAGAGTAGTACTGCTACCCTAAAAACTACTGAAGGAGAACCTGTAAATAAGCATATTAAAAATGAAGAGCCCCCTTTAAACAGTAATTCTAAAGTAATTATAGAGGATAAAATACTTAAAGAAAGTAATGATAAAACTTTGATTGCCAATAAAAAAGATGCTTTTAAAGACATAGAAAAAAAGGTTAAAGTAGTAGAAGAAGAGACAGTAGAAAAAGTAGTAGAAAACAAAGAAGAAAAACAAGCTATAGAAGATGCTATAGCACAAAACGAATCTTTGTTGGAAGAAGAATCTGTTGATAACTCAAATAAAAAATGGAGTGTAGCTCCAAATGTAGCTCCTGTATATTTTAGTAGTATAGGAGAAGGCTCTACAATAGGGTCACAATTTAACAATAACTCAAAAAGCGGAGAAGTAAATATGAGCTATGGTATTAATGCTAGTTATGCTGTAAATAATAGGTTGAGCATAAGGTCTGGAATTAATAGGGTGAATCTGGCTTATAATACAAATGATATATTATCTTTTAAAGCCCCTACAATAAGTTCTAGAGCAGTAGCTTTAAGCAATGTTGTTAATAGAAATAAAGTGGAAGGTTTAGAGTCTGCAGACGGGGCTGTGTCTTTTGTTAGCGCATCTGCTTTTACAGACGATACACCATCTACCTTTGAGACATCTTCTACATCTGTTAATCAGTCTTTTGGATTTATAGAGATTCCTTTGGAAATTCAATATGCTATTTCTAATAAGAGACTTGGTGTTAATGTTATTGGAGGTTTTAGTTCCTTTCTTTTAGTTGAAAGTGATTTGTCTTCTCGTAGTGAAGGTCAAACAGTGACCATAGATGATAGGGCTAACGTTAATAAGGCAAGTTATAGTGCTAATATTGGTTTAGGGCTAAACTATAAAATATCAAAGAAGATTAATTTGAATTTAGAGCCTATGTTTAAATATCAAATTAATACGTTTAATAATACATCTGGCGATTTCCAGCCTTTTTTCCTCGGAGTTTATACTGGATTCGGCATTAAATTTTAGGTTTTTGGTTAGATCGGATATTAGCCTTAAGGGTTAATATCAAAAAAACTGCTCTACTCTCGGAGCAGTTTTTTGTTTTATAAGGAATTGTATTCTAAATACTAGAACTGGTATAATACGATTTATTACGTAATTTAACCTGAGTTCGACTTAAGAACACTATTTTTAAAAACACAAAACACTTATATACCAATAACTTAACTTATAAAAGTGTACTATATCGCTCTTGAGGCTATGAAAATATATTAAATTCTAGATAAAAACCACTAAACACGCCATCTTCTTCCTTAAATTACGATAAACTAGCGCGCTAGTCTATCGTAATTATAAGTTGAATCTAGCATGTTTATTGACTTTTATCTATGATTCTTAAATCGAACTCAGGTTAATTTAATTTCGTATAAATATTTTTGTCATTTCTTTGAGTGTCACGCCTTAGCGTGATGTATCGAGAAACTGCTAACCTGTTCTCGATACATTTTTTATTTCGTTATCTCTTCATAAAAAACACTCGAACTGACATGTACGAAAATTTTAATCGTAAATCGTATAAGGTAAAATTAGTTATCTGATTATTATGGAATAATTTGTTTTGTCAAGAGTGAAATCGAGCCCTAATTTAAATTCTGGATTTTAAAGACCTTTAAACTGTGCTCAAGGCAACAACCTTTAATTTTACAGGAAAAACAGGAATAAAAATGTTTTTTTACGTCAAATTCACCTTTAGTTTTGTGTTCGTTAAATATCTTTACAGACCTTTTTATTAAAAAACCTTTATTGCCTTTAAAATAGAATTCCCTACACGTTTATAGGTTACTTTTGTACCATTTGCGCAGAAATAGTAAACATCTCTTGATTTTTGTTCTTTAGCAGATAACAGCAGTACTTGATCTACGGTACAGTTATAATCCTTAGCAACCTTCTTTTTTACATGACTAATGGTAGCGCGACCTTTTTTAAGTTGTGCTTGTATTTTTTTATTCAACTTGGGCTCTTCAAAATTTGAAGCCACATGACAAGAATTATTCTTCGTAGCTCCTGGCAATGTTTGAACATTAGAAGTATTTGTTGGTTTTTCTAAATCTATATACTCCCAGGTATAATCTGCTTTTAGTAGTACGCGTCTACCATCTTCTGTTTTAACGATATAGTTGTTTTGGGAAAACCCCAAATAAGACACAAAAAACACTAAAATTAAAAAACACTTCTTCATAAATATAACGTTGAAATTTATTCCAAAAGTACGATTTTAATTGTCTTTTTATTTAAAAAAGAAACTCTTGACTTTTAGATATTTAAGCCGAACTATGTTTGTAAGTGTTTTTTAATATTTTATACGAATCTTAATACTTTTATTGTGTGGAATTTTCTTAATTTAGAAAACTAAAAATCTATAAAATAATTCATGAGCGTACTAGCAAAATTGATTATCGATAATAAAGAAGTAAATGTTCTAAGCTTTAACTTAGGTTTTAATCAACAGGCAGATACAAATGGGCGCCCTACGGGAAATCCTTTATTTAATGGTTTAAATTTAGTAATTGAATCAAGAAGAGATTTACATCTTGCAGATTGGTCTTTTGCTTCAGATCAAAGAAAACAATTGGAGCTACATATTTATCCAAGAGTTTTAGGAACTAAAACAAGAAAACTCTTTTTTTATGATTGTCATCTTGTTGGTTGGCGCAATCATTTTTCGGCCATAGGAAAGCAACCAATGACCGAAACCTTAAAGATAACATGTGGAGGTGTAAAAGATTCTAGTAGTGATGGAGAATATTCTGCACACTGGAGAACAACTTACACTAGCAATACAACACCTATGGCAAGAGAGGAAGAAACTGAGCCTAAAGTTGTCGACTATTTTATTACCGATTTAGAAGGAAACAAAAACCCCGAATACAAGGTGGGTGATTATATTTATGTTGTTGCAGAAACAGAAAATATGGTTGGAAAAACATTAACAATAAACCTGGCAGATAAAACCAAGGATTTTAAATATGAAGAAGAGTTACTTGTTAATGATATGCTGGAGAATTATTCAATAAAGAGTAATACGGAAAAAATAAAATTGGAAGTTGTTAAACAAAAAAAATCATCATAGATGGGAACAAACACCTTTGAACTTATCATTGACAACCAAGTTAAAGCTATAACTTCAATTGAAATAAGAGATGAGTTAGAATTTATTGCCAGACTTGAAAGAAAAGAGGATTATAATGGTGAGTTTGGTTTTGATTGGATGCGTTCCAACTATGAAACGATATGTCAAAGCTATGAAGCATTAAAACAGGAATATAATCCTACAAAAATAGAAGGGCAAGACTATTTTATACCTTGGTTAAGTATGTTCCCTAAGCAGGAAAATGTCTCGTTGCTTCTAAAAATAGATAAATTAAATGATGAAAAACTCAAAAGGATGATGTGATAAAGCTTCCAGCAAAAGATGGCATACGTTTTGAACCTGAAGAAGTAAAGGTGAAAGATCTGGATAAGGGAGATGTCTCCATTAACGTATTTTGCGACAACGCACTAAGTCAAGATACTGTATGTGATTTATTGGATAAGTATGATGATGTTGTTGGCAAAATAACATTTTTTAAAAATGACACTACCTATGATCTTGATATTAAGATTGTAAAAGTGGTGAGAAGTAAAAGTAAAGAGCGTGATCTTGAGGGCATAAACAATGCTTTAGAAATAATTGATTTAGAAAACTACTTAAATAACAATTCATTACAACAAGCTTTAGTTAAAACAAAAATTGTTCCCACAGAATGTATTTTAGAATTGACTCAAGAAATGTTATCCGCAGAAGAAACTACTTATGATGGCGCAAAATTCATAGGAGATAAAGAACAAGTAAGTTCAATGGTTAGAAAATTTTATATTGCAGAATACGAAAAAGAAAAATCACATAAAGGAATTTTGTTATTCATTACACCTATACAAAAACCTGGGACAGCAGGTGATGGGCAATTATGGGCTGCAGAACGAAGAAATTGTAGTATTTTCTATGATGGTTTATATAGTTCTACAGTTTATGCTCATGAAATAGCACATGTATTGGGGTGCGAACATACGTTTGATAATGATTGGCAAGAGAAAATAGAACAGTATAATAAAAACATCAATAAATGGAAAGAGGAAATACAAACCTTTAAAACAGAAATAGCTGAATTTGAACAAAAAAAAGAAGCTTCTTTTATGCGTCTTGAAGAAATGAAGAAATATCCAAGTGATCCAATAGCCATAAAGAATATAAAAACTTTAAATGGAAATATCAATATTTATGAAAAGAAAATTGAGCGTAGAAAGACCTCTATTGAAAATCGTGTAGAAGCTATAGAACAAAGAAAATTGCGTATTGAACAAGCTAAAACTATTAAAAAATCTAATCAGCATGTTTTTCCTATAAAAGCTAGTACAAAAGATAACTTTATGGACTATTTTCAAAGACACAGTGATCGGAAAAGTTTTTTTCAATGGCAATGGAAAGCTATACAATTTGATATTAAAACGTATTATTCATAGCTATATTAATTATGAAACATAGAATATTAAGTTTTTTGTTATCTCTAATACTTTTTAATTGCTTAGGGCAAAAGAAAGTTGTAATTGAAGACGTGGAAAGAGAATATCTCACCGAAGAAGTTACAGAGCATCTTAGAAAAATACCGCTCTTAGAAGAAGAAGCAAAACAGGTTATGACAATTAATAATGAAGGACTGTATATATATGTAAAAGATTCTACTTTAGTTAATGCCAATATGAAAATTGCTTTATATTCACTACCAAATAATAGTACCAATACGCATTTAACTGGATACTTAAAAGGTTTGATAAAGGGTGGGAAAAAAGAAGGTTCTTGGGTAAAAGAGTGGAAAAAGGGAAATACATTTGTAATTGTAAAAAGGTTTAATTATTCAAATGGTATTCTTGATGGAAAATATGAAGTATTTGATCTTGATGGAAAAGTTCTATCTCCATTCTTATCAACCGATTTTGATAAAGCAGACGAAAAAAATTATTACGAAACCTATAAAAATGGATGTGGGTATTACTATGACTATTACTACGATACAGGTATTTTAAACGAAAGAGGGTATTATGTCAATGGAAAAAAACATGCTATTTGGGTTATTTATACTCCAGAAGGAGAAGAAGTTAAAAAGTATATTTATAATAACGGTATTATTATCAATGAGTAATACCAATTCCCAAATGAATTTACTGAGTTAAAAAGTGCCTTTTGAAATTCTATTTCAACATAAAAAAGGCTGTCTTTTGGTAAAGACAGCCTTTTTTATTTGTTTTTATTATAGATATTGGCTTAGAAATTGAATTTAAAAGAAGCGTTCCAAGTTCTTCCAAATCCAAACCATACCAAGTTTGTTTTATCAATACCATTCCACGTCTCAGCCCCTTCTTCAGCATGTATATTAGTTTCAGACTCAGCAATGTAAAGTGTGTCAAATACATTGTTTACATTAATTCGTATACTAGCTCGTTTTTTAAGGACATTAAAGCTATAGGTAGCTCCTGCATCAAATAATGTAAACGATGGTAACTTAAGCGCTCCTTTATTATCGTCACTAAAAAACGCATCATCTTCTATACCATAATCTGCATATAAATTATCGGCGTATCTACAACCTAAATCAACAGACAAATTATCTAATATCTTATAATCAACTTCTCCAAAAGCAGTAAATTGTGCAGCATCACCAACTTTAACATCTTCTAAAAAAAGTGTAAGCTCTTCACCTAATGGTTGGTTATTGTCATCAAATATACCTGCGGTGAAATCTTTAGTATATCTCCAATCTCCTATAGATAACATTCCTGTTATTCTCAATTTATTTATAGGTTTGTAAGTTGCTTCTAATTCAATACCTCTATGAACTACGTCAATATCTTTAAATTGAGCTGTTCCTTGTACTGTAGCTTGATTGCCATCATCATCTAAAATAGGAGCTCCTGTATTATCTATCAATAACACATCTGCACTTTGGGTTAAAAAACGATTACCCCAATTTGTGTTATATAAATTCAATTTAACATTAAGGTTATCTAATTTTAAACCATAGCCTAGTTCAAAAGAAATGATCTCTTCGTTTTGTAAATCTGGATTGATATCGTTTGCAAATCCAGGAAATACTGCATCAAAATTAGGCTGACGACTTATGTATCCTGCATTACCAAATACATTATGTTGATCGTCGATGTTAAAATTAACGCCTCCTTTTACATAACCACCACCTATATTCTTTGTATCTGATATTGGATTATGAGGTTGTGCAAAATAATCGTCTCTTTGGAAAGATTGGTTAGAATAACCTCCTTGTAAAACGGCAGCAAATATTTCGTCATCATCATACTCTATAAGTCCGTTAATTCCTGCCCATCCCACATTTCCAATATTGTAGAAATTAATCTTTGGCCCATTTAACCCAGTATCTCTAAAAGGCTTCGCTGCTATTGTTGTATTAATAATTTGACCTGCTGAATTTTCATTGCCTGTTGAAAAGTAACCATCTAAACCTAATAAATCGTTAACTACTCTATAGTGATATCCAGTATAATCTCTTAAATCAACTCCAAGAGAGTATGTAAACTTATTCTTTGTATATTTTAGATTTGCAATAGCGCCATACCAATCATGAGAGTTCATTGAGGCTCTTCTAATTAATACCGCTCTGTTAACACCATCTTCTCTAAAACCATTAGATCCTATTAATCGTCCAGCGTAATGATCTGAAGCTATATCTCCAGAATAACCTTGAGTTGTAGCTCTGTTATTAGCTACAATAGCATCGAAATTAATAAATCCATTTGATAAACGCGACCCTCTTTCGTTTTCTAAGTAGTGCTCAGTCAGGTCTTTACGAAATGGAAGAACATCTGCAACTCCATCACGAAAGTTATTCCCTCTAGGACCAGTACCTCCACCACGTCCCCATGATGCATAAACAGTTGTAGCTAGCTGTAGATCTTCTGTAATATCCCAATCCCAGTTAAGTGTCGCTAAAGGTTTGTTGTAGAAGTTTCTTCTTAAGTTGTATTCTTTACCATTTAAAATACCACCGTTTGAGTTCCATCTTGGGTCAATTCCATCTTCTCCAAAATTTTCATAATCACGAATTGATACATCAACATCTCTTTGATGGTGCCATTGTCCAGCTCCTAAAAAAGAAAGGTTAAATTTATGATTAGAGCCTACAGGCTGATACCCTACAGCAAAAAAGTAGTTATAGCCTTCACCTCTTGTATTATAAACATAACCATCTCCAGACCATTTGCCAATTAAATAACTGCTAGACCATCCTTTTTCATTTACACCTGTATTGTATATTGCGGTACTTTTAACATAATTGTCATTACCAATCATTGTAGAAAGCGAACCCCCTCGTTGTTTTGCTGCATTTTTAGTTACAATAGACACTGTACCACCAACAGAAGGCACCGCTAATTTAGATGCTCCTAAACCTCTTTGAATTTGGATTCCCGAAGCTACATCGGTTAATCCTTGCCAGTTAGACCAGAATACCCAACCATTTTCCATGTCGTTTACTGGTTGACCATTAATTAAATACGACGTATTTCTTTGATCAAAACCACGTAGCGTAATTCTAGAATCTCCATAACCTCCACCTTGTTTTGTTGCATATACACTAGGTGTTTTATTCATAATTTCTGGAAATTCCATATTCCCTGCTTTTAAAGCAATTTCTTTAGCTGTAACAGTACTCACAGCAATTGGTGTTTTTCTATCTACTACAAGATCAATATTACCAGAAGCATTAATTACAACTTCTTGTAAACTATTATCTGTAGAGATTGTGATTTCACCTAAATTGGTATCACCATTAAATGGTAATGTAACCGAACCATATCCTACATAAGATATAATTACTTCTCCTGAAGCCTTTTGTGTTTTAAGCGTAAACTTACCATCAAAATCTGTAGAGACACCATTTGTAGTACCTTTTTCTACAACATTAGCGCCAGGTAATACTGAGTTGAATTCGGCATCAATTACCACACCTTTTATTGTGCTTTGTGCCATAATTGTTGTTGCACAAAATAGGGCAACAAAAAATACTAGTTGAGTAATTTTTTTCATTATTGGATTAATTAAATTGAATTAGTCTTACAAAATTACTTTTTGATTGATGTTTAACTATTATGTGATTGTTAAGAAAACTAAGTTAAATAAATAGAAAGAAAAAACGCATAAAAATAAATCTTTATGCGTTTTTTCTTTCTGATTTTTATGAAAATAAGATTTTTTTAGGCCATTTTTTTATAAAAATTTAATAAAGATGCAGTAGATGAATCATGTTCGTTTTTTACATTATTGTTAAATTCTTGTAAAATTTTGTTTGCTAACTGCTTTCCTAGCTCTACTCCAAATTGATCGTAGCTAAAAATATTCCAAATAATCCCTTGTACAAATATTTTATGTTCATACATCGCTATAAGCTTACCTAAACTTTCTGGTGTTAATTTATTAATAAAAATAGTATTTGTTGGTTTATTCCCCTTAAATATTTTGAAAGGCACTATAGCTTCTGTAGTATCTTCAGCAACTACTTGTGCTTCGGTTTTGCCATTTAATAACGCCTCTGTTTGTGCTAAAAAGTTAGATATTAACTTGTCCTGGTGCTCTTGATTACCATGAAGGGATTTTGTAAACCCTATAAAGTCTGCTGGTATTAGCTTAGTCCCTTGGTGTATAAGCTGAAAAAAGGCATGTTGCGAATTTGTACCTGGTTCTCCCCAGATTAATGTTCCTGTTTCGTAATCTATAGGGTTGCCATTTCTATCTACACTTTTACCATTACTTTCCATAATACCTTGTTGTAGATAGGTTGCAAATTGGTTTAAGTATTGAGAGTATGCTATTACCGCTTCACTTTCGGCTTTAAAAAAGTTATTGTACCATACGCTAATTAAAGCAAGAACTACTGGAATGTTATTTTTAAAGTCTTCGTTTTTAAAATGATCGTCCATTTTGTTGGCACCACTCAACAAACTCTCATAATTTTTATAGCCTACAGCCAAACTAATGGATAGCCCCACTGCACTCCATAGAGAAAAACGTCCTCCTACCCAATTCCACATTGGGAATATATTATTAGTATCTATACCAAAGTTTTTTACTGCTTCTATATTTGTGGAAACTGCCACAAAATGCTTAGCAATATCGTCTTGCGATGCCGATTGTAAGAACCACGTTTTTATAGTGTTCGCATTAGATATCGTTTCTTGTGTTGTAAATGTTTTTGATACAATTACAAAAAGTGTGGTTTCTGGATTTAATTTTTTAATAACTTCATTAACATGGTCGCCATCTACATTACTTACAAAATGTGTTGTTAATTCGTTTTTATAATACTGTAATGCATCTACAACCATGGCTGGTCCAAGATCAGATCCTCCTATACCTATATTTACAATATCTGTAAATGGCTTTCCTGTATACCCTTTTCTAGCTCCTGATGTTACTTCGTTAGTAAATGCCTCAATCTTTCTTTTAACCTCGTATACTTCTGGTATTACATTTTTACCATCTACATTAACTACTGCTGTTTCTGGAGCTCTTAACGCGGTATGTAATACTGCTCTACCTTCTGTTTGATTAATTATATCTCCCAAAAATTGGCTTTCTATTGCTTCTTTTAGTTTAACATCGTTGGCCAATTCTAAAAGGTACTTGAAGGTTTCTTCTGTAATTCTGTTCTTAGAAAAGTCTACATAAAAGTCGTTCCATTTAATGGTAAATTTATCTGCTCTGTTTTTATCTTGAGCAAATAAATCTTTCATATGGTCATTTTTTACAGCTTCAAAATGTTCTTGTAATTTTTTCCAAGAAGGCGTAGTTGTTGGATTAATATTTGGTAGTGCCATTTTAATTGTTAAGTGTAACTTGATTGTTATTAGTTATGTCTTTTTTCTTTTTTCTCTTAAAAGTAATGTCATCTAACTCTGCTTTTATAGGCTTAATAAAGTCCAAGTATTTTACTTTTAAAGAATCTGAAATTGGTTTAGACTCTGGTAATTTTTGTTTAAAGGGGTCTACTTGTCTTCCGTTTTTCCAGAAACGATAACACACATGTGGTCCTCCTGTTTTTCCTGTCATCCCTACCCAGCCTATTACATCTCCTTGTTTTACAAACTGTCCCACTTTTACATTACGCTTACTCATATGTAAATATTGGGTTTCGTAGGTCGCATTATGGCGTATTTTTACATAATTACCATTACCTCCTGTATAACTGGCTTTTGTTACTGTTCCATTGGAGGTTGCCATAATTGGTGTGCCTATGGGTGCAGCAAAATCGGTGCCTTTATGTGGACGTACTTTGTAGCCGTAAACGGCTATTCTTCGTTTTAAATTATATCTTGATGAGATACGACTAAATTTAACTGGTGCTTTTAAAAAGGCACGTCTTAAATTTTTGGCTTCTTCACTAAAATAATCTGTAATACCTTTTACAGAATCGGTTAAAAATTCAAAGGCGTAAAAGGGTTCGTTTTTATGCTCAAAATAGGCTGCTTTTACATTATCTATACCCACGTAGATACTATCATCTATATATTTATCGGTATATATTACCTTAAAGCGGTCTCCTTTTTGTAAACGTCTAAAATCTATGGTCCATGCAAATATTTCGTCTGCCATTTTATAAGCTAAACGCTGACTTAAACCTTGTTCTTCTAATGTTTGAGAAATGCTATTTGTTATAACTCCTGTTGCTGTTTTTTCAACATACTTTATAGGCTTGTGCTTATTGTAAGCATAAATAGAGTCTTTAAATTTTATGACTACGTAGTCTTCTTTTGTAGGTTGGTACACAAAGGCTTCGGGCAATTCTAAAGAGTCTTTTGAGCAGAATAACGTATAAGGTTTACCTACTTGTAACTTTCGTATATCAAATGAGTCTTTTGCTTTTTCTGCGATTTGGTAAATTTTAGGATAACCAATCCTGTTGCGTTCTAGTATAACGCCAAAGGTATCACCATTTTTAATGGTGTCGTGTTTTATTATATAGTCGTCGATATTAAACCCAAACTCAAAGACTGGTTCTGGCTCTTCTATAACTGCTAAACTTTCTTTGATTACTGGTTTAGCATCTTCTTTACAACTTATTAACGATACTAGTAGCACTAAAACTACTAAATAGTTATTCCCCAATCTTCCTTTTCTTTTTCTGTCCATAAATCTGGAAAAAATATTCTTTTCTGATATTTTGGATGCATATATTTTACCCATTCGCTCCCTCCTGTGGCTTCTGCTGTCTCTCCTCCAATATTTAGATAGTGATTTGCAGTATTATAATGTGCCATAACCCACTTTACGTTTACTGTATAATCATAATCCCGCATCGCTTTTACTAGCGTTTTGTTTGTTTGTGAAGATTTGGGCAGCTTTTTAAATTTAGTCCACAAATTATTGTTCTTATAGTATTTTGCAAACCTTATAAACTCGTCTTTATAACGTTCTTCAAAAGCTGTTAGTGTGTATGTTTTTTTTCCTGTTTTAAAGTCTTTACCTGCTGCTTGCCAATACAAATGCTCAAATGCATTTTCGTATGTTGATGTACTGTCTATTTTATCTCTAAACCTTTTATCAATTAGATTAGACAACTCTGTTGATGCAAACTCTACTTTTCTGTATTGCGCACTTTGAAATCCGCTTGCTGGCGTAAGTGTGGTTCTAAATTTGTTGTATTGATCGCTATTCATACCATCTTTCATGATACTGAATGAAGATGTAAGGACATCGAAATAGCGTTTAATTCTCGAGATTTTTTCGGTAAAGATGGCTACATCCACCTCATTTTTAGCCACCTGATCTATTTCTGTAAGTATCATTTTAAACAATAACTCACTAATTTGATGGTACATTATAAATACCATTTCATCAGGGAAATTTGTTCTAGGCAATTGGAGATTTAGTAGTGCATCGGTTTGAATATAATCCCAATAATTTATGGGCTTACTATGATATAACCCTTCTAAATGAACATTAAAATCTTGGTCTATGGACTCGTATTTTTCTTTTAACTTATTGGTTATGTCTGAGTCTAATTTCATTAATTGTTAACAACTATTTGGAACGGATGCTTTAATCCTTTAAATGCGTCTAGATCTGCACGTAGCGACCCAACAGCTAAATCTGCTTTGATGCGCAAAGGTACTTTATTTTTGTCTTTTGACACCCATAGCGTTAAACTTTCTTCTTCTTTAAAAACACGCCCCGCCAATACATACGGTCTAAACTTTAAAGATTTTACCATCCCAAAATCTGTTTTAATAGTTTCTTCTCCTAAAAACTGTAATTTAAACCCGTAGTTTTCTTCATCAAAAAACATGTCTACACGTACTTCGTCACCTGATTTTAAGGTAGTTGTATCTAGGTTATTTCTCAAGTAATAAAACGTAGATACCATATCCTGTATGTTTGGCTTGGTATCTATCACCTTTTTTCTTTTATGTTTTTTATCGTTAATATGCGCTTTGTTGTTAACTTGATCGAAATCTATTTCAATATCTTTGGTATGCCCCCCCTCATCTATATTTCTAATAAACTTATAAGGCATAATGGTTTTCTTATCAAAATAACTCTCGTACCTATCTTCAACTTTAAAAAACCATTTTATCATACCTGTTGTCCAACCCTTTCCTTGTACATGATAAACATCTTTATCACCTAATTTTGCATCTTTAACAGTAAGTGTAGCATTTCCTGCTTTTAAAAAGTTACTATAACTCATTTTAAACTTAAACCATTCACCTTCTTCAAAAGCAGGTTCTATTTGAGCAAAACCCACTTGGGTTATTGCAAAAGCGATTATTAGTAGTATTTTTTTCATTTTAATTGGGGTATTACAACTTAACATATACTGTTTAAATCTTCATATTTAAATAGTAAATTACAATTACTGTTCCAAAAATATAAATTTTATTGAAACGCAATTGATTTGAATTGTTATAGTTATGTTAGTTTGTGCTAATTATAGCTAAATTGTTATACTTAAAGTATAAATAAAATTTTTCAGATTAAAAATACCAGAACTAGCAGGAAACAGGATCGTTACATTTTAAGAATCCGCAATCATAAATATATATTTTTTAGTGAGCAGTCATTGGTCATCCGTCCGTCTGTCTCTAAAAAGGTCTTGAATTTAATTATTTTACAATAATTTTGATCTTACTATTAGTTAAGTAGAGAAAATTTAGAACGTCTATACTTGGGGTTAACCTCCATTATTTTCAATAAACTTCCCTTCCAATTCTGCTTGAAACTCTTCCATTACTGGGCGTACTGTGCTTTCTGGTAAATCGGCAATTTTAATATACATAAGCCCATCCACTGCATTGTTAAACAAGGGGTCTACATTAAAAGCCACTAATTTTGCATTTTGTTTAATGTATTTTTTTAATAGTACTGGTAAACGCAGTGCTCCTGGTTCTATTTCGTCTATAATCTTATCGAATTTATTTAAATCGGCTTCTGTTTCATCAAAAACAAAATCTTTATCGGCATCCTTTAACTTTACTTTAAATTCTTTTTTAGGATGCACATATTGAGCCAGGTAAGGATCGTAGTAATGCGATTTCATAAACTCAATCATTAATGATTTTGAAAAGTTAGAAAACTGGTTACTTATACTAACACCTCCTATTAAGTATTTGTGTTCTGGATAACGTAATGTAGTATGCACTATGCCTTTCCACAGTAAAAATAAAGGCATTGGTTTTTGTTGATAGGCTTTAATGATAAAGGCGCGCCCCATTTCAATAGATTCGCTCATCATTTTATGCAATTCGGGTTCAAAACGAAATAAATCTTGCAAGTAAAATCCGTTTATACCATATTTTTCAAAAATTTTGGCGCCTAAGCCCATTCGATAAGCACCAGCAATAACTTTTTTATTATTGTCCCATAAAAACATATGGTGGTAATAGGCATCAAAATCATCTAGATCTATAGCTTCGTTAGTGCCTTCGCCAACTTCTCTAAATGTTATTTCTCTTAAACGCCCTATTTCTCTTAATGCATTTGGTATTTTAGATGCTTCGGCTAAAAACACCTCATAATTTTTACTTTCAAGTAATCGTGCATCATTTTTACGAAGCACTTCTACCTCATCAATCATTGCCTTAACATCAACTGGTGTTACAATGTTTTTTGGCACTTTTTGAGTTTTTAACGACGAAGATAGATTATCTAAAATCTTAGATTTATTTTCAAAAGCATTAGATAACATGTAGGTTTTTCTTCTTATAAATTCTGAAAAACTTTTAAGATCCTTATATTCCTTTTGATCTTTAACAGATATGGGTTTCCCTATCCTCACTTTTATAACTCTACGCTTTTGGGTAAGTAATTCGGACGGCAATTTCGCTGTTCTAAAGGTGTCACTTATTTTAGACAGCTTATAGAATAACTTACTATTTTTCGCGTGGAAGTAAATAGGTACAACAGGTACTTCGGCTTTTTTAATGAGCTTCATTGCTGCCTCTTCCCATGGTTTATCTACGACCAACTTTCCATCTCTATATGTAGATACTTCTCCTGCAGGGAACACACCTAACGGATGCCCTTCACGTAAATGTAAAATGGAGTTTTTAAATCCTGCTATACTTGATTTTACATCTTTGCGCTCTTCGAATGGATTTACTGGCATAATGTAAGGTTTTAAAGGCTCTATACGATGCAACAGGAAATTTGCAATAATCTTAAAGTCTTTGCGCTGTTCTAACATTAATTTTAAAAGCAGAATGCCATCTATTCCTCCTAACGGGTGATTAGAAACCGTTATATAGGCGCCATCCTTAGGTAAGCGCTTTAAGTCTTGCTCGGGGATTTCAAATTTTATTTCAAAGTCCTCCAAAATACCATTTAAAAATGGGACATCGCTTAAATGCTTATTGCGTTTATAAATTTTGTTTAAAGTAGATATTTTAAGAACTTTCATAAGCAACCATCCTATAAAAGTGCCTATAAAACCATACTTGTTTAATTGTATCGCTTTAGCAACTTCTTTTGCGGTTACCAATCCTATATCTGGTTGTTTGGTCATGAATGTAAAAGTAATAAATATACTATTTAACCTAAGTACGATTAATCTTGTTTTCGCAGAAAGATTAGTGTTGCCTTAGGTTTCTAGTGTAAAAATGAGGTGATACTAACTTTTCTTTTAAAGACTTTCTTCTTTTTACCATAAATTCCCCAAAATCTCCTCGCAATATCCTGATATTACTCAAAAATTTAAAAAAATTTCTGATCAAAAATAAGCAAAGCTGTGGTTACAATATTAATCGCACTCAGGTTATTTAGTTACTATTTGTACTGTGTCTTGTGTTAATTGCTTAAGTAATATAGTTTTATCTTTTTCTAACTTTTTTAAAACTACTTTATTATAATGCCTAATAGTGTAAAGCACTACATTAGCGTAGCAATTTACACTAAATTTTGCTTTTAAGTGTTGTAATAACTTTTCTAAGTTATTATAATTATTTTCAATACATACCGAAAAACTTATAGCCGAATTTTGTATCATGTGCACTTTCATTTTACACTGATGTAGTAACGCAAATATCTCGCTTATATTTTCTTCTACAATATATGAGAAATCCAAAGATGATAAAGAAATAAGTATTTGATTCTTTTTTACAATAAAGCATGGTATCTCGGGATCAAGAGTTATCCCCTTCCCAACTCTTGTCCCTGCGTTTTCTGGATTAGAAAATGACTTTACATATAAAGGAATTTCCTTTTGCTGTAATGGTTGTAATGTTTTAGGATGAATTACAGAAGCGCCATAAAATGCTAATTCTATGGCTTCTTGATAAGATATTTGATGTAATAATTGCGTCTGCTCAAAATAACGAGGGTCTGCATTTAAAACCCCAGGAACATCTTTCCATATTATTACACGATCTGCATTTAAACAATACGCATAAATGGCCGCAGTGTAATCACTCCCTTCTCTTCCTAAACTTGTTGTAAAGTTATTTGTATCGCTGCCTAAAAAGCCTTGAGTGATACTTAGATTGTTCTTATTAAAATTTCTTGAAATGTTATTTTGAGTTTCTTCCCAAATTACATTGGCTCGCCTGTAATAATTATCTGTTTTTATATGTTCTCGAGCATCTAACCACTTGTTAGTTATAGTAATACTGTTTAGATAAGCACTTACTATAGTGGTTGAAATTAGTTCTCCATAGCCTATCACCTGATCGTAAACAAAATTATAATTAGGTGATTTATTACTGTTTAAGAATTGTTTTAGTTCTTTAAATAACCCTAATACGTTATTAAAAACAGGATGCATTTTATTGCTAAACAAGTCTAATAAAATTGTTTTGTGATATTGAGCAACAGTATTTATAGCAGGTTCTAGTTCGGTTTTATTTTCAAAATAATTTGTAATAACCAATTCCAAAGCATTAGTGGTTTTGCCCATGGCAGATACCACAACAAGTGTATCCTTATAACCAACTACCTGTAGTACTTGAGCCAAGTTTTTTACACCATTAGCATCTTTTACAGATGCCCCTCCAAATTTAAATATTTGCATGTTACAATTTGGCTATATAGTTTTTTATACCTTCTTTATTTAAATGTACCAGATTCCATTCTTTCATTATTTCAGCGCCCTTTTTCTCGTAAAATTCTATGGCCGGGGCATTCCAATTTAAAACGTCCCAACTAATACGCTTTACACCTAGATTATGCCCATAGGTTATAACTTCATCTAATAACAGTGAACCAATCCCTTTTCCTCTCATGGTTTCATTCACAATTAAATCCTCTAAATGTATTGTTTTACCTTTCCATGTTGAATAGCGCGTAAAAATTAATGCAATACCTTCTATTTTAGAATTTATCTCTGCAACAAAACAATGAAACAAAGGATTTTTACCAAAACCATCTTGCTCTAAATCTCTTACGGAAACTTCAACAGCATCGGGTTCTTTTTCGAAAATCGCCAATGCTTTTATAAGCTCTAAAACCTGAGCCATATCACTTTTGGTGGCATTTCTTATTATAATATTCATCTGTTAAATTTTATTGTTTTTTATCTGTCAGATGTAATTCGCCATTTAACATTTCGATGGGTATTCTCATTAGTTATTATGGCTCATTTCATACATTTAAATTGAATTCAAATATAGCTTTTAAAGTTTACTCAATAATCGAGATTTAAATGTTGTAAATTTTGGCTCCAATTAAACCTAACGAAAACGATGTAGTTGTTTGTAAATTTTTAGATATTTGCAACTTTAAAATCAAGTAACATGCATCACAAAAAACAGACACTTGGAGAATTTATTATAGAAAACCAATCGGCTTTTAAATATTCTTCAGGAGAACTTTCCAGCCTTTTAAATTCTTTAAGATTAGCTGCTAAAGTTGTAAATCATGAGGTTAACAATGCTGGTTTGGTTGATATTATTGGTGCTGTTGGAGATACAAACATTCAAGGAGAAGATCAACAAAAGTTAGATGTTTATGCTAACGAAAAATTTATACAAACACTTACAAGACGAAACATAGTTTGTGGCATTGCCAGCGAAGAGGAAGACGATTTTATAACTATTAATAGTCAAGATGAAAGCCATCAAAATAAATATGTGGTTTTAATAGATCCTTTAGATGGCTCATCAAACATAGATGTTAATGTTTCGGTAGGTACAATTTTTTCCATTTATAGACGCATTTCTCCTATAGGTACTCCTGTAAAACTTGAAGATTTTTTACAAAAAGGTAGCGAGCAGGTTGCTGCAGGCTATATTGTTTACGGTACTTCTACTATGCTAGTTTATACCGCTGGCAATGGTGTTAATGGCTTTACTTTAAACCCTGCTATAGGCTCTTTTTATTTATCGCACCCTAACATGCAATTTCCTGAATACGGCACTATTTATTCGGTTAATGAAGGTAATTACATCCATTTTCCTCAAGGCATAAAAAACTATATTAAATACTGCCAAGAAGAGGAAGGTGACAGACCTTATACGTCTAGGTATATTGGGTCGTTGGTATCCGATTTTCATAGAAATATGATTAAAGGTGGTATTTACCTTTATCCCCAAAGTTCTAAAAACCCAAACGGAAAACTTAGGTTATTATATGAGTGCAACCCTATGGCTTTTTTAGCAGAACAAGCTAATGGAAAAGCCAGCGATGGTTTTATTAGAATTATGGATATTGAACCTAACGAGCTACACCAACGTGTACCCTTTATTTGTGGGAGCAAACATATGGTTGAAAAAGCCGAAGCATTTATGAAAATAACATAGCTATATTTTGAGGTAGTCTATTATTTTTAACACTGCCCCTTTATTTTCTTTGATAAAACTAGCGCTTTTAGTACCGCATTGTGTACGGTAAATATTATCGCTAATTAATTTATTTAGTGTAGTGTTAAACCTGTCTTGGTTTTGTATTGAGAACATTCCCCCATAGTTTATCATCTCTTGAGCCTCAGGGAAACCTCTATGGTTTTTCCCTACAATAACAGGCACTCCAAAAACAGCTGGCTCTAGTGTATTGTGTA
Organism: uncultured Flavobacteriaceae bacterium; assembly: GCA_947498845.1. GTDB lineage: Bacteria > Bacteroidota > Bacteroidia > Flavobacteriales > Flavobacteriaceae > Jejuia. The sequence continues at coordinate 43,998 of CANMLX010000022.1, read as the reverse complement.
GCCCTGTGGTTCCCATAGCACCCCCCACATAAGCAATATCTGCATAGCTGTAGATTTTAGATAATAAGCCTATGGTATCTACTATTAATACATTATAATCTTTTAATTGTTTATTGTTTCTTTCAGAAAAAAGTACTGTTTTGATATTTAATTTCTCTGCAAAACTTTTAATCTGATTTGGTTTTATATTATGAGGCGCCACAATAAATTTTACGTTTTCTAAAACCTTAGAATTGATAAAATTGATAAAAAGTACCTCGTCTTCTGGCCATGTACTACCCGCAACAACACATAAATTATCACCTTTAAATGCTTCTACAAAATCTAATTTATTATCTATAAGTAATTGATTGCTCACCCTATCAAATCGCGTGTCACCAGATACAGAAACACTTTTATAGTTAATACCATTTAAAAGTACTTTGGAACTTTGATTTTGTGTAAAAATATGTTCAAATGTAAAAAGCGCCTTTTTAAATAAGCCTCCATAAGGTTTAAAATAGATTTGGTTTTTTCTAAATGCAGCCGAAATTAAAATAGCACGTAAATTTCTTTTTTTTAGTTCTAATACTATATTAGGCCAAATATCATATTTAACAAAAACGGTTAATTCTGGATTAACCAAATCTAAAAAGCGTTTTGAATTTACTTTGGTATCCATAGGCAGATACACGACCGCATCTGCTAAAGGCGTATTTTTCCGTATTTCGTAACCCGAAGGCGAAAAAAAACTTAACACAATCTTATGCTTAGTATAATGCTTTTTCAATTCTTGAAATACAGGAAGCCCTTGTTCGTACTCTCCCAAAGATGCGCAATGAAACCAAAGTGTTTTACAATCTTCTTTTACTAGATGTTCTAAAACTTTAAATACTTGTCTACGACCTAGAACTCCAAGTTTAATTTTCTTATTAAAAAGAGCTATACATTTTAAAACAAATGCCGCTATTGTAATGCCAATGTTATATATAAGTTGCAATAGTATTAATGTTTAATGCTAAAATACATTTCTTTAAAATAAATCTATAGATTACACACTTGAATTTTGTAATTTTGTTCGCCGAAAACCATGGGCTTTTAATTGAAATTAAACCAATTAATACACTAAAGATGGTGTTGAAATTTTAAGAATGAAAAAAATTCAAATGGTTGACCTTAAAGGTCAGTATAATGATATAAAGGATACTATTAATAGTTCGATTCAAGATGTTCTTGAAAATACTGCATATATAAATGGTCCTAAAGTTCATGAATTCCAAAAAAATTTAGAAACGTATTTAGGCGTTAAACACGTTATCCCTTGTGCCAATGGCACCGATGCACTACAAATTGCCATGATGGGTCTAGGTCTTAAACCTGGTGATGAGGTTATTACAGCTAATTTTACATTTGCGGCGACTGTTGAAGTTATTGCATTACTTAACTTAACACCTGTTTTAGTTGATGTAAATGAAGACGATTTTAATATCAATATTGAAGCGATAAAAAACGCCATCACACCAAAAACTAAAGCTATTGTTCCTGTGCATTTATTTGGGCAAAGTGCCAATATGGAAGCCATTATGGATATTGCAAAAACGCATAACCTTTTTGTTATAGAAGATAATGCTCAAGCTATAGGAGCAAATTATACTTATAAAAACGGAACTAAAGCCAAAGCAGGCACAATAGGACATGTAGGGGCAACATCATTTTTTCCTTCTAAAAATTTAGGCTGCTATGGGGACGGTGGTGCAATTTTCACAAATAACGACGACTTAGCGCATACTATACGAGGTATCGTTAATCATGGCATGTATAAAAGATACCATCATGATGTAGTAGGTGTTAATTCTCGCTTAGATAGTATACAAGCTGCCGTTTTAAATACTAAGCTACCTAAATTAGATACCTATAATAAAGCCAGGCAAACAGCTGCAAAAAAATACAATAAAGCTTTTGAAGGTGTTGACAAAATAACAATCCCTAAAATCGCAAACGGATGTAAAACCATCTGTGATGCTTGTGATTGCCATGTATTTCATCAATATACTTTAAGGGTTAAAGGCATAGATAGAGATGCTTTGGTAAAACATTTAAATGAAAATGAGATTCCCTGTGGTGTCTATTACCCTATTCCACTACATAAACAAAAAGCATATGTAGATAGTAGGTATAACGACACCGATTTTGCAGTAACAAATCAATTAGCTAAAGAAGTGATTTCGTTACCAATGCATACAGAATTAGACAACGAACAAATAGCATACATAACATCAACAATTATAAACTATATAAATGAATAAGATATTAGTTACTGGAGGATTAGGCTTTATAGGCTCGCATACTGTAGTGGAATTACAAAATGAAGGTTACCAAGTTGTTATTATCGATAATTTATCAAACTCTTCAGAAAAGGTTTTGGATGGCATTACAGCCATAACTGGTAAAACTCCACTTTTTGAAAAATTAGACTTACGAGAGAAAGCAGATGTTGAAAAGTTCTTTAAAAAGCATAATGATATTAAAGGTGTTATTCATTTTGCTGCAAGTAAAGCTGTTGGTGAAAGTGTGCAAGAGCCTTTATTATATTACGAAAATAACATTTCTACCTTAGTATATATCTTAAAAGAATTAAAAAAATTACCTGCTGCAAGCTTTATATTTAGCTCGTCATGTACCGTATATGGGCAAGCAGATGAATTACCCATTACTGAAAATGCTCCTGTAAAAATGGCAGAATCTCCTTATGGGAATACTAAGCAAATAGGAGAAGAAATTATAGCAGACACTTGTAAAGTTGTTCCTAGTTTAAAAGCTATTGCACTACGTTACTTTAACCCTATAGGAGCCCATGAATCTACCGAAATAGGAGAATTACCAATAGGAGTCCCACAAAACTTAGTGCCTTTTATTACACAAACGGCAATGGGTTTAAGAGATGAGTTATCTGTTTTTGGAGATGATTACCCAACACCAGACGGTACGTGTATTAGAGACTATATTCATGTAGTAGATTTAGCAAAAGCACACGTGGTTGCTTTAGGACGTTTGCTTAAAGGTGAAAATAAATCTAGCTACGAAACGTTTAATTTAGGAACAGGTAAAGGAAGTTCTGTATTGGAAGTTGTTAACTCTTTTGAGCGTGTTTCTGGTAAAAAATTAAAATACAAAATAGTAGGAAGAAGAGAAGGCGATATTATTTCTGCATATGCAGATACTACTAAAGCTAATGACGATTTAGGCTGGAAAACACAACTTAGCCTAGATAACGCTATGCTTTCTGCTTGGAATTGGGAGCAAAAAGTACGATCATAACTTTACAATATCTTAACATCCTGTAAATTTTTAAAAATAAAAGCCAATATTCTCTACAGAATTATTGGCTTTTTATATTTTCGTGGGCATCTTACTAATTTTAGATAAGATACTGAACTATTTGTATTTATAATATTACTAATGAGAAAAATAATCCTACTTTTTACCATCTTTATTGGTTTAATTTCGTGCCAACAAAAAGAAAAAACTTCTACCTCAATCACTAGAGAAACCGATTTTAACTTCGACTGGAAATTTACAGAAGTTAAAGACTCATTAAAACCAACTATTGTTCCATTGGATGATACTAATTGGCGTGATATTCGCTTACCGCATGATTGGAGTATTGAGCATTCTTTTGATAAAAAATGGGATGGGGCAACAGGATATCTTCCTGGAGGCGTTGGTATTTATCAAAAACACTTTGTAACAGAAAATGATGCTTCTAAAAAAAGTACTTTTATCTTATTTGATGGGGTATATAATAACGCAACTTTTTGGTTAAATGGTAAGCAAATAGGAGAAAACCCTTATGGATATTCTCCCGTATATTTTGATTTAACAAATATTTTAAAACCAAAAGGAGAAGAAAATGTGTTAACAGTACATGTAGATCGCACACGTTATGTGGATGGTCGCTGGTATCCTGGAAGTGGCATTTACCGTAAAGTAAAGTTAGTAACACTTGACAAACTTCATATTCCTATCTGGGGAACATTTGTAAAAACTCCTGAAATTTCTAAAGAAAAAGCTTTAGTAGATATTGATATTAAAGTCGTAAATCAATTAACCAAAACAAGTCATTTTACATTAAATACTAAAATTGTTGATGCTAATGGAAACCAAGTCGCTACAAAATCTAGTGACCTAAGTCTAGACTCTGGTAAAGCACAAGAATTTAAGCAAGATTTAACAGTAGAGCAACCTAAACTTTGGCATTATAATAACCCTAACATGTACAAAGCCATTACAACTATAGTTGCTAATGGGAAAAAACTTGATGAATACGTAACACCTTTTGGTATTCGAAAACTCGAATTTAAAGCAGGAGAAGGCTTCTTTTTAAATGGGGAAAACACATTAATTAAAGGCGTGTGTATACATCACGATGGTGGATTAGTAGGTGCAGCCGTTCCTAAAGGTGTTTGGAGGCGAAGATTACAGTTGTTAAAAGATGGGGGTGTTAATGGTATTCGCCCTTCTCATAACCCATTCTCTCAAGAGTTTTTAGACCTTTGTGATGAAATGGGGGTATTAGTTCAAGATGAAATTTTTGATGAATGGGACTACGCTAAAGATAAGCGCTTAAACTTTCATGATAGACACAACGATTATATTTCGCGTGGTTATGTAGAGCATTTTCAAAAATGGTGGGAAAGTGACTTGACAAGATCTATATTAAGAGATCGTAATCATCCATCTGTTATACAATGGAGTATTGGTAATGAAATTGAATGGACTTATTTACATTATCGTTATGTTACTGGTTTTTGGAATAACCCAGACGATCCACAAGAGCATACTGGATACTGGGGAGGAAAACCAAAGTTTTCACCTGAAGAAATGAAAGCACGTTATGATGCTTCTAAAAAAGGAGAGTATATTTTAGTAGAAACCGCTAAAAAACTAAACAATCAGGTAAAGGCATTAGACCCTACACGTACTACTACCGCAAACTTTATAATTCCTCAAGTAAGTATGGTTAGTGGTTTTGCCGATATTGTTGATATTGCTGGTTTTAGTTATAGAAATCCCGATATCCCATGGGCTCAAAAACACTTCCCTGATAAACAAGTTACTATTAATGAATGTTCTGGAAATTATAACGATTGGAAAGCAGTTATTGAAAATCCTGGTGTATATAGTATGTATATGTGGACAGGTATTGGGTATTTAGGAGAAAAGCATGGGGATTGGCCTAATAAAAGTGGATGGTCTGACATGTTAAACATTGCTGGATTCAAAGTACAAGGGTGGAATTATTTTAAGAGCATTTGGGTCGATGAACCACATATGTCATTTGGAACCATTCCTCTGGAAAATTCTGGGTTTAAAAAGACAGGCACGTCTGCACAAGAACTACCAGAAAATTCTAGTGCTTATAACTGGAGAAATACCAACATGCACTGGAATTATAAAAAAGGAGAAGATATCATGGTAGAAGTTTCTACTAATGCGCCAAAAGTAGAATTGTTTTTAAATGGAAAATCTTTAGGGTTTAGAGAACTAGAAAAAACACCAGACCGTATTCTACGTTGGACAGTACCTTTTAATGCTGGTAAATTAGAAGCTAAAGGCGTTTACAATAGCAAAGCTGTAGAAACTACTTTAGAAACAACAACAGATGTTACTGAATTTACATTGAATGCAGATAAAACTACTCTAGAAGCCGATGCTTATGATGTGTCTCACTTAGTCGTCCAGTTAAAAGATAAAAATGGGAACCTAGTGAGAACAGAAAACAAGAAGGTGACTTTTGAAGTTTCTGGAGAGGCAAAATTATTGGGTGTTGATAATGGTGAACCAGATAATATTAACGATTTTCAATCAAATAGTGTGGAAACTGGTAGAGGGCAAGCATTGGCAATTATTCAATCTAAAAAAGTTAAAGGTTCTGTAATAATTACCGCTAAAATAGAAGGGTTAAAAGACCAATCTGTTACTCTAAATATAAAGTAAATGGTATTCACTTAAATAAAAATGCGTTGTTATCAATTGATAACAACGCATTTTTATTTGCATTACATTACTCAATTTAACCTGAGTTCGATTTAAGAATCATAGATAAAAGTCAATAAACATGCTAGATTCAACTTATAATTACGATAGACTAGCGCGCTAGTTTATCGTAATTTAAGGAAGAAGATGGCGTGTTTAGTGGTTTTTAGCTAGAATTTAATATATTTTCATAGCCTCAAGAGCGATATAACACACTTTTATAAGTTAAGTTATTGGTATATAAGCGCTTGTGTTTTTAAAAATAGTGTTCTTAAGTCGAACTCAGGTTATTTATATTGACATAAATACGATGTTTGTGTCTCAACCTTAACTTGAAATTTCTCATTAGCCGAAATCTCATAGCGTTCACCAGCAACATATGTTTTCCAATTTGATGCATTTGGCAATTTAACGGTCATTTCTCCTTCAATAACAATCATTGTTTCGTGAGTAGTCGTTCCAAATTCGTATTCCCCTGCTTCCATTACACCTACTGTGGAGTTCCCTTTAGCCGATTTATAACCTAAAGATTTTACATTGCCTTCAAAATATTCGTTAGCTGAAATCATATTTATTATTTTTTGATTTTTGTAATAAAATTTAAAGCTGCAAATATAGTTTTTTAGATTTGCTCCTACCGTATTTTATAGCAGCAATACCAATTCTGATGTTAAACCCACTTTATGCAATAGAAAATTTATTACATCTTGTAGCTACTGCAAATTCTACCGCTTCACTGCGTTTTTTGATTTCACTTCCGCACATGCGGGACTAAAATCAAGAAAAAGTAAGTGTTTATTGTATCTCAAAGCTTCATAACGAAGTTCCAAATCTGGGTTAAGCCATAAATAAGATTTTAAATTATATTATAAAGCAACATGACGGCTTTAATTTGGAAATGTAACTTTCTTGACTCCATAAGTCTTATTTATTTTACAATAACAACTTATCTATCACTTCCCGAAATGGTAGCTGGTGCTACCGAGGCATCGTGAGCGCTGTGATATTCGTTTAAAAGATCCATGATAGCCTTTAGTAAATCTTTTGTTTCTAATAAAACGCCAAAATACAAGGTTGTATTCTTTGGACTAGATTCCTCTGTTCTGGTTCTTTCAACTTGCTTTTGGATTTTTTCGGTCACTAAATTAAATAGCTCTTGTTTATTATTTAGTACAGCCCCTATTTCCTCAAACGACATAGATTTAAATGCAGAAATCGTAGTTTCTAACAAGGTATTCATGGCATCATCTACTTGCCTTAGCTCTTTTATTTGATTGAATCTAAGTTTTTTGTGATTATTATTTACATGCTTATGGCTTACTTTGGATATGTATTCTAAAGATTGTGTCATATCCTGTAAATACCCCAATATATTAATGTAAAAATTACTGGCGCCAACACTACTGGTTTCATCTAAATTTTTAATAAAATAAAAAATATGATCTCGCAATTCTTCTACTTCATCAGATAGTTTTACAATATTCTTTTTATTCTTTTTTAATAGGGATAAATCTTGTTTGGCTAATCCGGTAATTGTAGATGAGTATACTTTGTTTCCTCTCGACAATACATTTACTATATTGTTAACACTCTCATGTATTACACCCTGTATAGAGCTGCTCTCTGCTTTTATAAGTGTACTTTCATCTTTAATGATGTCGGATTTCTTTTTATGAGAAATATAATTTCTTACGAGTAGTATAGCTGTAAGCACCAATAAAATAGGTGTCATTACCATTGGATTCCAATTAATAAAGAATACCACGATTCCAGCTGCTGTGAAAGCACCAAATGCAGTACCAAACCATCCTCCAATAACATTTAAAACACCTGCTACTCTGTATACAGCACTTTCAGATCCCCATGCTCTATCGGCTAAAGATGTTCCCATTGCTACCATAAAAGTAACATAGGTTGTAGAGAGTGGTAATTTCATTGTTGTAGCAATAGATATAAGCACGCCTGCTACCATAAGGTTTACAGATGCTCTTATTAAATCGAAAGCAGGGGCATCTATACTTTGGTCTTTTGTTAAGGCTACTGTATCAACTTTTTTAAATCTGGCATCTATTTTACGTTGCGTTTCAACAGGAACAATCCCTCCTAAGTTTTGTGATAACCAGGTAATCCCTTTTACAATATTTCTGGACAATATGTTGGGACTAAATTTTTCGTGTGTAGCGCCTTGTCTTGATAAACTTATTTCTGTTTCTGCTACTGTTCTTGCTTTTTTAGAAAACCATAATGTAACAACCATAATGGCGCCTGCTATAAATAGCAAAAAAGGTTCTGCTGGCATTTTTTTATTCAATACCCCCATAGTAAAGTCTGTAGCAATCACACCCGAATCTATCCAGGCCTCGTGAGAATGATAAGCAGCCATTGGTACACCTATAAAGTTTACCAAATCGTTTCCAGAAAATGCTAATGCTAATCCAAACGTTCCCACTACTATTACTACAATAAGAATGCTTTTTTGAGTTATTTTTTGAAACACATAAGAAAGCAACGTAAATAATACAAAACCTGAGAGTATAATTAGTAGTTCACGGCCTTCAATAACACCTTTTAAGTCTTTATAATAAGGGGTGCCTTTTAAACCCTTCATAAAAATAAAGTAAAGAATAGCGGTTAAAGCTAAACCTCCAAAAAAAGCGCCAAAATTTTTAATCTTTTTTTCATAATGAAAGGTAAAGATTAAACGTGTGATCCATTGTACAAAAGCACCAATACTAAAAGCAATAACGACCGATAACAAGATGCCCCCAATAATTTCTTTTGCTTTTTTAGAGTTAATATAATTGCCTAGGTTGGCAATAGTCTCTGTATCTGAAGCATTAATTTTAATAATAGCCATAACTACAGCGGCTCCCAGTAAATTAAACACTATGGAAACTGTAGTAGATGTAGGTAAGCCTAACGTATTAAAAAAATCTAGTAAAAGAATGTCGGTAATCATTACCGCCATAAATATGAGCATGATTTCATGAAAATTAAACTGGGCGGGCACAAAAATGCCTTTTCTGGCCACCTCCATTAATCCACTGGAAAACACGGCACCTACAAAAATGCCAATACTGGCAACAATCATTATGGTTTTTAGAGAAATGGCTTTGGAGCCTATGGCAGAGTTTAAAAAATTTATTGCATCATTACTTACACCAACTACAATATCAGCGACTGCTAATACTGTAATAGCGATAAGCATGTAAAAGTAAATGTTGTCCATAAGGGCGTTAGGTTATAAGTGCGCAAATATCTTAACTAATACTGTTTTTATTGTTATTTAAACGTTATTTTTTAAGACCTAAATTTTTATATTAGTAACTCAATATAATCAAGGTATTTTACAATTACTAAAATTAATGCCTAACACTTATTTATATATTTTTAACCTGTCGTGCATTTAGAAATCTAAAAAATATCAAAATGTCAGTTCGAGCCACTCGAAAAAAATTACAAAGAAAAAAGAATGACGTTTTTAACTTTGTATATCACAATATTTTCCTCACAGTGTGTCCGTATCTCAGTTAGTGCATTACAGCCTGTATTCGAGTTTGGGTCTTTGAAGTAGAGTAAAGAATTTTGGAGCTTAGAGCCCGTTTAGTAGTTTATCTATGAACTATCACTTTAAGGGTGTGGAAATATTAAAAACAATCGTATGAAAAAAATTAGAAAACATTCAGCAGGTATTGATATTGGTGCCCAACAGATTTTTGTAGCCATTGAAAATGAACAGGTCAAGGTTTTTGACACCTTTACAGAAGATTTTATAAGTTGCGGGAACCACCTAAAGTCTCATGGCATAGAGAGCGTTGCCATGGAAGCTACAGGCAGCTATTGGATGGTACTCTATATGATTTTAGAGGAGATGGGTTTTGAGACTTGGCTAGTAGATGGTCGTGAAACCAAACAAGTACCAGGTCGCAAAACAGATATCAAGGACTGCCAATGGATCCAACAATTACACAGTTATGGGCTATTAAACAGATGTTTTGTATTGGAAGAGCATATGAAAAACCTTAGAAGTTATACACGGCTTCGGGATGATCATATCAGAAGTGCTTCTATGCATATACAACATATGCAGAAGGCACTTTTAGAAATGAACATTAGATTAAAAGAAGTATTGAGTCAAATTCATGGTGTTAGTGGTCTACGCATCATTGAGGCTATATTATCTGGAGCAAGGGATAAACAGAAGCTAGCCAACCTTTGTCATAGTTCTATTTTGAAAACAAAGAGAGACAAGGTATTAAAATCTCTGGAGGGCTATTATACAGAGTCTGGCCTTTTTGCTTTGCGACAAGCCTATCAGAGTTATCAATTTTACCAAATGCAAATCAAAGCCTGTGACCAAGAAATAGAAAAACAGATCAAGATTTTAGGCAAGAATAAAAGTGATGATAATCTTGAGAGTCCAAGAAAACCAATTCGCCATAACAAACCCCAAGTAGACAACCTTGGAGCAAACATGCTTTCTATATTCAAAAACATCGATGCTACTAAAATCGAAGGGATCACAGATTATTCTTGGATGAAACTTTTATCAGAGACTAGTCATGATTTGAGTAAATGGAAAACGGAAAAACACTTTACTTCATGGTTGGGGTTGGCTCCAGGTCAGAACTGGTCGGGAAAGAAAAGACGATCCAAGAAAAAGAGAACAAACAACCAGGCAGGGCGAATATTTAGGAATATTGCCCAAAGCCTAATAAAGAGTAAGACCTCGGCAATCGGTGAATTTGGTAGGCGGCTAAGAAGTCGCAAAGGTCCAATGGTAGCTATAAAAGCTATGGCAAGGAAACTAGCTATACTCTACTGGAAATTATTCATCGAGGGTATGGATTATATTAAAAAAGGGGCTCAACTTTACAGAGAAGAACTCTTGGTAAGAAAACAAAAAAACATTAAAAAACTAGCAAACGAACTAAATATGAAAGTTATTGTAAATCAATGAATTAATATGTTACGTCATTAGTAGTGCTTTTGAGATTATCGAAATCAAAATATATTTTGATTGAAGATACCAAGCGAAGCTTAAAAAGTGTATCGAGAACTATTCTAGAAGTTAAAATTCTTATTCTCGATACAATTTTTCTTCATTTCATTACAAAAAATCACTCGAATTGACAGAATTTTAACCAAATACACAACAGGTATCTTTTACTATATTTTAGCTCATTATGTAGTACTATACTTTCTTTGCTTGTTAATTATTTTTCTATATTAAAAAACTAAAAATCAGTGTCTTATACTTTCAATGTTAATTTAATGTTACGTAATAGTTGTTTGAATGTTAATTATTATATATATTTGCCATAGAAATAATTAATAATAGACATATAAAACGAGCTTTAATAAGATTTTTAATTGTAATAGAATGATTACTTGAAGCGTTAGATATGCCCCTAAAACATTACATACTTATGAAAAAATATATAACACTTATTGCAGTACTATTGATAAGCGTATCAACATTTGCTCAAAAAGAACGTACTTTAACCTTAAACGAAGACACCAACTTAATAGACGTGGTTTACTATCATGACAATGGCGAGATAAGCCAAACTGGGTCTTATACTGCCGATGGTAAATTAGAAGGCGAGTGGCTTAGTTTTGATGAAAAAGGTAAAAAGGTCGTTACTGCCTATTACAAAGGAGGTAAAAAAGTAGGCAAGTGGGTTTACGTTATTGAAGGCACTCTTAAAGAGGTTGATTATAGCAAGACCGTTGGGTCTCTTTAAAATAACATCTAAATCTGACATGTTTTTAGTATCATACAAAAAGCATCCCGATTGGGATGCTTTTTGTATGATATTATATAATTCTGTTTGTTTTTTCAATTTCTTTTAAAGGATGACAGTACTTATTCGTGATTTTAAAACTAAAAAAACCTATACAGTCACCTAACTTAAAAGCGGGTTCACTTTTATATTTATGACCTAATGTTAGTTACAAGCTTCAGACAGATATAAAGTTTTTAACGAACTTAGCAAGTTTATTCTTTAGCATGATAGCGTACACCACGACCTGAACCAGTAGTCAATATAAAACCTTCCTGAACTAAATATTTTAAGTCTTTTTTAAGTGTATTTCTTGAGTAATCAGACAAATTTTCTTCTAAATCTTTTATCTGAATAGTTTTATGTTCTTCTATGTAAGCGAGTACTTGTTTTTGTCTATTATTGGTGCTACTTTTTAGATTATTGTATGTTTGATATTTAGCTTTTAATTTCTCGGTAAGGTCTATCAAGCAATCTAAAAAGAAAATCACCCAACGGTCTAGTATTTCACTATCTGTGTCTCTATTCTTTTGAGTTTCCATCAATACTCTATAATACATGTCCTTTTTGTTTTCAATAACATGTTCAAATGATACGTATTCAATGAAATTGTAATATTGTTTTAATAATAAAAATGTAGTTAACAATCTTGATAACCTACCATTACCATCCTGGTATGGGTGAATGGATAAAAACTCATAAACAAAAACAGATGTAATAAGTATAGGATGCAATTTCTCTTCTTTCAATTGCCCATTAGTCCATACTATCAAATCATGCATTTCATTGGCTGTTAAATGTGGCTCGGTAGTTCTAAATATAATTTTTTGTTCACCATCTGGGTAGTTAGCTACTACTTGATTGGATAAGTTTTTATATTGCCCTTTGTGACGTTGATCTTTACTACTATATTTTAAGAGAATAGCATGTAATTGATGCAAGTAACGTTCAGAAAGGTTTATATCTTCATAATGTTTCAATATAAATTCCAAAGCTTCATAGTACCCTACAACTTCTTGTTCTTCTCGTTTATCCAGTTTTCTAATCTTTACAGATTTAAGTAATTGTTTTACTTCATCATTAGTTAGTGTTGCCCCTTCTATTCTAGTAGATGAACCAATACTTTGAATTGTAGCTATATCACGTAATTCTTTTAAATAACGTTTCTCTTTATTTTCAATAAGATCCCAACCTCCTTTAAAGGTATCTATAACACTTAATTTTTGTATGATGTCCTGAAATATTAAAGGTTGAAACGCTATTTTTTTAGATATATCCATTTTGTATCCGATTTTATCCAATTACAAATATATGTAATTAGTATTATGAATATATCCAATTAGTATCTAATTTTATCCAAAAACTTAATTCGGGATTTTAAAATCAAAAAAGCTCACACATAAAAAATAAAAGCAACCTGTAGTGCTATGATTGCTTAATTCTTTATTTTATTTCTTACTGTTGCAGCCACTCGTGAGGACACGAGCGGTAGCCGTTACTTGGACAAACTATCTCCCAGCTGGGATCTTATACCGCAGATGGCAAATTAGAAGGAGAATGGTTGAGTTTTGATGAAAAAGGTAAAAAAATAGTGACGGCCTATTACAAAGGAGGTAAAAAAGTAGGCAAGTGGGTTTACGTTATTGAAGGCACTCTTAAAGAGGTTGATTATAGCAAGACCGTTGGATCTCTTTAAAATATAACACTAACATGTTTTTAGTAACATTGAAAAAAGCATCCCGATTGGGATGCTTTTTGTATTTATTTTGAATTTGTAGCTTACTAAATTTCCTAGTTTATAACTTAGTAACCACAAAACTTTGGTTAGCCCAAGCAAAAGCAGTTAAATCTGCACCTACTCCAGCTTTAGTAGTAACAGTATTATCTGCAGTAACTGTAATACCATCTGTAATTTCTGTTACAGTACCAGTAATAGCACCTCCTTCTTTATCGTCTCCCACGTTACCTTGAGCAGAAGCGCCAGAAATAGTTAATTCACCATTTCCTTTATCATCAGCAGTATCTATTCTGTTACCAAAAGATGCATTACCATAAGCAGCAAATAAAATGTTGTTTATCACAGCTTTTGTTCCTCTTCTAATTTCTGCACCTGCTTTAAGAGCTACATCTGGATTTAAGTTTAATATTGTAACATTCTTTAAAGTTGGCGTTGAGATAGGAGCTGCTGTAGGATTTGATCCATTACTATCACCTTCAATACCTCTTGGGTCATCTGTTGCAGCATCGAAACCATCGTTACGTACACCAAACGCGTTTGTAATAGTACCAGTATATCCTTCAGTCCAATCGAACATATCATCAGCAATATTAGCACAGTAAGCATTAGTTACGTTCACTGTTCCTCCGAAAAACTCAATACCGTCATCGCTACCATTGCTAACTACTATATTATTAACTATAGTGCCACTACCTACACCAAAGAAAGAAATGCCATTAAATTCTTGCTCACCGTTAATTTTAGCTCCAGTATATTCTGCTATTACATAGCTTAATTCTCCTGAACTATCTGTAGTTTCTGTACCACCATAAAGTAATCCTGCAACTTCAGACTGAACATTCGCTCCTTTATTGCTAGGTGCTTTACCTGCTAAAACAATTCCTCCCCAATCACCAGCTTTAGGTGAAGCAGCATCTGAAGTAAATCTAATTGGGTTAGCAGCTGTACCTTTAGCTACTAATTTCCCACCTCTTTCTACTGCTAAAAAGATGTCTGTTCTTCCAGATTTAGCTTTAATTACTGTACCTGGTTCGATTTCTAAAGTAGCACCACTTTTAATAGTAAAAGATCCTGTTAAAGTATATTCTTTACTTGCTTCTAATTTTCCATCTGCTGTAAGATCTCCACTTAATTCTGTTCCTGTTATTGGATTTTCACCACCATTGCCTGGATCAATAGTCCTATTATCGTCGTCAGACGAACATGAGAAGACTGAAACTATCACTACAGCAATAAGCAAATTTTTTAATGTTTTCATTTTTTTGTTGATTTTTAAAATTTGTAGCAAAATAACTTGAACTGCTTAACTTGTGTTTTATGTAAATATTACCATTGTATTAAGAAAGAGAGGTAATGTTAAGTTAATGTTATTGGTGTTGAGGTGCTATTAAATAAAAAACCCCCTAAAAAATTTAGAGGGTCACATTTTATCAAGTATTTATTTGCTTACAGGTTAAAACTTATTCCTGCAGATATTGAAATTCCTTTTTTGTAGGATATCATTGTAGGTTTACTATCAATATCTCTATATCTTTCAAAACTTGCATTTAGTAAGTTCTTAGCATTGAATTTCACTCCTAAAGTTTTATTAAACTTATGGCTAAATACAAAATCTAACAAAGGCACTCCTTTTTCAATAACATTTTCTTTAAAGTTTGAAGAAATACTATAAACCTTATCACTTTGGTAGTTAAATACTAATGTTCCTATAGTTTCCTTTTCACCTTTATTAAGTCCATATGAAATGTCTGCGTTAAATGTTAATGGCGCAGCTCCTTCTAATTGTGAATCATTTCCTGTAAAGTTTATTGTAGGGTTTGATGCCTCATCATAAGTAACTTTAGTGCTCATAACTGTTAAATTACCTCCTAATGTAAGGTTATTAGTTTTTTCACCATCTGCTGACTCATTAGAGAACAAATCAAACTTACCTTCTAATTCAGCTCCAAAAACCGTTGCGTCTCCAGCATTAATATAAGTATAAGCATTTTCAGCAGCAGAGTTTTCTTCAAAACGGTTGATAGAATTTTGGATTGTTTTACCAAATACTCCTACAGAAATTAGTTCGCTTTTACTTGGAAACATTTCAAACTTAAGTTCTCCATTATAATTATCAGAAGGTATTAAACCTGGATTACCTCTTTCTATGGAATTGATATATTCATAAGGAAACGGAGCAACTTCTTTAAACTGAGGGTAAGTATAAGTGACACTACCTGAAGCTCTTAAGTTAATTTTGTCATTAAGTTGGTATTTTAAATTAAGTGTTGGTAATACATAACTTTTATCTAAATCTACCTCTCCCTCTTTAGAAAATCCTATAAGAGCTATCGGTACATTCCAACTTACATTCATTTTTATATCCTCTGCACGTATCCCTACATTTGCAGTAAACTTATCATTAAACTTATAAATCGCATCTACATAAGCTGAATGAAGTGTTTTTTCACCATCATATAGACTTGGAATAAACGATTCAGCATCATTATTTTGACCTCTAGAAGTTTCTATTGAGAAAAATCCATCATCAAAATTATCTTGGCTAAAAACTGAATTAAAATTATTAGGATTAATAAAAGTATTAATTGGATCAACAAATCTGTGATCAAAGTTCATTGCATCAAACTTTCTATTTATAACATTTCCATTATAACCCACTGTGATTTTTCCTTTGTTTTCAGAACGATCTCCCAAATATTTAATAGCATTTAAGTTACCAGCTATATTACTTTCGAATAGGTTACCATAATATCTACTGTTATTTCTTACTGCATTTTGGGAAATCCTTGTTGTATTAGTATCATTATTTATTATAAATACATTACTTCTTCTGTCTGGTTCATCATTATAAATAGCATTATAAGCAACTGCAGCATTTACATCAATGGATTCTTCAAACTTATTTTCTGAAAGTAATTGATTTACAAAAAGTCTGTTTTGAATTTCTGTTTGAAATAGCTTGTTAACCAATCTATTATCATCATCACCTCTACCTACATCATTAGTAGTTCCAACAAAGTCCTGTATTTTTTGATTATTGGAGTGTACGAATAAATGATTAAACTTTAACTTATGATTATTATTAATTTTATAAGTAATGTTTCCCATTGCCATTTTTGAGGCATTATAGTTAAATGTTTCGGTATTGTATTTATCTCCAATACTTAAATTTCCATTATCAAGTAGTCGTATTACGTTGTCCGATATTCCATCATAATAACTATACTTATTAGAAAAAGAACCTACTAAGAAAAAACTTAGGTTACTCTCATCTGATAATGTAATCTTTTTTCCATAATTAACTGACAACCCAAAATTAGGGCTTGCTAGTCCTGAATTTGGAGTATAGCCATTTTTAAAATTATATGTATTTAAACTTCTTATATCATGTTTTGTATTAGAATTTACACCAAACCAATTAGCTCCATCAATTTCTTTAAAATCTTTAAGTGTTGTTTGAGTGTTCATTCCTGTTGATACTCCTATTTTTAATAGTGACTTTTTAGAATTCTCGTTACTTACTACATCAATATTTGCTCCAGATACATCTGATGACATATATGATGAAAATGCTTTGCTAATCCCAACATTTTGTATAATGCTTGTCCCAAATAACGATAAATCAACATTCTTATTTCTTGGGTCGTTAGAAGGTAATGGCAATCCGTTAAGTGTTGTTGTATTGTATCTATCGCCCAATCCTCTAACATAAATTTTACTAGAGCCTTCTTTCTTGTTTACTCCAGTAACTTTTAATGTTGCTGCTGCTGCATTTGACACAGCTTTTTTAGTCAGTTCTTGAACTCCAATAGCTGTTTTTATTTCAACAGCTTTCTTTTGTTCTAAATTTAATGCTTCTTCGCTTTCTTTTTTAGTTGTTGTTTTAATCACAATTTCATCCAAAGAAGCCGCACTCGCACCCATTGGTACATTTACTGTAGTTACTTTCCCTGCGACTATATTCACAGGAATTTGCTGCGTTTCGTAACCTACAAAACTAAATATCAAGGTATACGCCCCTGGGGCTAAGCCTTCCAAAGAATACAAGCCATCAAAATCTGATGTGGTCCCTTTTGTAGTCCCCTTAATAAGTACATTCGCATAAGCTAGAGGCTCATTGTTGTACTCCTTGTCAGTTAATTTTCCTGCTACCGATCCCGTGTCTTGAGCATAGGAAAATATTGTTGAGAGTAACACTAATACTAGTGATATTTTTTTCATCATTTTTATGATATTAATTTTTTGCAAAGAAACTACCACTATATAAACCTCTTGTTACTTAATGTTTAAAGAATCGTAATAAAAGTGTTAGGTTAATGTTACTTGATTAGCTGTTTTTTGGCAGTTTTTTTACAATTAATTAACATATCGTTCCTAAAAAAACATCTGTAAGTTTTCTTACTTAAATCTGGATTGAGCAATAGCCCATCTATAACGAATACCTATTGCATAATATCTATATTAGTGTGAGAAATACACATTACGATCTAACAATCAATATCTTATACCAAAATCTTACTACTAATATTGTCAATTCCGAATGCTATTGAAATTAAAATACATTTTGATTGAAGATGTGAAACGATGCTTTACGAGGAGGTCAACAAGTGAGATGTCTCCGTCGCTCATACTTCACTCTGTCGACATGACAAGTCATTGTTTTTCCAGTGTCATAACAATAAATCATTTATCAGAATTTAAAACTCAAGTCACGTTAAAACAAAAAACCTTCAGAACTAAGTTCTAAAGGTTTTAAATTTTTATTAGATATAGATAATATGTCTTAAAAATAATAGCAATATCACATATTACTAATCATTCATTGTTAATTATTATTGGCTTGCTCTTTTTCGTCACTATCAACTTTTTTATTGGCAGCCATAACTAAAGCAAAATCATCTAAAGATAATGTGCTGGGTTCTAAGTATAATTTTATTTGAGCGTCTTTGCTTTTTAATACTTTCGCTTTAACTTCTTTAGTAGCGTAACCTGTAAAACTACATACTAAAGTGTAGTCTCCATTTTGAATACCATTAAATTTAAAATGGCCGTTTTCGTCGGTCATTACTTTGGCTCCAGTTTCTTTTATCATAACTGTTGCGAACAGTAAAGGGGATTGGTTATCGGAGTCTAAATCTATAACACTGCCGCTAATTCCACCAGCATTTTGACCAAAAGACGTTAATCCTAGTAGGAGTGTAAGTGTAAATAAAAGTTGTCTCATTTAGTTTAAAATAATAGCACTGCAAAGATCTCATTTAAGTACGATGCGTATGTTACTAAAAAGTTAACAGTTAGTCATTAAAAAGTTATCCTGTTGTTAACGCATTGTATACAATCATCATTACAAAAAGTGCACTATTTCTATCAATTTAACTATATTGTCCACGCTTAAAGTTACACTATGAATTGGGAACAATTGCTCTCTTTAAAACGTTTTGGAGACACAAATAAAAGATTACGTAAAGAACAAGACGAGACGCGTTTAGGGTTTGAAGTAGATTACGATCGTATTATTTTCTCATCGGAGTTTAGAAGCCTACAAGACAAAACACAAGTTATTCCTTTATCACAAACCGATTTTGTACATACCCGCTTAACCCATAGTTTGGAGGTTAGTGTTGTTGGGCGTTCTCTCGGGAGGCTTGCTGGTAAAAGAATTATAGAAAAGTATCCACATTTGGAAAGTATTCATGGGTATCGTGCCAACGATTTTGGAGCCATTGTCGCTGCTGCTGCATTAGCACACGATATTGGTAACCCGCCTTTTGGGCATTCTGGAGAAAAAGCTATTGGCGAATTTTTTATTACTGGTGAAGGTAAAACCTATAAAGATGAATTAACCCCTAAAGAATACCAAGACCTCTGTGATTTTGAAGGTAACGCTAACGGCTTTAAAATTCTTACCGAAAACAGAACTGGACGCATTGGTGGCCTACGTTTAAGTTATGCCACTTTAGGCGCTTTTATGAAATATCCTAAAGAGTCATTACCAAAAAAACCTACCAAGCATATTGCTGATAAAAAATATGGTTTTTTTCAAAGTGAAAAAGATACCTTTATAGATGTTGCTAAAGACTTAGGTCTTTTATCCAGAAGTAAAACCCATTTAAGCTTTTCACGTCATCCACTTACGTATTTAGTTGAAGCTGCAGACGATATTTGCTACACTATTATCGATTTTGAAGATGGTATTAATTTAGGTTTAATTCAAGAAGAATTTGCTCTGGAATATTTATCTAAGATTATTAGAAATACCATTAGACCCGAAAACTATTATGCGCTTTCTACCAAAGAAGATCGTATAGGGTATTTACGTGCCCTAGCTATTGGCTCCCTTATAAACGAAGCTGTAGACATTTTTATGACTCATGAGGATGCTATTTTAAATGGTGATTTTGATTGTGCTTTGCTGGATAAAAGCAAATACGACCCCCAAATAAACGACATTATTAAAATAAGTGTAGATAAAGTATACCAATCTAGTGAAGTCGTTGATAAAGAAATAGCAGGCTATGGCGTTATTAACACCCTATTAAAAACCTATACCAATGCTGTAAATAATTGTTTTAATAACACTGGATCTAATTACGATAAACTTATCTTAAAAGGCTTACCAAAAACAATTAAAACAGACAGCTCTAGTTTGTACGAGCGCTTATCTAGTGTATGTTACCATGTCTCTTTACTCTCTGATAGTAAAGCTATTTTAGAATATAAAAAGATACAGGGGATTAGTTTTTAGAAAAAAATTAAGTTATTCTTTTTAACTCGTTCTTTCTTCTGCGTGCTTGTTCCCATAAATATTCGGCATCATCAGACCCAAAAAGCGCTTCAAACCTAGATGTTAAAATGTAATAAGCTATTGTGTCTGTTTTATCTTTATTATATGTGCTTAATTTAATATGTTTCCCTTTGGTTATGAATAAACGTTCCTTATCAACACTAATAATGTCTTCTAAGTTTATTTTCCACTCCTTTTTTCTGAAAGGCTTTTTTAAGATTAGAATATTCCCTTTAACATCCAAATAACCTAGAAAAGAATAGTAATACATTCCTAAGCTTATTAAGATTACTAGAATAACCATTCCATAGATTATATAATTGGGGTCTTTATTTTGAAATACAGATTGATAAACTAACACAAAAAGTAATATTGAAAACATAATAATATTTACTATGTAAAGGTTCAAAAAAAACTTTGCTCTAACTGAGTGGAGTTCAATTAAATTTTGTTTCATTGTTTTAATTTTATTTAATATAAACTATTTACTTAAAAAGAAATCAAGTTAGGGATTGCTAGACAAAATACCTATAAAAAACTACTCAAATAAGCTTGATAATTAACTGTTTTAACACGTCACATCCAACCCAACTGGCTTCTACAACTCGTCCACATTACCATGTTCTATGAATGCTTTAAGAACATCTTATTAGTTTCTAAGCTTCTCCATTTCATTAATAGTAGCTTCTAGCATATGGAAAATTAACATAAAATTGTAGCGTATCACTATTTTTTTTACGACATTTACATGTATCTAAAAGTATTCATTATGAATAAGTTAGACCTTTCTGTTAAATTGGGAATAGTAGTAGGATTAGGGTTGATAGCTTTCTTTTTAATCTTGTCATTATTTAATTTACATACAAAACCAATATTTAGCTTATTTAATAGTGTTATTGTTGGCTTAGGTGTCTTTGCATCCATTCGGCACAATAAACTTAAAAAGAGAGTACACTTTTCTTATTCTGGAGGATTTTCTACAGGCATTGCATCTGGCTTTATTGCGACTTTAATTTTTACATTTTTCTTTTTGTTTTATGCTACAGAGGTTGACGCCTTATTTATGTTAAAATTACTACAACCCTATGGAAACAGCTATAGTTTTAGTGTAGGTTTAGTAACATTTACAGTTGCAGTCATGGGATTTGCAACAACAGTTGTTTTAACACTTGCTTACATGCAGTTATTTAAAATTAGTAGAAATATTCCTCAAACAGCTTAACACAAAAGCGTCGCCCTCTATCTATTCCAAAGCCATACTACTTGCACTATCTGCAAATGCTCAAAATTTTGTTCCCTCAAAATCGGGTTACAATTATACCAAATCTACTATTTTTTTATTTAACCCCTCAACATCTAACCCTACTAAAGCCCACAATTCATCCACATTACCATGCTCTATAAAATTATCAGGAACACCTAAAGTTTTAATGGTGTTTTTATAATCATGAATAGCTGCAAATTCTAAAACAGCACTTCCAAAACCACCAGTTATAGTATTATCTTCAACAGTAACAAGGGTATTGTATGTTTTAAAAATATCATGGAATAAGGTTTCGTCCAAGGGTTTTACAAAACGCATATCAAAATGCGCAATATTTAAATCTATAATGGCTTCTGAAACATTTTTTGCAATGCTCCCTATACTAAGTACAGCAAGGTTTTTACCTTCTTTAAGTTGCACGGCTTTTCCAATTTCTATTTTAGAAAAAGGCTGTTTCCAATCTATAGTCACGCCTCTCCCTCTTGGGTAGCGAATCGCGATAGGCAATTTTAATCCTAACTGTGCTGTGTAAAGAATATTTCGTAATTCTACCTCATTTCTTGGTGCAAAAATAATGAGATTAGGGATGCACCTTAAATAACTTAAATCAAAAACCCCATGGTGTGTAGCACCATCTTGCCCAACTAAACCTGCACGATCTAGACAAAAAATAACAGGTAGCTTTTGTAAGGCTACATCGTGTATAATCTGGTCGTAAGCACGTTGTAAAAATGTGGAGTATATATTACAAAAAGGGATTAATCCTTGTGTTGCCATACCAGCAGCAAGCGTTACAGCATGCTGCTCGGCAATACCTACATCGAAAGCGCGTTCTGGAATCGCGTCCATCATATATTTAAGAGAACTCCCTGTAGGCATTGCTGGAGTGATGCCTACTATATTTTTATTTTGTTTTGCCAATTCAACTATGGTATGCCCAAAAACGTCTTGATACTTTGGCGGTTGATCTTTGCTGGTTTTTGGTAATAAATCTCCTGTAGACGCATCAAACTTTCCTGGTGCATGGTATTTTACCTGATCTCTTTCGGCTTGTTTTAAACCTTTGCCTTTTGTAGTGATAACATGCAGAAGCTTAGGCCCTTTTACTGTTTTTAGGCGCTCTAATTCTAAAATAATAGCATCCATATCATGTCCGTCGATAGGGCCTGAATAGTCAAAGTTTAACGCTTCAATAATATTGTTACGCTTTTGTGTGCCTTTTTTAACATTGGTTAAATATTGCTTTAAAGCGCCCACACTAGGGTCAATACCAATAGCATTATCATTTAAAATTACTAACAAATTAGCACTAGTAACGCCTGCATGGTTTAGCCCTTCAAAAGCCATTCCACTAGCAATAGATGCGTCCCCAATAACCGCAATATGGTGTTTGCTTTCCCCTTTTAATTGCGATGCAATGGCCATTCCTAAAGCTGCCGAAATAGACGTAGACGAATGCCCAACACCAAACGTATCGTAAATACTCTCGCTGCGCTTTGGGAAGCCACTTATGCCTCCCAATTGTCTGTTGGTATGAAATTGATCGCGTCGCCCTGTTAGTATTTTATGGCCGTAAGCTTGATGTCCTACATCCCAGATAACTTGGTCTTCGGGTGTATTAAATATATAGTGTAATGCAATGGTTAATTCTACAACACCTAAACTTGCTCCTAAATGCCCTTCCTTGGTTGCAACTATATTTATAATAAAATTACGTAGTTCTTGCGCTAATTGAGGCAGGTCTTTTTTATTTAAAAGACGTAAGTCTTTAGGCGAATTAATCGTATTTAAAATATTGTTTTGCACTTGGCAAAAGTACAAGTTTTTATTATTCTTCTATTTGAAAAACGATTGGTAAATTGTAAACCATAGTTACAGGGTTTCCTCTTTGCTTAGCAGGGATAAATTGGGGTAGAAGCTTAATAACCCGAATGGCTTCTTTTTCTAATTTAGGATGAGGTGCCCTAACTTTAATATCAACAATATGTCCTTCTTTGTTAATTTTAAATTGGGTATTAACCCTCTGCTTTCCTGTTAAACCTAGATCAACATTAGGTTTAAAATTATGGGTTACTACCTTCTGTATTTCTTTTTGAAAATAAGTTCTTTTCTCTTTAATAGATAACGTTGGTGGTGTGTTTTTAAATTCTGCTGGCGCATCTACACTAATAAATCCCATTACAATATCTTCATCTGGTGGTTCAATTACAGCTATTTCTCCAAGAGTCTCAATTTCTATCATACCATCAATTAATTCTTCTGGGGCTATTGGTTTTTTAATTTTTGGTTTACAAACCTTTTTTATTACGGTGTCTTTTTTTTCTATAACAGGGCGTGGAAGACTGTCTAAAATGCTTATCGTTTTATTACAGTTTAACGTGTCAATAACCTCAACACTATCTATTTTCTGTTTATTGCCTTGTGTATTGGTACAGTTCATCAATGTTGTACCCATAACAATTAGTAACACCAATAAAAATAGCCTGTGAAAACTTTGTTGTTGTTCTAAAATTTTCGCTGGTACATGTAAATTAATACTGTCTAATTGTGTTTGTTTAAAGTGCCCGCAAATGTTACTGTTCTTATTTTCCGAAATAAAGTCTTGTATTTCATACGTATTCATTTTAGTAAAATCGATAACTGTTTTAGAACACGATGTACAAAACTTACCTTTTTCTTTTGGAGACATGGCATCCCAATTTTCATGGCATGGCTTTGGAATGGAAATGGAATAGTATTTTTTCATGATTGACAAAATTCTGTTTAAAAGAGCATGATTTAACTGTATCAAACTCCTTGCCGAAAAAATAATATTCTATGATTTGAAATTTAGAGTATTATAGATGGTAATTGGTTTAAATGCTAACAAGCACCTTAAATACGCCATCTATTACTTTAGACATAGACTGTAAATCTAAAGTTTCCATAGTATCTGTTTTTTTGTGGTAATTCTTGTTTCTTAAAAAAGCGGTGTCTGTAATCATGACTGCACTAAAGCCAAATTCCCAATAGTTTAAATGATCTGAAAAATCTATGGGTTGTTTACTGGGGTCGCTTTCAAAAACAACGGTTTTAATAGGCGCACTTCTTTTAAATGCATTACTAAAATCTGTTGCAAATTGTTTTTTACCCGACTTATTTACAACCGTAATAAAGTCGCCTTTATTTCCGTAGAGCAAACCTAATCTGGGATCTGGATATAACTGAGATTGTTCTTTATTTGAAAAATAACCTATCATCTCTAAACTTACCATGCCGTAAACGTCAACCTTATGATCAACTAAATGTTTAGCATGGATGTAGCTCCCCATGTTTTCGGTTCTAAAATATGGTGGTTCTTCAAGGGAATAGGCTACCAAATCAATTCTATAATTAAGTTTAATTCCTTTTAATAGTCTTGATAATTCTAATAATCCCACAACACCACTAGCATTATCATCTGCCCCTTCTTGATCGCCACAAACATCATAATGTGCTCCTACAATGATGCTCTTTTTATGTTCTGTACCAAAGGATGCAATCACATTTTTATACGTTTTCCCTTCAACTTTAAACTCTTGAAACGATACTTCTTTGGTGTATTTTATAAATTCACTTTTAATATAGTCTGCTGTTTTATTTAATTGAGCAGTGTTTAAGTGATTTCTATACGTAGTTGTTTTAGTTATGGCCTTTAAATGCTTTTTTATAATACTTGTATTAGACTGTTGTTGCGCTGCTCCAATACTAAACACAAAAAGGACTAAAAAAGGTAATTTATAAATCATTTGGTAAACGCTTTAAAAATAAAAAAGGTAGCAATTTTAAATTACTACCTTAATTTTTTTGAATATGTATGTTCGTCTTACTTAGCTTCTGCATAACGTTTTTCAACTTCGTTCCAGTTTACAACATTAAAAAATGCTTGGATATAATCTGGACGTCTGTTTTGATAATTTAAGTAATACGCATGTTCCCATACATCTATACCTAAAATAGGTGTGCCACCACAACCAACACCTGGCATTAATGGATTGTCTTGATTTGGAGAAGAACATACTTCTACTTTACCTCCTTTATGCACACATAACCAAGCCCAACCAGAACCAAAACGTGTTGCAGCAGCCTTAGCAAAAGCATCTTTAAAGGCATCTACATCTCCGTAAGCAGCTTCGATAGCGTCCTTTAATTCTCCAGACAAATAGCCCTTTCCTTCTGGATTCATCACTTCCCAAAACAATGAGTGGTTATAGAACCCACCACCATTATTTCTTACACCAGCATTATCCATATCTAAATTTGTTAAAATATCTTCTATAGATTTTCCTTCTAAATCTGTTCCTTCAATTGCAGCATTTAACTTGTTTGTATAGCCTTGGTGGTGCTTAGAATGGTGTATTTCCATAGTTCTAGCATCAATATGAGGTTCTAAAGCATCGTAAGCATATCCTAATTTAGGTAATTCGAAAGCCATAATTTTTGTTTTAATAGATTAAAAAATGTTTCTTCAAATTTACATATAATACCTTTAATTAAAAATAATAAATCATTATCATATCATTGATAGTTTTTATCTTGTCTTCAAATTATAATAAATGCAAACAAGTCATGGTTTAACGGTATACAATGCCTCTGCTGGAAGTGGAAAAACCTATACGCTTGTAAAAGCATATCTAAAGATTTTATTGGGCTCTAATAAACCTCTGGAGTTTAGGCATATACTAGCTATTACTTTTACCAATAAAGCTGTTGGAGAAATGAAAGAGCGTATTATACATACGCTCAAAACGTTTTCGGATGCTTCAATTTTAGAGGCATCAGACCCCATGTTTGAAGCCATTTGTGAAGAATTGGACTTACTGCCCAAAAACCTACATTTAAAATCTAAAACACTGCTTAATACGATTATTCATAATTATGCTGCCTTTGATATTTCTACTATTGATGGTTTTACGCATAAATTAATTCGCACATTTGCCTACGACCTTAAACTGCCTTTAAACTTTGAAGTTGAATTAGATCAAGAGCTTTTACTACATCAAGCTGTAGATAATTTAATTACTAAAGCAGGAACAGACGAGCTACTCACCGAAGTTTTAGTAGATTTTGCTTTAGAAAAAGCTGATGATGATAAGAGTTGGGATATTTCTTTTGACTTTAATAAAATTGCCAAACTTTTGGTTAATGAAAATGATCTTGTATTCATTGAAACATTAGCCGATAAATCACCACAAGACTTTAAGGAACTAAAAACGCAGGCAAAAAACGAAATAGCCGTTTTAGAAACCTCTATTGTTGAGAGTGCTCAAGCTATTCTTAGTTTAATAGAAATATCCAACATAGAACATGATGATTTTTCAAGAGGCTCTTTGCCTAAGCACTTTAATAGCCTTAGTAATAAAAAATTTGATGTTAGTTTCGATACTAATTGGCAAATGGACTTACTTAACGGTAATACACTATACCCTAAACGGGTGCCAGATAGTGTTGCTTCAATAATTGAGCAAATCCAACCTAAAATTGCTAATGTTTTTTCTGCTACCAAAGCGGCTGTATTTAGGCTTAAATTTCTCAAAAATCTATATAAAAATAGTACGCCACTATCTGTTTTGAATGCTATTAATAATGAATTGAAATTACTTAAAGAAGATCAAAACAAACTCTTGATTTCAGAATTTAATGCCATTATAAGCAAAGAAATAAAAGATCAACCAACACCTTTTATATACGAGCGTATTGGTGAAAAATTTAGACATTATTTTATTGATGAGTTTCAGGACACTTCTGTAATGCAATGGGAGAATTTAATTCCTTTATTAGGAAACTCACTATCCACAGAAACAGGTCGCGCCATGTTAGTAGGAGATGCTAAACAAGCGATTTATAGATGGCGTGGTGGTAAAGCCGAGCAATTTATTGACCTATTCAATACAACGAATCCGTTTTTTATTGATAAAACAGTTAAAAGCCTTCCAGACAATTATAGAAGTTTTAAAGAAATAGTACATTTTAATAATGGGTTTTTTAAGTTTTTAGCCCGTACTGTTTTTAATAACGAAGCTTATAAAAACCTCTACGAAAATGCATTCCAAAACATCACTAAGGAAAACACGGGTTATGTTGAGCTGTCTTTTTTAGATATAGGAAAAGACGATGATAGAGATGCCTTTTTCTCCCAAAGCGTTCTGGAGACTATTAATTATTGCTTAGAAAAAGGATACCATTATGGTGCTATTTGTGTTTTGGTTAGGAAGAAAAAAGAAGGCATTGCTATTGCTAACTATTTAAGCGAACATGATATCCCAATTATATCTTCTGAAACTTTACTTATAGATAATGCTCCAGAAGTTAGATTTATTAACCATCTATTATCTTTTATAACGCAGCCAAAAAACAATGAGCTAAAAATTAAAATCCTAGACTATTTAAGCTTAGCCTTTAACATCGAAGACACCCATGATTTCTTTATAAAGCATATCAACTTACCATTAGATAAACTTTTTTATAGTTTTGAAACATATGGTGTTATTGTGAATCCTGATACCTTGTTAGAGCTGTCTTTATATGATTTGGTTGAAACCCTTTTTAGGAGTTTTAATTTAATTAAAAAGCCTAATGCCTACATCCAGTTTTATTTGGATATTGTTCTGGATTTTTCACAGAAGAAAGGCTCGGATATTTCAGGATTTTTAAAATACTATGAGACAAAAAAGGACATTTTTAGTATTATTTCACCAAAAGGTCAAAATGCAGTCCAAATTATGACCATACACAAATCTAAAGGCTTAGAATTTCCTGTTGTGATTTTTCCTTATGCCGATTTAGATATTTACAGCGAACTAGAACCTAAAGAATGGATTGCCCTAAATACCAAAAAACATGCTGGTTTCTCACATACACTCTTAAATTATAACAAAGATTTTGAATATTATGGAGAAGAAGGCAAAACCATATTCAACAGGCACAAATCTCAACAAGAGTTAGATAATATAAATTTGTTATATGTAGCCCTTACACGTCCTGTTGAACAGTTATACGTTATTTCAAAAAAAGAAAAGCCCTCAAAAGGAAATCCTAAGAGATATTCCGAATTACTTATTAAATACTTAGAACATTTAAACCAATGGAATAATTCACAATTAAAATATTCTTTTGGAACACCAGATAAAGCATCTCAAACTAAAGAATTTAATACTGAGAGTTTTAAACAAAAAGAGTTTATATCCAACGATAAAACCCAGCATAATATTAAAGTAGTTACAAAATCGGGATATTTATGGGATACAAATCAAGAAAAAGCGCTTGAAAAAGGAAATTTAATACATGCCATAATGGCTCAAATAAAACTATTAGATGATATAGATATTGTTTTGGGTAATTTTGTAAATACCGCATTAATTACCAACGAACAATCGACTATATTAAAAGCATTAATTTTAGATATAGTTGAACACCCAAAACTTAAAAATTATTTTAATTCCGATACTATTATTTATAATGAATTAGATATACTCACTAAAGAGGGTAATACCATTAGACCAGACAGAATTATTAAAATGCCTAACGATAAAATAGTGATTATAGACTATAAAACAGGAAGTGAAAACATTAAATATGTTAACCAACTAGATCGTTATGAAACCATAATCAAAGAAATGGGGTATTTTGTTAAAGAGAAAATTCTTGTGTACATTAATGAAAATATAGACATAAAAAGCTATTGAAATTGATTGTATAATTAAGAATAAACCTTTTTTATATTAACTCTGAAAATAATCACAATTCAAGGTTGTCTACATTTTTTTTATATATTTGTCTTTGTTAATAACATTTAACAACTTACATTTGTTCTTAATTAACACTTAAAAATTAAACTTTTTGAATATGAAAAATCTTAGCCGATTATTGTCCGCTATGTTGCTTATTCTTGTTTTTAGCAACGTAAACGCGCAAGACAAAAACAACCCATGGCAAATTAGCATTGGTGTAAATGCTGTCGATGGTTACCCATCTGGAGACGGTCTACAAAATGGAATACAATTTAGTGAGACTATTTTTGAAGAATACTTTAATGTAGAAGATCACTGGAATATTTTGCCTTCTTTATCTACTCTTAGTGTATCAAGGTACGTAGGTGAGGGATTCTCTTTTGGAGTAACTGGATCTTTAAATAGAATTGACAAATGGGGTGATGTTCCTGGAAGTGATCCAGAGCAAACTCTTGAAGTTGACGATTTATCATACTACGGTGTTGATGGTACAGTTAAGTACGGAATTGGTGAAAAATTAGAGTGGAAAACTTTCGATCCTTTTGTAGGTGTTGGAGGTGGTTACACTTGGATTAATGATATTGGAGCTGGTACAGTTAATGGTACTTTAGGTTTCAACGTATGGTTTAACGATAACTTAGGTTTAACTGTTCAAACATCATACAAGCATGCTTTCGAAGAATATTTAAGTACACATTTCCAACATTCAGCTGGTCTTTCTATAAGATTTGGTGGATCTGATATCGATGGTGATGGTATCTTCGATAAAGACGATGCTTGTCCAGATGTTGCTGGTTTAAAAGAATTCAACGGATGTCCTGATACAGACGGTGATGGTATAGAAGATAGTAAAGACGATTGTCCTGAAGTTGCTGGAACTGCAGAATTTAACGGTTGTCCAGATTCTGATGGTGATGGTATCGCTGATAAAAACGATAGATGTCCTAACGTTGCTGGTTTAAAAGCGTTATCTGGTTGTCCAGATGCTGATGGTGATGGTGTAACTGATGCTGACGATAGCTGTCCTAACGAAGCTGGTCCTGCTGCTAACAAAGGATGTCCTTGGGCAGACAAAGATGGTGACGGTGTATTAGACAAAGATGATCAATGTCCTGACGTTAAAGGAACTGTTGCTAATAACGGTTGTCCAGAAGTAACTGATGTTGTTCAAAAGAAATTAAATGATTATGCTAAGACGATTTTATTCGATACAGGTAAATCGACTATCAAATCTCAGTCTGAACAAGTATTAAGTGACATCGTTGGAATCCTTAAAGAATACCCAACTGCTAGATTTACAGTTGAAGGGCATACAGATAGCGTAGGTAGTGCTGCATTAAACCAGAGATTATCTGATTCTAGAGCTGCTTCTGTTAAGTCTTACTTAGGTAGTCATGGTGTTGACGGATCAAGACTTTCTTCTATAGGTTATGGAGAGTCTAAACCAATCGCATCTAACAAAACTAAAGCTGGTAGAGCTCAAAACAGACGTGTTGAAATTAACTTAGTAAAATAAACTAAGTTCATACATAAAACATAAATAAGTTTTTCAAAAAACGCTTCGGGATATCCGAGGCGTTTTTTACTTTTATAGCATATGACTAGCTTTATTTTTGATGTTTTAAAAGATCTACAAAAAACCAACGCCAACTTTTCAGAATTAACCTTTATTCTTCCAAGTAAAAGAGCTGGAGTATTCTTAAAACACCAACTAGCTTCAATTATAAAACAAACAATTTTTGCTCCCAAAGTTATTAGTATAGAAGCCTTTGTAGAAGACCTGTCTCAACTTAAAAATAGCACCAATACCCATCTTATTTTTGAATTCTATACCATCTATTGTAAACTCACCAAAGAGAAAGATAGGGACAGTTTTGAATCGTTTACCAAATGGGCACAAATTTTAATTCAGGATTTTAATGAAATTGATCGTTACTTAATTCCTCAAAAAAACATCTTTGAATACCTAAGTGCTATACAAGACCTTAAACACTGGTCCTTAGAAAATAATAAAACCCAATTCGTTAAAAACTATTTAGCCTTTTGGAAAAAGCTTAAAACCTATTACGATAATTTCACTCAACACCTTTTAAATGAAAACATAGGCTATCAAGGTTTAATTTATAGAGAAGCCGTTGATAACCTAGAAAGTTATATTCAAAACAATCCTAAAACACAGCATATTTTTTTAGGGTTTAATGCTTTAAATACCTGTGAAGAAGTTATTATCCAAGAACTGCTTCAAAACGATTTGGCAAGCATCTATTGGGATATAGACAACGTATTTATAAATAATAAACTACACGATGCTGGTCTATTTACCAGACAACATAAAAGTAAATGGCCCTATTTTAAAAAGAATACGTTTAACTGGATTACCAACAACTATGCTGAGGAAAAAAATATTTCGGTATGTGGCATTCCTAAAAATGTTGGACAAGCCAAATACATTGGTGCTCTTTTAAAAGAGTTACAACAAAAAGATGCTTCTCTACAAAATACAGCTGTAGTTTTAGGTGATGAAAACTTATTAATCCCAGTATTAAATTCATTACCTACAACTATAAAGGCTTTAAATATAACCATGGGGTTTCCTTTAAAATCAATCCCCCTAGCATCGCTATTTGATGCCTTATTTAACTTACATAAAATAGCTTCAAATTCATTTTACTATAAAGATGTTATCAGCATTTTATCACATCAATTTATTAGACCATTATTTCAATTAGAATCTATAGATTATGCATCAAAAATTATAGACGTAATCGATAGAAATAATATTGTTTACCTGGATAAAAACCGCATAGGAAGCATAACAGGAGATAAAGAGAACAACATTGTTAACATCCTGTTTTCTAATTGGGATACCTCGGCTCAAATTGCCTTAAAAAACTGTACAAAATTAATTCTGGCTTTAAAAGCGCATTTTAATTTAAATAAGAATTCTAATTTATTACAATTAGAATATTTGTTTCGATTTAATGAATTATTTAATGAATTATCCCGATTAAACGATAAGTATCCTTACTTAAAAGATGTCTCTACACTTTACCATGTATATAAGGAATTATTAAGTGCTGAAACTTTAGATTTTCAAGGAGAACCGCTAGAAGGGTTGCAAATTATGGGAATGCTAGAATCCAGAGTTTTAGATTTTGAAACCATTATTATTTCTTCTGTAAACGAAGGTATATTGCCCTCTGGAAAAAGTAACAACTCATTTATCCCCTTCGATGTAAAATTAGAAAACAATCTGCCTACTTATAAAGAAAAAGATGCTGTATATACGTATCACTTTTATAGGCTATTACAACGTGCAAAACATGTATTTATACTTTATAACACAGAGGCAGATGTACTCACAGGAGGCGAAAAAAGCCGTTTTATAACACAGCTTGACTTGGAAGGCATTCATAATATAGATCATAAAATTATTATGCCTCATGTTCCAAAAATTACACAATCCCGAACTATCATAAAAAAAACGAAAGCGTTACACGATCATATACTTAAAATCGTTAAAAAAGGGGTGTCACCTTCATCTTTAACGAACTACATAAGAAACCCAATCGATTTTTACTATCAAAAAATTTTAAACATAAGCGAATATAATACTGTTGAAGAAACTATAGCTGCAAATACGTTAGGAACTGTGGTTCATAATACACTCGAAGATTTATACAAACCTCTGGTTGGTACTATTTTAAGTGCTTCCTCTATAGTAAATTTAAAACCAAATATTGAAGAAAGCGTACGCCATCATTTTAAAAATGAATTCAAAGAAGGAGATATTACAAAAGGAAAAAACCTTATTATTTTCGAAATTGCTAAACGCTATGTTTTAAACTTTATAAACTTAGAGATTAAGAACCTAAAAGAAGGTCATGAAATAAAGATAATAGCCATTGAAGCTAACAGTGAATTGGTGATCAATATTCCTGAAATAAATACTCCTGTAAAACTAAAAGGTAAGGTAGACAGAATAGATCAATTTAATGGCATAACACGTATTATAGATTATAAAACAGGTAAAGTACAGCAAAATCAAGTAGAGGTGGTTGATTGGGGAGACATCACTAGCGATTATAAAAAATACAGTAAAAGTTTTCAAATTTTAACCTACGCCTATATGCTTAAAAAAGCAAACACCATAACTTTACCTATCGAAGCAGGTATTATCTCTTTTAAAAATTTAAACGCAGGGGTTTTGAAATTTGCTAAAAAAGAAAGTGCATTTAGTAGAAGTAAATATACATTAATAACAGATGATGTGTTATTAGATTTTGAAAATGAACTCACAATATTAATTAAAGAGATTTGCAACCCTAATATAGATTTTATTGAAAAAGAGATATAATCATGATTATTTCTAAAAATAATAGTGTCCAAGGTAATCACGGAAAGCCTATATTAATTGATACGTTTTATATTGAAGATAAAACACCAAAGCCAGTAGTTATTTTTTGTCACGGCTACAAAGGATTTAAAGATTGGGGCCCTTGGGATTTGGTTGGTAAAACCTTTGCTAAAGCGGGGTTTTATTTTATAAAATTTAATTTTTCGCATAATGGAGGTACGGTAGAACACCCTATTGATTTCCCAGATTTAGAAGCTTTTGGTAATAATAATTACACTAAAGAATTAGACGATCTGGATACTGTAATTAATTGGATTGAACAAAGTACGTCGTTAAAACAAGTTGCCAATACCAGCAACCTATCACTTATAGGCCACAGTAGAGGAGGCGGAATTGTTACTATAAAAACAGCCGAAGATAATCGTATTTCTAATCTTATAACCTGGGCAGGCGTTTGCAATTTTGAAAAACGAACCGCCACTATAGGTAATTTAGAAGCGTGGAAACAAACAGGTGTTAAATATGTGTTGAATGGGAGAACCAAGCAACAAATGCCACATTACTATCAGTTTTATCAAGATTTTATAGCAAACAAGGAACGCTTAAATATTGAAAATGCCTGTAAAAACATTAAAATTCCACATTTAATTGCTCATGGTATTGATGATCCTTCGGTACTATTTATAGAAGCAGAGCATTTA
This sequence comes from uncultured Flavobacteriaceae bacterium, assembly GCA_947498845.1. GTDB lineage: Bacteria > Bacteroidota > Bacteroidia > Flavobacteriales > Flavobacteriaceae > Jejuia. The sequence goes on along the minus strand of CANMLX010000022.1, from coordinate 9,605 downwards.
CATCAATGGAATAAAAACAGTGTGCTTTTCCCTATCCCAAAATGCGATCATGTATTCAACACCAAACACCCTTGGGAAAAGAATACACTATCCAATGAACTTAGCATTTTAGTCAATAAAACGATTGCCTTTATAAACCCCTAACAATTTATCTTGTAAACTATGATAGAAATAGAACGTAAATTTTTAGTCATGTCACATGCTTTTAAAGACGAAGCAGATAAAAAAACGAGAATTACTCAAGGGTTTTTAAACACCCATAAAGAGCGTACTGTACGTATAAGAATAAAAGGAGATAAAGGCTATTTAACGGTAAAAGGAAAATCTACCAACGATGGTTTATCGCGTTTTGAATGGGAAAAAGAAATTACCTTAGACGAGGCAGAAGCACTCCTAAAACTATGTGAGCCAATACTAATTGATAAAATACGTTATGAAGTAACACTAGGTGATCATGTGTTTGAAATTGATGAGTTTTTTGGTGATAACCAAGGATTAATTGTTGCCGAAGTGGAATTAAAAACTGAAAATGATACCTTTACAAAACCAGTATGGTTGGGAAAAGAAGTAACGGGGGTTATTAAGTATTATAATTCACAATTAAGCAAAGTCCCCTTTAAGGAATGGCATTAATAATACCAAATAAACTATAAAGTTATGCTAAAAATGCACAGTTGCTTTTTTCTCTTTTGAAGCTATAGGATGTTTGCATAGTATAGCTATGTAAGCGTTACCACAATAAAGAAAGAGGAAAAATGAACACGTATTTTGACGTAATTATATGGATTATTTGGTATAACAAACCAAAACCAACGATTATGAGAATAATAATAACTTGCTTTATAGTATTATTTATTTGTTTTTCATGTAAAAACAAAACTGAAACCCCTAGTGAAATTAGCCTCGAAACATCTGTTGAAACTGTTAAAGAAACTACCGATTCTATAACAATCAAAACACCAAAACCTAATAAAAAAAGTATAAAACAAATTAAAGAAGCACTTATTGAAAAAGGGTTTAAAATCTTTGATTATGTAGACAAAACTACCAAAGACACCATTATTATGCAGCAATATTTTATGGTGTTTTTAAAAAAGGGTGAGATACGTGTACAAAACGAAGAAGAAACAGCACAGTTACAAAAAGATCACTTAGCCCATTTAGATAAAATGTATGAACTTGGGTATGCCGATATCTCTGGTCCTTTTGATGATGATGGAGACATTAAGGGCATTACCATATACAATGTTCCCACTTTGAAAATGGCCGATAGTTTAGCCAACGCAGATCCAATGGTAAAAGCTGGACGCTTAAAAGTAGAAATACATCCCTGGTGGGCCGGGAAAGGGTTTCCTTTGAGGTGATTTAATATATTTTAGTTCTAACATTTAAAAACAGAAAAGATATATAACATTTCTGTAAGCTGCCTTAATTATCGAAAATGTAGACAATCCAATAATAGAGAGGGTTATCGAAAAACGCAAATAATGTTGTTGGGGATTTAGAGGCTACGTTTGGTAATATCAAGCAAAAGATTAACTTTTTTACTTATTATACCAATTCCCAAATGAATTTACTGAGTTAAAAAGTATCTTTTGAAATGCTATCTTCAACATAAAAAAGAACCGTAACTACGGCTCAATATCATTAAGTTAAGCTCAATTTGTATAATTTGTCACATTGAGCGCAGTCGAAATGTAATTAAATTACACGTTTTTATAGAAATAAACGCATTTAGTTTAATGATGAAAACTTCTTAACTTAATGACATTGAACTTAGGCTATGCTTTAATTTTATAATTCATACAAAGAAAAAAATCATTATTTTCTTTTACAGTAAATTCAAAATATAGCTGGTAGAAACTTACAAAATGTTGTGAGACCAAAGAAATTCATGCCAATATCTGTTTTAACAAACACAATGGCAGCATGGATAAATATGAATATTTTTACCAACAACTGTATAGTCAAAGATATGCCATTGAACAAACCAACACTTGGATAGATAGCTTTCGGTCTCTGCTCAACAGGTTTAATTCTTTTGCTAACTCTTGGAAAGAGCTAAACTATTTGGCTTTTATTATAATTGCTATCAAAAAGTTCTGCAAGAAAAAGTCTAAATGAGTTCACACCGTTTTTATCTAAAAAATGTTGCAATACCTTCTTTCTTCCTGTTTTGTACATAAAACTAGGCACGGCTTTGTATTCTTCACGTATTTGTTTGGTATAGCTCTGGTAAATGTCCCATGATTGTCCCAGTATGGCTAAATCGAAATCTACCAACCATTTTTCGTCTTCATTGGCTTTACAATTATGAGCTTTGGTTGCTAAAATTAAGCTATAAATTCTATCTGTAGAAATGCTGCTTACCCCCTCAATTTTTAAATATTTAACTGCTAATTCTGCACTTTTTAGCTCATTTTTTTTACTCCAAACATCGTAAATTATATCGTGGTAAAATATGGCATAAACGACCTCAAATGGAACACTTAATTGCCCCTTATAAATAGTGAAATAATGGAATAATTCTTTTAAATGATCTAAGTCATAATAACTCCTAAATGCCTGTGAATATTAAGTCTATAGGACGACCTACCTATCCTCAATAACGTTTTTATCTTTAATCCAATAGCCTGCTATGTCACAAAATAATTGCTTTAAATTCACTTTAAAAATTTTTGGAAAAACACTCATAATTTTAATGTCTTTTTTACTGCGCAAAATAATTGCGTACAATAGTTGCATCTTTGCTTCAGAAATTAAAACCAAAAGGCTATTAAACGCAAAAAATGAAGATTCAAAAACAAATGGAAAATATCAAAATTGTGATCCCGCTTTTCAACTGGATTAGTTTAACGTATACTATTACGTGCACCCTATGGGCTTTGCAATAAAAAATTAAAAAAGTTGTTTTTTTCAAAAAAAGTTAATACTTCGTATTAAGCACTTAATTTTTATAAAAATGAAAAAATAAATTTTGAAAATTGAAAAATAAATTTAAAACTTTGCAACGCAAAAATGCGACAAAAACAAATTAATAAAAACTCGAAGGTATGATTATATCTGTATCACAAAACGGTTGTCCAAAAGAGATGTTCTCTTTTGATGAGCTTCGAGCGTATAGTTAATATACTTTTTCATAAAAAAATGAAACATCCGAAGCAAATTAAAAACTGTTTCGGATGTTTTGTTTCCAGCCACTAGCAAGCCTGCTAAACAACATTTCCCAAACAGTAAACTACCTCGAGGCAAGCCCACGAGGCATTCATTGAAAAAAACATTTTGATTTCGAGGCAAGCCTCGGAGCATTTAAATCTCGATTATCAAATAAAAAACAGAATTATGTTTTGCTCATCGCAAAGAAGAATCAAAATGTAGTTTCAAAAAAACGAATTAAAAATATGAAAACAATAACAAGAATTTAAACCAGAGTACAAAGGGCGTAAAGCAAAAGAGCAAATGCATTTATAGTTAAATTAAATTTGTAAAAATATACTTATAAATAAATAAATTTGTTCAAAAATGTAACATTTTAATTAAAAATTATACTTATATGTAAAACATCAACAAAATGCATATAACTATAAAATGCATATTTAGAGATAGTTAACTATCATGTTGCCGTCTTAAAGTCCCTTTAAAATCCAAAAAAGTATTGATTTAGTGTTCTCCACATTAAAATACGTGGAAAACACCAAAGGAAAACCATTAAAACGATAAAAGATGGAACAAAATTTGTTGAACACCTATTTACTAAAAGCCATAGATGCTTATCCATACGATTTGGAAGACGTTGTAGAAAATCTAAACTATGCCCTGTCTTACGATGCTAAAAATGCTTATGCATTGTATTTAATGGCCCGAATGTATGGCGAAATTTTAGGAGATTATGAGCAATCTAAATCCTTTTTCGCAGAAGCCATGGCAAACCATATGGAGTTTCAAAAAATATATCCCAGATATATTCAAGTATTACTTTGGAACGAAGATATTGAGGAAGCACAAAAATTAATTGATTTTGCGCTTACAATTAAAGGCATTGACAAAGGAGAAATATGGAGTAAACAAGGCCAGTTGTTTGAAATTACAAAAGCGTACAAAAAAGCAATAAAGGCTTTTAAGGAAGCAAAAAATTATGGTTTTAATGATGGTTTTATAAACACCATGACTAGTGAGATTAGAAGAGTAAAAACAAAATTAAACCCTAAAAAAAAGAAAGTTAAAAAGAAAAAAAGCACAAAAAGAGGGTAACATTTTTTAAAACTAAAACACTTATATAAAACTAATGAATTTTAAATAGCAGCCTATAAAACACCATTAATGCTTAAAAACCTGATTTCGATTAATTTTTATTAATCAAATACTTAAATATTAAAAGTTTAACCCGCTTTATGCAATAGAAGGTTGTCATGAAGCTTGTAGATGCAAAAAACACTAGTGTTTTCTTAATTTCTGCATAGTCCCACATATGCGGGAGTGAAATTAAAAAACGCAGCGAAGCGCTAGTATTTACAGTAGCTACAAGATGTAATAAATTTTTTATTGCATAATGCGGGTTTAATTATTGTCAGGTTGAGCGCAGTCGAAACCTATTAATTAAAAACACTTTTCGATGGCTCTCAAAAAAGACATTTTTAAGTAATTAATATTCAAAATTATAACAACACAAATCAGGTTAAAATTAAACCAATTTACATTAACAAACTAAATATATCAACCAATAAAAATTAAAAACAATGCATACCAAATTAACAACTCGTTATGTGTCGTAAAGCCACAGACGCCAAACCAAGTGAATTAGAAGGTGGCACGGGAGACGGAAACGTTATTATGTGTTTTATAGAACACTTACATAATCGTGTTTTAAACCTCTTAAAGCCATTTAAATCTTATTACACAAAGGCGGTAACGCATCAAAATGATTTTAAAAGTAGTGCATCGATACTAGCGATTATTACTTTGAAATGGCCATTATAAAGAAGCCAAAAACAAGGAAATTTTGGTTAATACCAATTCCACCACAAAATGTGATATAGAAATTTCCAGAAACTACTTCAACTATAATTTCGCCATTGCTCTCAAAATCAAAAATTGATTTTTGCCGAAATTAACACCCTTATCGTAATACGATTTTACATCTTTTAATTCCATCAGGAGTGTAAAAGTAAGGTTATGTAATACCAGGAAGTAATTACATAACAGGACTCTTGCGCGCCTTACTTCCCTAAAAGACAGGCGTCTAAAACTTTTTATGACGCGCGTTGCTTCTCGCAACTCAAGTATCCGAGAAACCTCGGACAGCCACACTATTGTCAAATTTTAAATCAACAAAACAATGAGAAAATTAATCTTAATCGTATTCTTTGTCTTAGCAAACACTGTTTTATTCTATTGTACACCTGAGAGTTTAAACGATACTAACACACTTGATAACATTGAACAAAGATGTTGTTTAGATGGTGGAAGTATTCCTCCTCCTTCTGATAAAAAAAGTATCGGAGGATAACTCATAATTAATAGTATTTTAGAGGAATGAAATACCAATATCTTTCATTCCTCTTTTTTTTATCTCTTAGCTATTGTTTTTGTTTAAATAACCGACAAGAACAGGATAGTTTAGCATATTATTCTAAGTTAGCAAATGCCCCCAAAACACCTTCAAGTTTAGCTAAAGCTTATGTTTTTTTTAATAAAAAAAAGGAAGAAAGTTTACTTTCAAAAGATACAGTATCAACTATTAATCATTTAAGACAAATAGCCATTATACAGTATAAATTAGGAGATTATTATGGTAGTGAAACAAGTGTTGTAAAAGCCATAAGCCTATTAGATGCTCTCAAAAAAAATGAATTCACTAGCGAAAGTAAAGTTGGTCTGTATAATGAATTAGGCGGAATAAACAGAGAATCTACAAATTATATAGATGCTCTTAAATACTATGATAAAGCTTTAAATTTTGCTACTTCTAGGTTACACATAAACATTATTAATAATAATAAAGCCTTGATACATATAGAACAGAAAAACTATGTCCTTGCAGAAAGTCAACTTAAAAAGATATACGAAAATAGCCTTAAAATTGGAGATTCTATACAGATCTCAAGAGTCTTAGGTAACCTTGGTTATGTACAATCTAAATTAAAACGGGAAGGAGCTCTTGAAAAATTAGTAAAAGCATTAAAATTAAAAACTACTATAGACTATAGGATAGGCAAATACATAAATTATAAATACTTGTTTGAGCATTATAAAGATCTTCAGGATAATACAAAAGCTCTATTTTATGCTAATAAAGGCTATGAATGTGCTAAAACCATTAAAAGTGCTTCATTGATTGAAGATGCATTATCTAATTTAGTCGCATTAAACATTGATCCTCATATAATAGAATACAAAACATTAAAAGACAGTACCCAAAAAGCCCGACAAATAGCCGAAAACAAATATGCGCATGCAAAATTTAATTATCTAAAACAGGAGAAACTCGCCATACAACACCAGCTGCAAAAAGAACAAGAAAAAGCCAAAAGAATTAAGTACCAATATGCAGGACTATCTGTTTTGCTCTTTTCTATTTTCTTGTTTTTCATTTTAAAAGCACGCCATAAAAAAGATAAAATACAGCAAGTCTATAATACCGAAACCCGTATTTCTAAAAAAGTACACGACGAGGTGGCTAACGATATCCATAACGTCATGACCAAACTGGAAAGCTCTCCAGAATTTAAGGAAGAACTCCTGGACGATTTGGAGTCTATTTACAACCGAACACGAGATATTTCTAAAGAAAATAGTACGATAGATACCGATGCCAATTACACCGACCTTTTAAAAGATTTAGTACTTAGTTATAAAAACGATAGTGTGACTATTATTACTAAAGACATCTCTAAAATACACTGGGAATCGCTGGACAACCTTAAAAAAACTACACTTTACAGGGTGTTACAGGAACTTATGGTAAATATGAAAAAGCACAGTCAAGCCTCTCTTGTGGCTTTAAGTTTTAGTCAAACCAAACATAAAATAAGCATTTCTTATAGCGATAATGGTGTTGGAACCCACCTAAAAAAGAGCACAGGTTTGCTAAATGTGGAAAACCGCATAAAATCTATAAACGGAACTATTACCTTTGAATCATCAATCAATAAAGGATTTAAAGTAAAAATTACAGTATAGTTATGTTTAATAAAGTTTTAATAGTCGATGATCACGACGATATCAACAAAAGTGTTTTAACTATTTTAAATACCTATGGTATTACTACAGTAGAAACAGCACAATATTGCGACGATGCCTATTTAAAAGTAAAAAAAGCGGTTTTAATCAATGCCCCTTTCGATTTGTTAATCACAGACCTGTCTTTTAAAAAAGACCATCGCGAATGTACCATTTGTACTGGCGAACAATTGGCGCTTACTGTAAAAGCAAACCACCCCGAAGTATCTGTTATTGTGTATTCTATGGATACCCGTTTACAACGCGTTAGAAACTTAATGAATAATAATGTTGGTGCCTATGTTTGTAAAGACAGAAAGGGTTCGCAAGAATTAGCTCAGGCCATAAAAGAGGTCTACAACAAAAAACAATTTTTATCGCCACAGGTAAAAAATGCCTTGAGTCCAAAATCTAATTTAGAAATTAATGATACCGATATTGAGATTATTAAACAACTTTCCTATGGGTTATCTCAAAAAGAGATTAGCTCCTATTTAAAACACCATAATTATTCGCCTTCCAGCTTAAGTGCTGTAGAAAAACAATTAACCAAACTTAAAGACATGTTTAAAGCTAATAACTCCATACATCTGGTGGCTTTGGTTAAAGATTTAGGGCTTATATAAATACACTACTCATACCCGTTTTGCATTTTTAGATAACATTCTGTAAAAATGACAAATCTCTTTGTTCTAAAAGCTTTATACGATTTATGATTAAAAATTTCGTATAAATTAATTGAATTATTTTTTCTTTACACAAGGCAAAAAAATAAAGCACCTGCCTGCTGGCAGCTACGGTGTACCCACATCTTTTTAAATGAATATTTCAAACAGTTTAGTTAAAGCGGTATCTTATTTGTAAGTGAAATACAGCGTAAGAGTGTCCCCTCTAATAAAGAGGGGAGTCAGGGGTGTGTTAATACAAGAAACCTATTTTATGAAAGGTTTGTGTAGTATACCTATACAATTTTTTACTCACTTAATCCCTCCTTTTTAAGGAAAAAACTCAAGCTTAAAACCTTTTCTACTAAAAAGTACCCCTGAATTTCTATGTTTTTTAGTAACTCATAATTTGTGGGTACACCGTAGCTGCCAGCAGGCAGGTAGCCTTAGTTTACGTTTTCTTTTTTTAACAAAGTAGAAAAGAAACGATTAATATGCGAAATTTTTAGTTGTAAATCGTATTACATCTAATTTAACGTAAGATTCTATGTTAAATACCTTTGTATCAAATTAATATGACATGAACCAAACACGTTTAACACATGGTTCAGCATGACAACTATCCTTATATTTAACATTACAAATCACCTTTTTATACCTTTTTACTATTTTTTTTTCGCGTTTACGGTTTCCCGTAAGGAATACCTATTTATACCTTTTACATTTGGAGTAACATGTTGTTTTAAATAGCACACTATTAAAATTAACAATACTTATAAAACGTAAATTCATGATCTCTCAAATTCTTTTTCAAAACTTTAGCTATTATCAAATATCGCATACAAAGCTTCGGTATTTTCCATAATTACTTTTTTTTAGAAACACCTTTTAAACCAAGTATAAAAAAATTTAACCCTTTAATTAACACTATACTATGAAGCCCAATTTATATAAAAACCGTTTAATAAAAGTGTCTAGCATCTATACATCTAATATAGAAGACATATTAAATACTTTAAATACGACTTTCTCTTTTAATAATGTTAACTACACACTACATGTTGAAAACAAAGAAAACCTTAATAAAACTCAACCTGCTAAAGCAAAAATACCCAATAGCAAACTGGTAATTCCTCAACAGGATGGCTTTGTTATTATTAAAAAAGCAGATATTTTATACTGTGAAGCCGATGATAATTATACCAAAATATACCTGCGTACCCAGCAAAAATATTTGGTAAGTAAAACACTTAAATATTTTGAAGAAGCACTGGATACTACCTCTTTTGCTCGTGTACATAAATCGTATATTGTAAATGTAAACGATATTGTTAAATATGCGCATAAAGGAAAAACGGGAAGTATTGTGCTTAGTAACGGTCAGGAAGTCATGGTATCGGCTTCAAAAAAGGCAAACTTAATGACGTATTTTAAGTAATATATTGGCTATAAGCTATAAGCTATAAGCTATAAGCTATAAGCTATAAGCTATAAGCTATAAAGATGCTAAAGTTATGTAGCACTAAGAAAACAGTAGCCATCAAATTATTCCATTTTTACCAACAGAATAGTAGAAAAACCAATCATTTTACCAACAGTAAAATCGTATCTTGTTAAGCTTATTTTCAACTTTTGCCTACTGCCTACTGCCTACTGCCTACTGCCTACTGCCTACTGCCTACTGCCTACTGCCTACTGCCTACTGCCTACTGCCTACTGCCT
>CANMLX010000021.1 GCA_947498845.1 uncultured Flavobacteriaceae bacterium | reverse complement strand
TGTTTAGTATGGCATTTAAGTTTTAATGGGGAACTAACAGGCGCCGAAGTAGGCAACAATGCAGCAGATCTGGAAGGCGATTACGATTTATCAAATGCAATAGAAGTCTACAGAAACCAGCCAGAGGGCGGAGAGTTATCAGGAGGTCCATTCGCTTTCACTGTAGGTGATGGAAAAGCTGACCATATTCCAGAAGATGGTATCACATTAAGTGGTAATGCAGGAGCTTATAGTCAATGGGTAGTAACTGACGAAGAAGGTAATATCTTAGGTTTACCTCCAACGTTTACAGCGGTTAATTTTGATGATGCAGGAGAAGGTGTATGCTTGGTATGGCATTTAAGTTTTGATGGTGAATTATCAGGTGCTGAAGTAGGTAACAATGCAGCAGATTTAGAAGGTTGTTACAGTTTGTCTAATCCAATTCGAGTTGAAAGAACCGAGGATAAAGATAAACAAGTGAAAATTTTTGCATACCCAAATCCTGCAAGAGACTTTGTTAAAATTGGGGTGAAAAATGCTGATACTGATAATATCATTATTAGAATTTACAGTACATCTGGTTCTCAGGTGTATGAAAAAGAGATAAAATTTTATAAGACTAAAAGAAATATTTTAGTAGCACTTAACGTTAGTCGTATTGAGTCTGGCTTTTATATAGTTCATATAACTAATAAAGAAAAGACACTAAGTGTAAAGAAACGCCTTATAATAAAATAAATTAGTAATTAATCTATTGTAAAAAAGAGGGTTGTTTTTAAAAACAACCCTCTTTTTTATAAGCTAAATTTAGATTTAATGCCTGCCCATCTTAAATTCCTGATAAACTCGCCTTCTTTTTCAGAAACTAAAAAAGGAATCTTTTCTTTTTTTGCTTTAAAATAACCCTTTATATAATCTCTAAATAGTTTAAAACTTCTTTTTTTGAAAGCTAATTTAACAGCAGAAATTAAAGTAATTATAAAACCATATCGCATTTTATACATAGCTTCTCCTTGTAAATATTTTGAAGCTTTATTGTAGCTAATACCTGTTGGTTTTAAATGTTTTACATGAAGATCTTCATCTGTTAATATGGCCCACTTATAAAACTTTGCTAATAATTCATCAACTGTGTCCCAACCCATAGAAGGTTTTAGTTTTCCTATGTTCAAGAAACATTCTTTTCTATAAGCCTTTAAAGCTCCTCTAATATGGTCTTTATTAGTTAGATTTTCCAGAACCCACAGGTTATTTTTTTTGATATAACAAAACCCAGAGGCCATGCCTGTTTTTTCATTGTTTTTAAAGTGAAAAGTTAGTCTTTCTAAATAATTGTTAGGAAAGATTAAATCGGCATCGAATTTACAAATCGCATCATAGTTTTCGTCTAATGTTTCATACCCTTTATAAAAAGCATTTATTATTTTAGAACCGGGTAAGTGCTTATTCGATGATTTATTGTTTACAAGAGAAATCCATGAATGTTTTTTTACATAAGTTTCAACTATATCTTGAGTTTTATCTGTCGAATTATCATTAACAACAACAACGTGTTTTGGTAAAAGCGTTTGGTTTACTAGGGAATCTATAGTTAGCCCTATAGAGTCTTCCTCGTTATGCGCAGGTATAATAATATAGAAATTCAAAATATTTATATTTTTTAGAACTGTATAAATTAAAAAAACACTTAAACCGTGTATCGCTTTTAAAAATTTCAACTAAATTATTTAAAATTGGTAAAATAAAAACAAATCTTTTTTATTAATAACCTGATTTCGATTTAAGAATCATAGATAAAAGTCAATAAACATGTTAGATTCAACTTATAATTACGATAGACTAGCTGGCTAGTTTATCGTAATTTAAGGAAGAAGATGGCGTGTTTAGTGGTTTTTAGCTAGAAATTAATAAATTTTCATAGCTTCTAAGAGTGACATAATACACTTATTTAAATTAAGTGCTTAATAGAGAGGTGTTTGTGTTTTAAAAAATAGTGTTCTTAGGTCGAAATCAGGTTAATACGTGTTTTAGGTTAAAATTATTCAAACAATTTCTTGCCCGTCTTTTTCTGCTTTAAATGATCTATACAAGCATGTTATACCAATTTTGCTATAAAATGAGGTATAAATAATTTGAGTTATTTTACAGGAGTTCAAAGCATAAAAATCAAGCATAGCCTTAGCTACGGTTTATTTTTTTAATGCAGAAATCATGTAAAAGAAACGAATTATATGTCGCATTTTATGGTAGAATTGGTATTAATCTGCATAATTCGTTGTAAGCTTAAACCCGTTTTATGCATTAGAAAGTCTATTACGTCTGCAATCTCCTGCAAACACTGTCGTAAACTGTATTTTTTAATCTAACCATAGCGGTACTATGCCAAGATTAAGAAAATACCAGTGTTTATTGAATATCACAGCCTCATAACGACCTTCCAACGCATAAAGCGGGTTAAAATAATCATCTTATGATTTTTGTACTAAAATAAGATCTTTAACTAATTATGATGTGTTAGGGATATTCAAAAAGATAATCTTTAAATAACCTGTTGTGCATTTAGAGTAAAATTCTGTCAATTCGGTTTTTTGTAATGAAATGAAGAAAAATTGTATCGAGAATCAGAATTTTAACTTCGAAATAGTTCTCGATACATCCCGAAGCAAGTTCGGGACACTCGAACGGACACCTTAAGATTGTATCGGTTTCTAAATGCACAACAGGTTTTAAATAATAAATTATTACATTTGAAATGAAAACTCTGGTTATTAAAAATCGGGGTTTTTTAATTTGTAGACATGGGTGTAGTTAAAGATATATTATACAAAGTTTCTAAAAAAAGTTTTTTAAAAAAGGTTAAAAGTCAAAGTATTTTTCCTTATTATCATATTATTGGGGATGACAAGGTAGACCATATTAAAAACCTGTATTCTTACAAAAATAATTCTCAATTTTTATATGATATAGAAATATTAACGCAGCACTATAGGGCTATAACTCCAAAAGATGTATTAGACGATAATTATGGTGATAATTGTTTTTTATTATCATTCGATGATGGGCTTAAAGAAATATATACAAATATATATCCCATACTAAAAGAAAGAAACATTAAGGCTATCTTTTTCATTAATCCAAATTTTGTAGACAATAGAGAAGGGCTTTATAAGCATTATATTAGTATTATATTATCTCATATAGAGAAGTATGGTATAAATAAGGAACAGCTAGATGAAATTAGTGCTATTTTTGGTTTTTCCTATGATACCCTAGAAAATTTCAAAGAGAAATTAAAAGGAATTAATTTTTATGAAAAAGACAAACTAAATATAGTTTTTAATATAATAAATCTTAATATTAAAGACTATTTAAAAGATAAAATGCTGTATGTTACTAAAAAGCAAATTAGTGAAATGATAGATGATGGGTTTTATTTTGGAGGGCATACGATGGGGCATCCTCGTCTAAATCAATTATCACACGAAGAGCAGAAAAAAGAAATAATAGCTTCTATTGATTGGTTAAAAAATAATTTTGGAATTAATTACTCCTTATTTTCATTTCCATTTTCAGATAAAACAGTTTCTAAAAAATTAATGAGTGAATTATTTGAATACGATCGTAATATCAAAATTTTTGGCAATTCAGGATTAAAAAAAGATATTGATAATAGAATAATTCAAAGGTTTAATTTAGAAAAACCAAGTAAAAAAATAGAGAAACAAATAGTAGCAGAAAACCTATATAAATTTTACAATAAAATAATAGGTAATTACTACATTAAAAGGAATTAATATTCTTTCTAGATTATAAAGTATTCATGTACGAAACAGAAGTATATCTAAAAACTATTCAAGAAAACTTACCTCAACAAGTTATAGATGAATTTGCCAAGACCTATGATGAAGTAAAATTAATGAGTTTTTTGCATTGGACAGAGCATTGTGTAGAATGCTCAATGCCTTCTTGCTTTACGACATGCGATTTATATTCCCCAAGAATTGATGGAAAATGTCAACGGTTTGTTAATGGGATAGAAAATGTACAATTTGGACAAAATATAGAAGTACATCAAAAAGTATTAAAAATTAAATTTAAAAAGTGGGGGGTCTATGCAACCCAAGGAAATAGCGAATTATATAAAAAGATAGAAATACAGAAACTACTCAATAAAGACTATAATTTGTCTAAGTTAATCCATTTGTCTCCTTCTGGTTATATAAAGAAAAAACTAATCCAAAAAAGGTATAGTGTAAAAAAAAATAACATTATAAATAATCAAAATAAAGGCGTAGAGATTCCCGATGGATTTTTAATAGAGATTTACAATCCATGTAATGAAATTTTAAGATTGGGATTGGTTATTAGAAATGATGATTATAAATATAGTAAGATCCCTTTTCAATATAAATTAGATTTAAAACCAGGATATAATAAAGAGTTAATACCATTTACCGAGATCGTAAAAAGAATTAAAGCAAATGTATCATATAGAATTAATCTAATACCAGAAAAAATAGATAGAGATATTCCTTTGTATTTTGGTATAACCGAATTTGTTAAACTAAAAGAACACACATATACTCCTAAAAGAGCAAAGAAAGTTAAATGTGTAGTATGGGATTTAGATAATACCATATGGAATGGAATACTTATAGAAGATGGTTTAAAAGCACTAAAGTTAAAAGAAGGTATTGTTGACATTTTAACACAATTAGAGAAAAGAGGAATAATAAATTCTATTTCTAGCAAAAACAATTTTGATTTGGCAATGGAGGCACTAGAGTATTTTGGTATTAAAGATTTTTTTGTACACCCTAAGATTTCATGGTTTCCTAAAAGTAAAAGTATAAAAGAGATTGCATTAAATTTTAATATAGATCTTAATACACTTATGTTTATTGATGACTCCAAATTTGAAAGGAGAGAAGTGCAAGAAATTTTACCTCAGGTAAGACTTATAGATGCAGCTAATTATAAAACATTACTAAACTTAGAAGAACTTAAAGTAGCCATAACTCGAGATGGTGCTAAAAGAAAAGCGTTCTATTTGAATGAAGAAAAAAGAAAACAACTTTCAGATGATTATGAAGGTGAGTATTTTGAATTTCTTAAGTCATGTAATATAAAATTAGAGATTAACTCATTACAAGAAATTCATTTTGAAAGAGTTTATGAGTTGGCTCAAAGAACAAACCAAATGAACTTTTCTGGTAACAGATATACTAAGAATGATATTATGGATATTTATAAAAACAAGGATTTATCATCTTATGTTTTAAAATGTAGTGATAAGTTTGGGGACTATGGAATTGTAGGCTTTGGTATTGTAGAAAAAAAGAAAAATAGACTTATAGATCTTATGTTTAGCTGTAGAATACAAAGCAAAAGAGTAGAGCATGCTTTTCTTAACTATATTTTAGAGTATTATATTAAATTTGGAGATTTTTATGTTAAGTATAAGTTTTCAGAAAAAAACAAGTTTTCAGCACAAGTTTTTAATGACTTTGACTTTGAAACTATAAAACAGCAAGGTGATTTGAGAGAACTAAAATTTGGTAAAGAAAGAGAAATACCTAATGATCAAATAATAATTACAGTAAAAAAGTAATATGCCATTACATCCTTTTTTGTCTAAGACTAAGTTATATAAACCTTTTTTAAAGGTGTTTAAATATTTTAATGATACATATAATTATTTCAGATTTGTAGAATTTGCAACTAAAAACAGGGGTAAAGGCAAGATTAATGATTATTTTAATAAAGCAACAGCATACAAAAATAGAATGCAGCTTCACGATAAATTGTTATCGAAATTGAAGAATGAACCTATAAATTATATTGAATTTGGGGTCGCTAAAGGCGATATGATTAGAAAGTGGAGTTCTGTTAATAAAGAAGCGAAATCTCTTTTTTTAGGTTTTGATTCTTTTGAAGGACTGCCCGAAAATTGGGAAGAAAAACAACAAGGGCATTTTAATCAACAAGGTGAATTTCCAGATATAAAAGATGATAGGGTGAAATTTGTTAAGGGATGGTTTCAAAATACGGTTTATAATGAATTGATGAATTATAGTTTTAAAGATAAATGTGTTTATCATTTTGATGCCGATTTATTTTCATCAACTCTTTATGTTTTATTTCAGGTAGAACCTAAACTTAAAAAGAATGACATCTTGATATTTGATGAGTTTTCAAGCTACAATCATGAATTTAAAGCATTCAATATTTTTAAAAAGTGTATTAATGATAAGTGGGCGTTTGAGTTTATTGGAGCAGTGAATAACTATAGGCAAGTTGCTTTTGTTATAAAGTGATTAATATCAAATCCTTTCGGCATAAACAATATAATATCTGGGGGTAAACCATCTTAAAATAGGACGTACACCCAATTTTTTTGTTGGATTTGTCCATTTTTGACGATCAATAATTTTCCAGCCAGACTTTTCTAAAAGCCAGTCAAATTGCCAATCTTCAAACTCATGATAGTGCCTATCCCATTTATCTGTTTTACTTCTGTAAGCAGAAGAAAACCATAGTTTAAGTGGCACACTGGCCACTAATTTATCCGATTTAATAGTCTTTAGAACAGTAAAAGGAGATAATAAATGTTCAAAAATCTCAAAAGCAGTAACAACATTGGCTTTAGATGATTCAATATTTGAAACATCTAAATCTAAATCTTCACCTTTAGTATTTTTAACAGTATATCCATGCTCTTGCATTATTGTAGTAAATGGGTTTGCTACACCTAAATCTAAAATGGTTTGCGAATTGGATACATGCTTTTGTAAAAAGGCTATAGTATGTTTAAAGCGTTTGTTAGGATATGTTTTCTCGTACATATTTTACATTAAAGAGGTGCTTTAACATTTATAAACAATAGCATTTATATGCATACCAGAACCTACGCTAGCAAATATAACGACATCTCCTTTATTTAAGTTATGGTTTTCCATTTTATTGTTCTTTACCATATCAAAAAGTGTTGGAATCGTAGCTACCGAGCTATTCCCTAATTTTTGAATGCTCATGGGCATCACATGTTCAGGGATTTCGGTTTTGTATAATCTATAGAAGCGTTTTAAAATGGCTTCATCCATTTTTTCGTTGGCTTGATGGATAAATATTTTCTTTACATCTTTTATATTGGCACCACTATTATCTAAACAGGTTTTCATCGCTTGAGGTACATTAATTAAGGCAAACTCATATATTTTCCTGCCTTCCATTTTAATATAGCGTGTATCTTTTGGTAAATCTTTATTGTTAGAACTTCCAAAAAATAAATAATACGCTTCATCATAAGTATAACTAGCAGTCTCATGAGCTAAAATACCTCCAGTCTCATCGGTAGCTTCTATAAGTGTTGCACCAGCTCCATCTGAAAAAATCATGGAATCTCTATCATGCTTATCAACAACTCTAGATAATGTTTCAGTACCAATAACTAAGCAACGTTTAGCCATTCCCGATGTAATAAAAGCTTTAGCTTGTATAACACCTTCTACCCAGCCTGGGCAACCAAAAAGTAAATCGTAAGCAACGCATTTTGGGTTTTTTATACGTAAACTATGCTTGATTCTTGAAGCAAGAGACGGTAGCATATCACTTTGTATAGCATCATGTTTTACATCACCAAAGTTATGAGCAACAATAATATAATCTATAGTTTCAGGGTCAATGTTAGCATTTTCTATAGCTTTTTCTGCAGCAAAAAAACCAAGATCTGAAGCATTTAAATGACTCTTAGCATAACGACGTTCAGCAATACCCGTAATAGATTTAAATTTTTCAACAATCACTTCATTTGAAGCTTCAATAGAAGTACCATCTGCAGTTAAAAATTCATGGTTATAAAAATTTTCATTTTTCTCAATCGTATTAGGGATGTAACTTCCCGTACCAGTGATTTTAATATTCATAAGTACTATTTACTATTAAATTCTTTAGAATTTTTTAAGCCAATATAAAAGCTTTATCTAAATTCAAGCATTTTTATATTTAAAATTTACGATGTTCAACAGGTGTAATTTAGACCTCAATGTAACTTTCTATTGGAACACAAGAGCATATTAAATTTCTATCGCCATAGGCATCATTTACACGTCTTACACTTGGCCAAAACTTGTTGTTTTTTACATAATCTAAAGGGAATGCAGCTGTTTGACGAGCGTATGGAAATGGCCATTCGTTGGCAGTAATAAGGTCTAATGTATGGGGTGCATTTTTTAGTACATTATTACTATCTTCATTTGAAACACTATCGATTTCATTTTTAATAGAAATCATGGCATCGCAGAAGCGATCAATTTCAGTTTTGTTTTCACTTTCAGTAGGTTCAATCATTAGTGTGCCTGCTACAGGGAATGATACTGTAGGCGCATGGAATCCATAATCCATTAGGCGCTTAGCAATATCTGAAACCTCTATCCCATTTACTTTAAAAGGGCGACAATCCACTATCATTTCATGAGCTGCTCTACCGCGTTCTCCAGAATATAGTGTGTCAAAACTACCTTGTAAACGCTGTTTAATATAGTTTGCATTTAAGATCGCAACTTTGGTAGATTGTGTTAATCCTTCTGCCCCTAACATTTTTATATATCCGTAAGAAATTAAACAAGCTAAAGCTGAACCAAAGGGAGCTGCAGATATGGCTGTAATGGCGCTTTTTCCTCCCAGTTTAATAACTGGGTTCCCAGGTAAAAAAGGAACCAATTGTTTTGCAACGCAAATAGGGCCTACACCGGGACCACCACCACCATGAGGAATAGCGAATGTTTTATGCAAATTTAAATGACAAACATCTGCGCCAATATTGCCTGGATTAGTTAGGCCTACTTGCGCGTTCATGTTTGCGCCATCCATATACACCTGGCCGCCATTGTCATGAATAATTTTTGTAATTTCTTTTATGTTAGATTCATATACACCATGAGTAGATGGATAGGTAACCATTAATGCAGATAAATGGGCTTTATGTAATTCTGCTTTTTCGCGTAAATCGTTAACATCTATATTGCCTTCAGCGGTAGATTTTGTAACAACTACTTTCATGCCAGCCATTACAGCACTTGCTGGATTTGTACCATGTGCAGACGATGGTATCAGGCATATATTTCTATGATGGTCACCACGAGATTCGTGGTAAGCTTTTATAACCATGAGTCCTGCAAATTCACCTTGAGCACCAGAGTTGGGTTGTAAGGATGTAGCTGCAAAACCTGTAATTTCTGTTAATTGATTTTCTAATGCTTTTAATACTGCTAGATACCCTTTAGCTTGTTTTAAAGGTACAAAAGGATGGATATTACCCCATTTATGCCAACTTAAAGGTAACATTTCTGATGCCGCGTTTAATTTCATGGTACATGATCCCAATGAAATCATGGAATGGTTTAATGCTAAATCTTTACGTTCTAAAGATTTTATGTAACGCATGATTGCAGTTTCTGAATGATAGGTATTAAATACAGGCTCAACTAAAAACGGTGAGTTTCTTTGTAATTTCTTTTGAATGACATCATCACTTTCTAAAATTTTAGAAACTGTAATTGGTTTTTTCTTTGCGACTTTAGCAAAAATTGTGATGAGATTATTCAGATCTTTTAAAGACGTTGTTTCGTTAACAGATATGGTTACTGTTGCTTTATCTGGATAGTATAAGTTAATTTTACTATCTAGTGCTTGTTTTTCTATTTTACTAGCTTTTGTCTTTATTTGTAGCGTATCAAAATAAGATGCATTCACTTGTTCAAAGCCTAATTTTTCTAAGGCTTTAGCAAGTGTTACTGCCTTTTTATGTACTTGATTGGCTATAAATTTTAAACCTTTAGGCCCGTGATATACTGCATACATACTCGCCATAACAGCCAACAATACTTGTGCTGTACAGATGTTTGAGGTTGCCTTAGCCCTCTTTATGTGTTGCTCTCTTGTTTGTAATGCCATACGTAAAGCTCTATTACCATCTGCATCTTTGGTAACGCCAATAATACGTCCTGGTAAATCTCTTTTATAAGCTTCTTTTGTAGCAAAATAAGCTGCATGTGGGCCTCCATATCCCATAGGGATTCCAAAACGTTGTGTTGTTCCTAGAACAACATCGGCACCAAATTTACCTGGGGCTTCTAGTTTTACAAGGCTTAGAATATCGGCTGCTACAGCTACTTTTATACGTGCTTGGTTAGCTTTAGAAATAAACGTTTCTATATCTGTTATTTCTCCATGCTTACCCGGATATTGCAGGATAGCTCCAAAGAATTCAGGAGAAAAATTAAAATCATTTTCGTTGCCTATAACAAGTTCAATACCAATAGGGAGGGCTCTTGTTTGAAGTACAGATAGCGTTTGAGGTAATATGTATTCTGAAACAAAAAACTTTTTAACTCCTGCCTTTTTTTGATCACGTTCTCTAACAGCAAATAATAAGCTCATAGCTTCTGCGGCAGCAGTACTTTCGTCCAGAAGAGATGCATTGGCTATTTCCATTCCCGTTAAATCAATAACCATAGTCTGGAAATTTAGTAATGCTTCTAGCCTGCCTTGGGCTATTTCTGCTTGGTATGGTGTATAAGCGGTATACCATCCTGGATTTTCAAGAATATTGCGCTGTATTACAGCTGGTAAAATAGTGGGATGGTAGCCTAAACCTATATATGTTTTATAGACTTTATTCTTTTTTGATAATTCATTTATATGAAGCAAATACTCGTGCTCTGTCATTGGAGCGTCTAACTTTAGCTTATGCTTTAAGCGAATATCGTCTGGAATAGTTTCATAGATTAAATCGTCCAAAGCATTCAATCCCAAAGTTTTTAGCATAAGACTTTGGTCTTTTTCCGTTGGCCCTATATGACGTAGAGCAAAGGCATTTGTATTCATTAAATTTAAATTTAAAATATAATTCGCAAAATTATTTAATAATTGATGTTATTTATTGATGTAAGGGGAAAGTTTTTAACCATTTTGAAGATTTATTAACATTAAAGAAAGAAGTACTATGTGTTACGCTACAATGAGGGCTAAATTTTTAAAATGAATAGCGTAAAAACACTTTTAATTGTTGTGTTTGTAAGAAAAAAGAAAAACGCTTTGTTAGCCTCTGTTTTTTAAGAGCAAATTGTTTAATAATTGTAAACTTTTACAATGACTTTTTATAATCAAAATTAAGCGTAACTGTCTAAAAAACAATTTATTCTTTAATAATATAAAATAGTATTATCAATTGATTATATAGGATAGTTTAGTCCGTATTAATAGATATATTTTTGTTGTAATTCTGACCTATAGCGATTGATTTTTCTTAAAAAAGAATCCAATAATGTCAGTCTTACGTATAAGCAATATTAGTGATTTTTAATGACCTGTAGGATTTAACACATCCAGTTAATCTCCTAAAAATCTTTACAAATATGTTACCACGGCATGACGTATGGACTAAGTGAAATTTAATATCACTAAGCAGCAAATACTAATTAACTAATTACTAACTAAACTAAACTAAACTAAACTAAAATGAAAAACAATTTATTGAAGTTACTTTTGCTATTTATAGCAATTTGTTCAAGTATGCCACAAGTTAGTGCGCAGACTTTTAACTACGGGGAGGCTTTACAAAAATCTTTATTTTTTTATGAAGCCCAACAGTCTGGAGAACTACCAGATTGGAACAGAGTATCATGGAGAGCAGATTCAGCTCTAGGTGATGGATCCGATGTAGGGTTAGACCTTACAGGCGGATGGTACGATGCTGGAGATCATGTTAAATTTGGTTTCCCAATGGCATTTAGTGTTACAGCATTAGCATGGGGAGCCCTCGAATACGAAGATGCTTATCGAAGAAGTGGTCAATTAGATATTTTAAAAAGAAACCTTCGATATGTTACAGATTATTTTATTAAGTGTCACACTGCACCTAATGAATTTTATGGGCAATTAGGAAATGGAGGTATAGATCATGCTTTCTGGGGATCTCCAGAAGTTATGATTATGGATAGACCTGCATATAAAATTGATGCAGCCAATCCAGGGTCAGATTTAGCATCAGAGACTGCTGCAGCTATGGCAGCAGTGAGTATTTTATTAAAAGATGATGATCCAGCATATAGCGCATTATTAGTTAGACATGCAAAAGAATTATATAGTTTTGCAGATAATTTTAGAGGAGAATATTCAAGCTCCATAACAGATGCAGCAGGATTCTATAGATCTTTTAGTAGTTATAAAGACGAAATCGTTTGGGGAGCTGCTTGGTTATATAGAGCTACAAATGAACAGGAATATCTTACCAAAGCAGAAGCAGAGTACGATAACCTAAATAATGAAGGGCAAAGTGCAGATAAGGCATATAAATTTACAATGTCTTGGGATGATAAAGGATATGGATCTTATGTATTACTTGCACAACTTACAGGTAAAGATAAATACAAACAAGATGCTGAACGATATTTAGATTTTTGGACGAGTGGTGTAAATGGTGAACGCGTTACCTATAGCCCAGGAGGTCAAGCACACTTAATACAGTGGGGTTCTTTACGATATGCTGCTAATACTTCGTTTTTAGCACTAGTATATAGCGATAAAGTAGAAACTTCTGCTGCTAACAAGGCAAAGTATCATGATTTTGCAGTAGGACAGGTAAACTATGCGTTAGGTGATAATCCTATTAACAGAAGTTTTATGATTGGGTTTGGAAATAATCCTGCTAATAACTCACACCATAGATCGGCTCATGGTGCTTGGGGGAATAGTTTAAGAGATAGACCAGATCTTCCTAGTCATACATTATTTGGAGCATTAGTAGGAGGTCCCTCTTCTCCTGATGATTCTTTTGTTGATGATCGAGGTGATTTTATAGCAAACGAAGTAGCATGTGATTATAACGCTTGTTTTACAGGTGTGTTAGCGCGTATGTATGATGAATTTGGAGGCAACCCACTTTCTGCATTCCCACCAGCAGATACACCTACACGAGCTGAAATTCGCTCTTTTTCTCGATTCAACAGTAACAATAACTTTGGAAGTACAATTAGCATAAATGTTCAAAATAGAACAGCATGGCCCGCAAGAGCTACAGATAAATTAAGCTATAGGTATTACTTTGATATTGCTGAAGGGATAGCTGCGGGAAATACAATTGCTGATTACGATTTCCAATTAAATGGATTATCAAGTGGCGCAACTATGAATATAGTATCTACAGGAGGAAGTACATACTATGCCGAAATTTCTAACCTTCCTTCTATTTCACCAATCGGAGATCCACAATTTAGAACGGAAACTCAAATTAATATTAGAGTTCAAAATGGCGTACCATATGATACTTCAAACGACTGGTCTGCTATTGGATTAAGTGATAATGCAACAGAAAGTACTAATATACCAGTTTATGATAATGGTGTATTGGTATTTGGAAGTGAACCAAATGGAACAACGCCTGTTGTAAATGGAGGAACCATTTCTGGCGGCCCATTTACCTTTACAGTTGATGATGGTATTGCCGATAATGTATCAGGAATTACATTGTCTGGAAATGTTGGGCCAAACTCACAATGGGTGGTTACCGATGATCAAAACAATATTTTAGGATTACCAGCCTCTCCAGAAGATGTAGATTTTGATGGTGCTGGTACAGGTATATGTTTAATCTGGCACTTAAGTTTTGAAGATGGATTAACAGGAGCTGCTGTTGGAAATAATGTTTCTGCATTAAATGGGGTGTATGACTTATCAAATTCAATTACCGTTACAAGAAACCCTGTGGTTACTAATCCTACCGTTGATGGTGGCGTAATTTCAGGCGGCCCATTTACCTTTACAGTTGGAGATGGTAATGCAGATAATGTATCGGGAGTTACATTAACTGGTAATGTTGGACCAAACTCACAATGGGTTGTTACCGATGATCAAAATAATATTTTAGGATTGCCTTCAACACCTGAAGAAGTGGACTTTGATGGAGCAGGAGAAGGTGTTTGTTTAATCTGGCATTTGAGTTTTGAAGACGGACTTACAGGTGCTATCGCAGGAAATAATGTTTCTGCATTAAACGGGGTCTATGACTTATCGAATTCAATTACAGTAAATAGAATTCCAGAAGCCCCTATTGGAGGAGGAGATGATTGTAAATTTGGAACACCTATTTCCAATGCATTACCATCTATTAACGCTGCTTTTGAAAATATCTTTGTTCTTGGAAGCGGTGGTCCTAATTTAGATAATGTAACTAATTTTACTATTAATTGGGATTTAGCTAATAACGGATTATATCAATTTTCTATGAGTACTAATAATGGTGTTCCTTCTTGGTATAATGATTTTCTTCCTAATGTATCGCAAAATTTTAATGCATCACAACCAGATATCACAATTACGGGATCTGGTATAGCAGGATTAGATGGCGCATATTGGGTAACAATAGATCAGAATAACGTTGTATTAGTATCTAAGTCAGGAAGCTTTACACTATATTTTAGTACATCTGCTACAACACCAGATTGTGGTACTTCAGTACCTGCTGTAGATGGTGGTGTTTTAACAGGCGGCCCATTTACCTTTACAGTTGGTGATGGAATTGCAGATAATGTATCTGGAATTACATTGTCTGGAAATGTTGGACCAAACTCACAATGGGTAGTTACCGATGATCAAAATAATATTTTAGGATTACCAGCCTCTCCAGAAGATGTAGATTTTGATGGTGCTGGTATAGGTATATGTTTAATCTGGCACTTAAGTTTTGAAGATGGATTAACAGGAGCTGCTGTTGGAAATAATGTTTCTGCATTAAATGGGGTGTATGACTTATCAAATTCAATTACCGTTACAAGAAACCCTGTGGTTACTAATCCTACCGTTGATGGTGGCGTAATTTCAGGCGGCCCATTTACCTTTACAGTTGGAGATGGTAATGCAGATAATGTATCGGGAGTTACATTAACTGGTAATGTTGGACCAAACTCACAATGGGTTGTTACCGATGATCAAAATAATATTTTAGGATTGCCTTCAACACCTGAAGAAGTGGACTTTGATGGAGCAGGAGAAGGTGTTTGTTTAATCTGGCATTTAAGTTTTGAAGACGGACTTACAGGTGCTATCGCAGGAAATAATGTTTCTGCATTAAACGGCGTATATGACTTATCAAATTCAATTACAGTAAATAGAATTCCAGAAGACCCTATTGGAGGAGGAGATGATTGTAAATTTGGAACACCTATTTCCAATGCATTACCATCTATTAACGCTGCTTTTGAAAATATCTTTGTTCTTGGAAGCGGTGGTCCTAATTTAGATAATGTAACTAATTTTACTATTAATTGGGATTTAGCTAATAACGGATTATATCAATTTTCTATGAGTACTAATAATGGTGTTCCTTCTTGGTATAATGATTTTCTTCCTAATGTATCGCAAAATTTTAATGCATCACAACCAGATATCACAATTACGGGATCTGGTATAGCAGGATTAGATGGCGCATATTGGGTAACAATAGATCAGAATAACGTTGTATTAGTATCTAAGTCAGGAAGCTTTACATTATATTTTAGTACATCTGCTACAACACCAGATTGTGGTACTTCAGTACCTGCTGTAGATGGTGGTGTAATTTCAGGAGGACCATTTACCTTTACAGTTGGTGATGGAATTGCAGATAATGTATCAGGAATTACATTGTCTGGAAATGTTGGACCAAACTCACAATGGGTAGTTACCGATGATCAAAATAATATTTTAGGATTACCAGCCTCTCCAGAAGATGTAGATTTTGATGGTGCTGGTATAGGTATTTGTTTAATCTGGCATTTAAGTTTCGAAGATGGACTTACAGGTGCTACCGCAGGAAATAATGTTTCTGAATTAAACGGCGTATATGATTTATCAAATTCTATTACTGTTAATAGAAATAGTGTAACATCTACTACCAACGGAGGTACTGTTGCTACCAATACAGGTTCTACTTCAGAAACTACTATTACAGGAGATGGAACGGCAGATGTAATTAATTTTACAACTACAAGCACATCTACAGAAGCATATATTTATTTGATTACAGATGACCAAGGAAATATTTTAGTAACAGAAACAGATTCTCATGATTTCGAAGGCGCTACCGTAGGCGTTTGTCGTGTATATGGTTTATCGTATACAGGAACGCTTGACGTAGCTGGGAAAAATATTTCAGCTAACGATCTTTCAAGTGATGAATTCTCTGTATCAACAAACTTTATCACAGTAACTAGAGAAGATACTACCACTGGCGGTGGTGGAGGCGGAGGTTCTTCGGATAACGCTTACATCGATAGATTCATTGAAATGAGAGATGAGTTTTATGACCCTGAAAATGGTTATTTTAGTGCAGATGGGTCACCACACCACTCTATAGAGAGTTTAATTGTTGAGGCTCCAGATCATGGACACGAATCAACAAGTGAATTGTATTCTTATTGGTTATGGTTAGAAGTAATGCATGGACGCATCACAGGAGACTGGCAACCATTAAGTGATGTCTGGGATAGAATTGAAGAATTTATTATTCCTACAAATGCAGATCAGCCTTCAAACGCAGCTTATAATCCAAATTCTCCAGCGGCTTATGCGCCAGAATTTCCATTGCCAACTGCTTATCCTGCGCCGTTAGATTTTAATGCACCAACGGGTGTTGATCCTGTATCTGCAGATTTAACAGCTACTTATGGCGCCGATATTTATCAAATGCACTGGTTATTAGATAACGATAACTTTTATGGATATGGAAATAGAGGTGATGGCGTAAGTACACCTTCGTATATCAATACCTTCCAAAGAGGAGAGCAAGAATCTGTATATGAAACTATTCCGCATCCATCATGGGAAGATTTCTCATGGGGAGGAAATGATGGGTTTTTACCTTTATTTACATTAGATGCTAATTATTCGCAACAATGGAGATATACAAGTGCTCCAGATGCAGATGCAAGAGCAGTTCAAGCGATGTATTGGGCTTTAGAGTATGCCAAAGAACAAGGTGTTAGTATAGGAGAACTTGATTTAGATAAAGCTACTAAAATGGGTGATTTCTTACGTTTAGGGATGTTCGATAAGTATTTTAAACCTCTTGGAGTACAAAGTGCTACAAGTGGAGCAGGTACTGGGTATGATAGTGCTCACTATTTAATGTCTTGGTTTATTTCATGGGGAGGATCTGCAGATCCTGCTTCACAATGGGCTTTTAGAATTAGTGCAAGTCACTGTCATTTTGGATACCAGAACCCAGTTGCAGCTTATGCATTAACTCAAGTAGATGAATTAAAACCTCAATCGAGTACTGGTGAACGTGACTGGAATGTAAGTTTACAACGTCAAATGGAATTCTATACTTGGTTACAGTCTAAAGAAGGTGCCATAGCAGGAGGCGCAACAAATAGTTGGAATGGAGATTATAGTACGTACCCTGCAGGAAAGTCTACCTTCTACGATATGGCTTTTGATACAAATCCAGTATATGAAGATCCAGGAAGTGGTACATGGTTTGGATGGCAAGCTTGGTCTATGGAACGTGTAGCAGAATACTACTACATTACTAACGATGCTATGGCTAAAAATTTAATGGATAAATGGGCTTCATGGGTGAAGAGCGAAGTGCAATTAATTGGTAGTGATGATTTCCAAATTCCAGCGACTTTAGAATGGACTGGAGAGCCTGATACTTGGAATCCTTCAAGCCCAGGTACTAATAATAATTTAAGTGTAACTGTTACAGATTACAGTAGAGATTTAGGCGTAGCTGCTTCAATGGCTAAAGCATTAACTTATTATGCAGCGGCTACAGATAAATACGAAACATTAGATACTGAAGCACGCGATTTAGCAAAAGAAGTATTGGACAGAATGTGGAATACTTATCGTGATGATAAAGGCGTTTCTTCTCCTGAAGAAAGAGGTGACTTTGCTCGTATTTTTGAACAAGAAGTCTATGTTCCAGATGGATATACAGGAGTAATGGCTAATGGAGATGAAATTAAACAAGGTGTATCTTTTCTAGATATTAGATCTGGTTATAAAAATGATCCCGATTTTGCGCGACTAGAAGAAGCTTATAATAATGGTGAAGCTTATACGCAAAATTATCATAGAAGTTGGGCACAAATTGAGGTTGCTCTTGCTAACGCCGAATATGGATTTTTCTTTGGAGATGATGGAACACAATCAAAATCTCAAGGTAGTAAACCAAAAATGATGGTAGGAGTACATCCTAATCCAGCTTCAGATGTTATTAATGTTTCTATACTAAACACTAGTAATGAAGTACAAATAAGATTAATAGATTTTTCTGGTAGAGTAGTCACTACTAAAAAACTAGAAAATAACGAGAGGTCTACAAAGTTATTTGTACAAAGCTTACCAGTTGGCTTATATGTACTTGAAACTAAAGCAATAAATTCAAATCAAGTATCTAGAAAGAAAATCATTATTAACTAGATTAAAAATCATTAAAAGGAGTATGGATACCATACTCCTTTTTTTAGATACTTTGAAATAAGCTATTTACATAACTACAATAAAACGTAGTTAAAAAATTAGAAACACTCATATATCATTTATAGATAAAGATTTCATATATAATTACATTCTTTTTCTACTTTATTTTCGTTATAAAATTGAACAATAGTTATTCTTAAATTTCAAGCCTCAATTAAGCGAAAAATCGATACAATTATTTATACGAAATCTTTATCTGTAAATCATATTATATATTATTTAAGGGTGTTTTCTTCTCTTAATTTAAAGCAAAATAAAATGAAAAATATAGTATATAAAATCCCATTATTGTTATGCTTATGTTTTGGCATAACAATGTTTGCGCAACAACAAAATTACCTTTCTGTGTCTGGTAACAAGTTATTTGATACTACAGGTAAAGAAGTGAGACTTACAGGTGTAAATTGGTTTGGTTTTGAAACTCAAACCTATTTTCCGCATGGAATTTGGACTCGAGACATGAAAAGTGTCCTCCAACAAATAAAAGATCTGGGGTTTAACACGATTAGACTACCTTGGTGTAATGAAATGTTGAATCCAGGAGTTACGATTAACGTTAATTCTTTTGGGACAGACGCTTACACAGGTGTATCACCTATGAATGTAGAAGAATCGCAAGTTGAAACACCTATAGAGTTAATGGATATTTTAGTGCAATGGTGTCAAGACAATGATATTAAAATAGTATTAGATAATCACTCTAGAGCTGCTGATGGTTTCTTAAATGAAGCATTTTGGTATACAGATCAATATTCAGAACAACGATGGATTAACGATTGGTTATTTATGGCAGAAAGATATAAGACCTTTTCTGCTGTGATTGGGATGGATCTTAATAACGAACCCCATGGATCTACTTGGGGAAACAGTAACCCTGCTACAGATTGGAATAAAGCAGCCGAGCGCTGTGGTAATGCAATTCTAGAGGTAAACCCTAATGTTTTAATTATTGTAGAAGGCGTAGGCGAATTTCAAGGAGATTCTTATTGGTGGGGAGGACAACTCATGGGAGCAGCACAATACCCTATTCAATTATCAAATCAAAATAAATTGATGTATTCTGCTCATGAATATGGTCCAGAAGTGGCACCTCAAGATTGGTTTACAGCTCAGAATTTCCCTCAAAATATGCCACAATTATGGCAAGACCATTTCCATTACTTATACGAAAATGGTACATCACCACTATTTATAGGTGAATTTGGAATTAAAGACCAAAACGCTTTTAACGGTATAGCATTTACCTGGTTTACAGAATGGATGGATTTTATGGGAGACATTTATTCTTGGACATTTTGGACTATGAACCCTAATTCTGGAGATACAGGTGGCATTTTGCAAGATGATTGGGCTACAGTTAATGAATGGAAAATGGATGTCTTGAGGCCTCATTTTGCACCTATAATACCTAATGTTGTAGGAGGAAGTACAGGAAATCGACCTCCTGTAGCAAGGTTTATAGCAAACCAAGTTTCTGGAAATGCTCCTTTAACAGTTCAATTTGATGCATCAGGCTCTTCAGATCCTGATAACGATACTTTAACTTATTCTTGGAATTTTGGAGATGGTACTACTTCTAATGGTGTAGAAGTATCTCATGTTTTTACACAACCTGGCAATTATACTGTAACACTTACAGTTAACGATGGGACTTTAAATAGTGCAGATACAACTACTATTAATGTAGCAGATTCTAATAATTCTGTGATAATAACTGCAAACATTACAGCTAATACAACCACAGGAGAGGCTCCAATTTTGGTTTCTTTTGATGCTTCTGGTTCATCAAGTTCAGATAATAGTACATTGTCTTATACATGGGATTTTGGTGATGGTAGCACTGGCAATGGGGTTGTAGTGTCTCATGAATACACTACAGCTGGAAATTATGGAGTAACACTAACTGTTTCTAATACTTCGGGAAGCTCGGATACAGCTACTGTTTCGATTATGGTTACTAGTTCTAACAACGGAGGAACATGTAACTTTGAGACACCGTTGTCTTCTCCATTACCTACAATTTCTAATACAACATATTCCAAAGCTTATGTTTTAGGATCTGGTGGACCAGATTTGAGTAACGTAACTAATTTTACTATTAATTGGGATTTGCAAAATAATGGTTTATGGCAGTTATCTATGAATACCAATAATGGTGTGCCTTCATGGTGGAATAATTTTTTACCTATGGTAACTCAAAATTTCAATCAACCAGAACCAGAAATAACAATTACAGGCTCAGATTTTCCTCAATTAGATGGGAGCTATTGGGTGGCTTTAGATGGTGATAATTTTGTGTTAGTATCTAAAAATGAAGATTTCTCTATTTATTTTAGTAATGCAGATCAGGCGCCAGATTGTGCATCTGGGGTTAATGTAACTAAAAATCAAATTACCAAAGAAGAAAATAATTTTACAGTTAAGGTAAATCCTAATCCAGCAACAAATTATATAGATGTTACTATGCCTTCTGTGGCGTTACATACTACAACGATACGTTTAATTAATATTAATGGGCAAATAATAAGAACATATAATTTTAGAGATGTAGATCTTATAAAAATACCTTTAGAGAACGTAAGTAGAGGGTTGTATATATTAGAAGTAACTAATAATGAGCGTAGAAGTTTGCAAAAATTAGTAATAAAATAACAGTAACTTTTTACTTCTAAATAGTATATGTATGCTATTTTATATCAATTTAGCGATATGCTTAAAGTTTTTAAGAGAGAGGTTTATACCTCTCTTTTTGTTATTGACTACTTTTGCTATATGAATGTTATAAAACAGTTTTTTAATTTTTATATTAACAGTAGTATTCATGTAGCCTTATCTGTGTTTTCTCTAACTTGGTTAACCCTACTAGAGTTACATTTAGATTATAATGAGGCTGTATTATATTTTGTATTCTATGGTACCATTACGGGGTATAATTTTGTAAAATATTTTGGTATGGCTAAGTTTCGTCATAGAAAATTAGCTAGATGGCTTAAAGTAATACAAATGCTTTCTTTTATTTGTTTTTTACTCATGGTGTATTATGCTTTTTACTTACAAAGGCAAACATTTTTTTATATTGTGGGATTAGGGGGAGTAACTTTTTTATATGCTATTCCCTTGTCAATAAATAAGCCATATACATTGAGAAATATATCTGGCTTAAAAGTTTTTATAATTGCTTTGGTTTGGACAGGAGTTACCGTTTTTTTACCTGCTATCAATGCGTTTAATGAAATAAATAGTGTTGTTCTTTTAACAGGTATACAGCGTTTTATCTATGTTCTTGTTTTAATGATTCCTTTTGAAATAAGAGATTTAAAATATGATAACTTAGAGTTATCTACCATACCACAAAAGTTAGGTATTAAACGTACCAAAATATTAGGCTTTTTTCTACTATTGGCTGTTTTTTTACTGGAACTTTTAAAAGGAAGAACAAGCAATTACACAAATACAATAATACTATTAGTATTGTTAGCTATTACGTTTTTATTTGTTTTGTATTCAAAAATTAAACAAGGTAGATACTATAGCTCTTTTTTTGTTGAAGCTTTGCCTATCATATGGCTATTATTAGTCCTTATGTTCCTGTAGTAACTTCTCAAAATCTGTTTTCATGGATGCTTTTTTAGATTCATCCATACATTGGATTTTAGAATCTTTCATTACTGCAGTGAGTTTTCTATTGCTTTTAGTATAGTTTCTACAAGCTCTGCAATAAGCCAAGTGTATGGTGAGTTTTATTTTTTCCCAAAGCGTTGCTTCCTTGTATTGTGTTTTGTCGCATACATGATTTGCTTCATCGCAAGGAATCATTATTTTCAATTTACTCATAACTAAAACCAATTTTTTTCCAGACAATCAGACATGGCCGTTCTTGCTCTATGGATGATTACCCAAAGGTTAGACGCGGTTATATTTAATTCATTACAAATTACTTCAGTTTCATATCCAAGAATTGTTTTCATTTTAAAAACATCGGCTTGTTTTTGGGGGAGTTTGTCCAGACAATTATGGATGGCATCTCCTAATTCGTTATTTTGTAATTTATCTTCGGCTGTTTTATCATATGGATCTGAGACACGTTCTTCTAACCAGTCTCCTTCACTTTCAGAGTCGTTATAATTTATTCTTACTTCGGCTTTTCCCTTGTTAGAATTTATTTTGCGGTAGTGGTCAATAATTTTTCGTTTCAAAATAGAGATAAGCCATGTGCGCTCACTAGCCTCACCTTTAAAGTTTTTCATAGACTTTAAGGCAGCTAAAAAGGTGTCTTGAACCAAATCTTGTGCGATTTCTTTATCGCTAACTCGTGTAATGGTATAGTTATAAAGGTAGTCCGAATATAAATCGATCCATTTATTAGGATTAATTTGATGGTTAGGCATTACAAAGCAATAATTTTCATGAACTCCAAATGTAAGCTAAAAAAATGAATTTATGTACTTATTAAATTATCCAAGGCTTTTTCTATGTTAGGAAATGAAAATTCAAAGCCATTTTCTAATAAACGTTGTGGAACTACATTTCTACTTTTCAAGACAAGTTCTGTTTCTGTACCCATTAGTTTTGCTCCCAATTTTAATAAAGGTTTTGAACTAGGAATCCCAAAAGGCATTTTTATTATTTTTCTTAAGGACTTCATGAGTGTATTATTATCTATGGGTTTAGGAACACTTAAATTAAAAGCGCCAGTAAGTTGATTGTTACAGGTTAAAAAATCTACAGCCTTGGCAAAGTCATCTTCATGAATCCAACTTACTTTTTGAAAACCAGATCCTTGTTTTCCTCCCAATCCAAGCTTGGTTAATTTTGTTAAAGGCACAAGTGCGCCTCCTTTTTTACCCATAACAATAGACGTTCTTAAAATAATTTTTCTAGTGTTAGGCGTTGTAGATGCATTAAAGGCTTTTTCCCAAGATTTTGCAATGTTCATTGAAAAATCGTTGCCAATTTCACCATTTTTTTCAGACATTTCTTTATCTAATGAATGTCTATATATAGTTGCCGTAGATGAATTTAGCCATACTTTTGGTGAGTTTTCGCAAAGATTTAATGCGAGGCCTAAGATTTTTGTTGCGTCTATTCTAGAATCGTGGATAAGTTTTTTGTTTTTATCGGTATACCTACAGTCAACAGATTTACCTGCAAGATTTATAAGTGCTTCTGCTCCTTCTAACTCTTTTACCCAAGTTCCCAGGTCTTTAGCATTCCAAAATACGTGGTGTTTTTTTGAAGGATTTCTACTAAGAATTTTTACTAGATACCCTTTTTTAGAGAAATAGGTGTCTAGTATTTCTCCAAGAAATCCTGTGCCTCCTGCGATTATTATTTTTTTCATGACTTTTATTTAAAGTATATTATTAAGAATGTACAACTAAAGTAGATCCATAGAAGCGTAAATAAGATATGCATTGATGTTTCAAATGTTTTTCCTTTCCATAGTTTTTGCGAATAGATAAAAATTTGAAAAAATAATCTTATAGTCCAAAAAACACCTAAACCCAGCGATATATTTTTTCCAAGATTGGTACTTATTAAATCATCAATTGAAATTAAGCACAGTAAGCCCATTAAAAAGACCATAAGGGCAATAAAAAAAGTATGGACAATCATCATTTGTTTGTTTACCAAACTCATAGACTTAAGTTCGTTTTTCCAATTAAAGTACTTTGGAAAAAAAATATGAATAGCTCCTAATAAAATCATGAGTATTCCAATTATTTTTAGATGTATTTCCATGATTTAAGAATTTATTTGGCAATTAAAAATAGACATATAAGGGGTGAATTTAGTTTCTGAAACAGTAGAGAAACCTGCATTATTTAGTGCATTTAACCATGTTTTTTTAGAGAAAAAATGGGTAACCCCTAAAGTAAAAGCTAAGAAATTAGGTAAATCTCTTAAGTGCTCTACGATAATAATTTTTCCATTGTCTTTGCATACTCTATGGCACTCTTTTAAAAATTGTACTTTTTCCTTATGAGATCTTATTTCATGGATAGCAGATAATAGAAAAATAACATCTACCGAATTATCTTTTAATGGGATGTGATTGGTTGTTATTTGTTCTGTATTAGGGTAAATTTGGCTTACTTTTCTTGCACGAACAATAGCAGGTTCGGTATGATGTATAGGACTATAGAAATCAAAAACTTTTAAATTTGAAAGAGGGAAATGTTTCTTTATAATATAACTTGTCTCATCAAAACCAGCATTTATATTTACAAGTTTTGTATGTTTAGAATCTATTTTTACTAGTTTATTTAACCATTTAAATTCGTAGTATCCCGAAAAGTCGTAAACATAGGCTGAGACTATTAAAGGCATGATTAATCCGTATAAAAATGCAGAAAAAATTACCCATAATATGTAATTAGGCCATTGGGTGATATGCCAAATCACAAAAATTAGTACTAAAGCGATTATGCCATAAATATAAAAATGTCTATTAAAGCTTAATATATTTAGTACGCCTTGAAATTGTTTTCTTTTTAGTTCCATGTTTCTTTTCTTCCTTTTTTCCAGTAATATGGAATGTTTTCAATAGTAAAAGCATTAGCTAGAGTTATATTTTTCAATTTTAAATTTTCTAAAAAATTAATGTTATACGCTTTAACTTCAATAGGTTTTGGTTTCCAGTTTTGTCTTACGCCTTCTATTATTAATACTTCTTTTTGTTGTTTGTTATAAGTGAATGTAAAAGGGAGTGGACCCGCAAATCGTCTAGCTTCTTTCCAGTTTAAAAAGGGAGATGCTTTTGGTAAATTTATGTCCTCTTTACCTTTTTCTAATACTATTTTGAAATTGGACTTTTTAGAACTTATATCAATAAGATTACCGTTATGTGTTTCATTAATATCTGTGGTCGTATAATTGTAATGCGTAAATGTGTTACCCATTAGTTCCATTTTCTTTTTATTAGTTTCGGATTTTATAATGTAAAGCCCTCTTAAATTTTTTCCTGCTTTTGTTTTGTATCGTACAAAAATTCTATAACCAATAAGAAAAAAATCATTTCCCATGCACTGTGGAAACCCTTTAGGCCTTAAGTTTTTAGTTTTAACCATTGCCATAGCAACAAAAGCCCATTTATCTTTAAATGTGTCTAATTCTAAACATTCTGGAATCATAGACTCTAATTGTTGTTTAGGAACAGCAAATGATAACACATGAGAACTTGTAAAAAAAGCTTCAACTGCAAATGGATGTTTTTTTAGAAAAGGCAGCATGTTATTGGTTTTTAGATTTAAGGTAGTACGCGTTGTAATAAATAATTGCACTGAATATTAAAGCAAAAAGCAGATTTAATTTCCCCCAAAGGAGAAGATCGGGAACAACAACAAATTCAATAATATTCATGCTAATAACAATTACAATTTGTACAATTGCGTTTATTTTACTTTTAATACGACTTAATATCCAAAAAGCCATTACTATTTCAAGCAAACCTATGGTAACTGTAATATTACGGGCGTATTGCTCACTTAAAACAATAGAAACGATGGTTTCGTGTCTTGGAACTAAGTTTAAAATTTTACAAAAAAGCCCATTAACTATCCAAACTAAAGCAATACAAAAGGTTATTATTTTGTGAGTCATAGTGCGTTACATTTTATTTAGTACAACTAATGATATAATATCCAAAGCTTTTTATATGTAATCCAGAAAGTAAGGCATAAAATGAGCCTTTTAAATTATGTAAGCTTTCCCGTTTTAAAGTTTTAGATTTAAATAATTGTTTTAAAGTAAAACTTATAATAGCAAATGGTACATGCAGAACAGATGGGGCTACTCTAAAAGACGTATCTTCTACTTTTATTTTTGAGAAACCTAAAGCTTTTAACTTTAATACCATATTGTTAATGTTTTCCAGTTTTTCTAAACTCCAATGGTTACAAAGTTGTTGGTAAGCGTAAAGGCTACCATAACATAATTTAGAAGCGTCTTTTTTTAAGAAGGCATCTGCAATAACGAGTTTGCCATTGGGTTTTAAAATTCTATAAGCTTCTTTAAGAGATGTTTCGCTATGCCCTGAATGGCAAAAGCTTTCTATAGCCAAAGCAGCATCAAAACTATTTGAAGTAAATAAGGTGTTGTTATAGTTTTCTTTTAGAATTGTGCCGTTATACCCTGCTAGTAATTCATTGCCTTTTTTTACTTGAAAGTCTGATAATGTTACTCCTAAAGCAGATAGATTTTTATATTTTTTTAAAGCGTATCGCATTGTACCACCCATACCACAACCGAGATCTGCTAATAATGTTTTATCGTTTTTTAGATTTAGACGCTTAAGCACTTGATTGTTCATTTCGTTAAGCATACTATCCCTTTTTAAAAGATTGGTTTTAAATGGAATATAATACCCAAAATGCATATTGAAATCCTTACTCCAGTGTTTGTAATCTTCGGTAGCTTTGTTGTATAAATCAATCATTTCTATACGATTGTTTTCTACGTTATCTGTAATGTTTAAGGTTGTTGATTTCATGAGTCATTATTTTATAGAACTTTCAGGAATTATTGAAAATTTATATTAAATTTTTTTTGAAATGGATAATATATGTTAAGTAGAGCATCAAAATAATTGGAACAATAAATAACCAGTTAAATAAAGATTGATCCCATATAACAAAGAATAAACAAACTCCAATAGTGTAAATATAGATGTGTTTGTCTTTTGGTTGAACAATTAGGAATATGATACCCGCTATAACTTGTAAAAAACCTGTTATTGCTATGCCGTAAGGACCTAATACTAAAAAGCACAACGCTATAATATTAATGACTTTAGATATTTTAAAAAGTAATTTCATAATTATTGTTTTTATTAAATTTTCAGAAAAAATTGAAAGTTTAGTTTAAATTTTTTTATTTTATCAATTTTAATAAAGACTTAGTGATCCAGTTTTGTTCTTGATTTACAATTTTATTCATCATGGTATCGGCTGTTTCGGCTAAATCGTGCAGGGCTTTGGTTTGTTTTATAAGCTCTTTGGTTTTTTCGTTACCATCATCTTTTATAGAGCTTACCTCTTTTAAAACTTTTATCACTGGTTTTATTTCTCGTCTACTGCGTTCTTTTGCTATGTGCCTTGCAAGTTCTTGTACATCTTTTTCGGTTGTAAAAAACTCTTTGCGTTCACCAGGAATAAGCTCTTTGGTTACAATACCCCAGTCCATCAATTGTCTTAAATTCATACTAGTATTTCCTCTGGAAATTTTTAATTCTTTCATAATATCTTCCATAGATAAAGGGCTTGTAGAAATAAAAAGGAGCGATTGTATTTGTGCCATAGCTTTATTTATACCCCATAACGATCCTAAACTTCCCCAAGTACTAATAAATTTTTCTTTTGCTTCTTGGTATTCCATGAGACAAAGATATAAATATTTTTTAAACTTTCAATAATTATTGAAAGTTTGTTTTTAAAAGTATAAGAAAATCAATTTTAGTTAGTCGGGGAAAAGGTGTATTTTTATTTTGTTGTTGACAATAAGCACAAAAAACATAGTGAAAAAGGAGTTAAAAAAATACTTTGATTCTTATATTGGGTTGTTTCCCGATTTAAACTCAGAAGAAGTGGCTTTTTTTAAGTCATATCTTACAATAGAAGAATATGCAAAAAAGGACTTTTTATTTATGAGTGGAGAAGTGCAAAAAGAAGTTGGTTTTGTATGTAAAGGTCTTTTGAGAAGATATTACATAAATGAAAAAGGAAATAAAATAACAACTGGGTTTGTAAATGAAAATAAGTATGCAACTGACTATCCTGCTTTTATAAGACAAATACCTACTAAATATTTTATTGAATGTCTTGAACCGTCCATAATTATAAAATTACCCTATAATAAAATCCAAGAAGGATATAGCAAATTCAAAACTAGCGAAATGTATGGTAGGTTGATAGCCGAATATGTTTTGACAGTACAAACCGATAGGGTTGAAAGTTTTTTATTCAAAAATGCTGAAGAAAGATATCTTGACTTTATCAAGCACAATAAGGATATTATTAATAGAATTAGCATCTCTCATTTAGCATCTCTTTTAGGTATAGAAAGGCAATCTTTAAGTAGAATTAGAAGTAAACTCGCTAAAAAGTAATTATGTCACAAATGTGACAGGTACTTATAAACTTAAATCTTCACTTTTGTTTCATCTAATTCTAAATAATATTATTAAATGATTTCAAAGAAAGTAAATAATCAACTTATTTTAACACTGCATTTTCTGTTTTTTACACTAGTTATGTGTGGTCAAAACATCAATTCAACTGAGGTTTTAAATAAAAATATTCAGGAACAAACCAACATAATTTTTGATAGCCTAGTAAAAATACGTCAAGATTTTCATACTAATCCTGAAGCATCTGGAAAAGAAATAAGAACTTCAAAAAAAATTGTTGAATACTTATTATTATTAGGTTTAGAAGTAAAAAAAGGAATAGGAGGTTATGGTGTAGTAGGTATTTTGGATACAGGTAAAAAAGGAAAGAGTATTGCTTGGAGAGCAGATATGGATGCTGTTTCGGTTCATGATCATGATTTAAAAAATAATACATCAAACCATAGTACACCACAACATATTTGTGGACATGATGTTAATATGACCGTTGCGCTTGGCATTGCAAAAGTATTGGTGAGTCAAAAAAAGCAATTGGCAGGAAAAGTATACTTTATCTTCCAACCTGCTGAAGAATCTTATACAGGAGCAAAAGCAATGATTGATGATGGGCTTTTTAATATCATTAAACCAGATGAGATTTATGGTTCACATATTGGTCCTATGCCTACAAATATAATCTCAACAAAACCTGAGTGGATGTTTGCTGATTATAAAACAGTTGCAATTTCTTTCAAGAATTCAAAGGAAAATGAAGCAATTATAGCATATAGTAAAAAAATTATTATGGAGCTTCAAAATGTGGCACCTGATAGTGACTTTTGGAAACCTGAGAATTTAGGAAACCCCAACATTGGACTTGCAAACCCTAATACTATATTTAAAGATTTTCTTTTTGTAAACCAAGAAAGCTTAAATGTGGAAAAAACCGATAAGAAAGTAACAATTTCGGCATATTTTGGAGCAAGTACAAAGGAAAAAATCAACTCGGTAATACCTCAATTAAAAGAAAAAATCAACCATTCAAAGCATAAACAAGAATTAATTGATGTTGTTTATTCTTATGAACGAGCAAATTTATATAATGATAAAAAGCTTACCGAAGAATCTCTAGCACATATCTCTAAAACTTTCGGTGTAGAAAATATCATATTGTTATACGGAGAAATGCCTGATTATCGAGGAGATGATTTCGCTTATTTCCAAGAACATGTACCAGGTGTTTATTTTTATTTAGGAGGTTCAAATTTCGAAAAAGGGATTGTCTCAATGCCACATATGCCTAATTTTAAAATTGACGAAAATTGTATCAAAACTGGTGTTAACTACTTTTCTTCATTGATAATAGAAAGGCTTTTTAATTAAAGATAAAGAAAGCTAGTTGCTAACACCGTATATAAAAAATAGCAGTTAAGAGCTAAATTTAAAGGTTGGTTCTTTTCTGCTATCTTTGTTTTAAACCTGAAAATTAGCACATATAAATCTGCAACTTTTCATGTACAAACCAAACAATGGACGAGAAAACAAAGAAACAAATTGAATTACATGTTGCTGGTGCAACAATCCAACACTTAAGTCCATTTGCCGAATTGGAACATTATACAAACGCAAACAAGATTGAACCCGAATTTATAAAAAAGTGGTGTGTTCCATTTTATATGTTCGGAATAAATAATGCAGATGAATTCATTCGGAATTTGAAGCCAATAAGAACGGAACTGAATTTGGAAGTTGTCAAAAAATTACTCGGAGATTTTAATTGGAGAACAAGAATTGTTGGAGCCTATTTTGCTTCAATAATGGAATTTAAAACTGTTGAAGATATAATTGGAATTCATCTTTTAAAAAGTCAAGTTTGTTATGCAGGAAATGGATATTGTTTGACTTTAGCAACATTGAACACTCAAAATGGAATTGAATATCTAAAAAAATATCTTGAATATTATTTGACTCGAAAAGAGTTGCATTACGAACAACGAGAGGCAATGTGTGCTTTAAAATGGACAGACAAAATAAACGGAACAAACGAAATGGGAGAATACTTGAATTTATATCAAGATTGGGTTTCGGGAAAATATTCTCAAGATTTGAATAATTCATTTCAAGGATTTGAGCAACAGATGAACAATTTGAAAAGAATAAAAACTGCTTAGAACAACATTTCCTAAAATTAATTGGTTCTACATAATCTTTTTTGGGCAGTTTACTTGAATCCTAATACAATTATAAATGGTGTAGAAACTGAAAAAATCTGAAAGATATTAGATTTTGTAAATTTTGATTTATTGCATTTTAAATTAAATTAGCAGTAAACTAGATCATCGCATATGCTAAATTTTTTTAAATCAGATAAACTTAAAGAAAACAAAACGTTCTTATTTGTAACAGCCATTTTTACCATAGAAGATTTAGAAAAGCATATTAGGAATGCCTTTAAACTATCAAACATTAATGTTCATAAAATTAATACAACATCCAGCAGTATTGTTGTTGATTTTGAGATCAAAGAAACAGAAAAGGCTATTGAGAGTTCTAGATTTCGGTTTTTAAAAAAAGAGACAACTATTTATGTGTATGCAGAATCGGTAGTGTTGTCTCAAGAAAATTATAAGGAAACCACTACAGCTTATAAAACTAAAATTAATAAACACAAGGTTTTTAAATTTATACAAGAACATATTTTAAAAGACCAAAACGATGGCTTATATGCCTTTGAAAATAAGGAGAAGTTACCGTTTATTCAGATAGATGAAGCCATTATTAGAAATTATATTTTTCATCAGCTTAAAAAAGAAGAATATGTATTAAGTGTTTTAAATATAGACAGTATTTCTTTTGAAAAGGATATTAATATTCCTAAAAACACCAAGTGGCAGTTTGTTTTAACATCGCTAAGAACATTACTTGTTGGTAGTGCAGAAGATGATTTTTTAACTTTAGATGTTACAAACGAATCCTTAGCGCTAAAACAAAAAATAGGAAAAGATACTGTTAAAGGTATTAGTTTTTCTTTTCTAACAGAGTTAATGAATGATACGGACTATGAAGCCATATTTCCAGTGGTGAAAACACAGAATAATAAACTTAACGCCTTTGGTGACTGTTTGGTTATAAGCTACAATAGTAAAGAAGCTCACATCGAATTACTATCCAAATGCTATGCATTAGCGTATGCAAATTCAGGTTTAGAAGTTCATTGCATAAAAAGCGAATTAATAAAATACCTAAAG
The DNA here is from genome assembly GCA_947498845.1 of uncultured Flavobacteriaceae bacterium. Lineage (GTDB taxonomy): Bacteria > Bacteroidota > Bacteroidia > Flavobacteriales > Flavobacteriaceae > Jejuia. Next base: position 43,785 of record CANMLX010000021.1, on the reverse strand, counting down.
TCATTAAAACTAGATAAAAAAAATACAGCAGCTCTAAAAGATATATTTAAAACCTTAAGTATAGATTACCCCTCTTTTGGAAGTGCCTTAGCAACTATTGTAAAGCGTTGGAATTTGAGTTACGAATTACAACTACAATTTTCGGGAATTTTATTAGATATAAATCATGAAGAAGCAATAAAAAACAGTATTGATTTCTTAGGGCATTTCCAACCATTATTTTTAGAAAAAGAGAAACAAAAAGAAACCATTTTTGAGTTTAACTTAAAGTATGGAGTTGCATTAGCAAAAGCGCAACGTTTTAAAGAAGCCATAGCAGTTTACGAGGCTATATATAAAGCATTGCCAGACGATAGTATTGTGGACTTGCTGCCCACCAAAACAACAAATGTTTTAAAAGGAGAAGGCGGGCACGACTTAAAAGTTACTATTTTAGAATCTATTCTTGAATGGGAAGAAAAAGCGCTGTTAGATACATCTTTAACAAACGCTAAATTGTTAGAGTTACAACCCTTGGTGTACGAAAGATTAAGTGCTCTAAAGGATACGAATAATTATCAAGAAAAAATCCAAAATATAGAATCTATCCTGAATCTAAAACATATTAAATATAGCCCTGTTACTTATAATGCGTTAACATATAATAGGTTAGAAAAGAAAGCTGTACAAGAAAAAGTTATCCCTAAATGTTTTGAAAATGCCACAGGGTTTTTCGATTCGCTTAATAGTTATATAGCATCAATTAAAACGCCCGATTATGATGCCGTAATCGCGTTTTCAGATAAATTAAGTGCTACTAATTACCCAGAGGTCTATAAAATAATTACCAATATATGTTATGCCTTAAAAATTGATAGTCCAGAATGTTACATAGGAAGAGCCAATTATGCTAATATGGTAATTGGGGTAGAAGGGAAGCCCCCATATTTAATAGTAGGAATAAATTTTATTGAGGCATCTAGTAAGTTACGTTTAAATTATAACGAACTCAAATTTTTAATAGCTATTGAGTTAGCACATATTTATTTTGAGCATTCTAAAATTACGGCTTCCGATGTTTGGCAAGGTGCAGCCGAAAAAGGATTTACAGTGGTTAGTACATTACTTACACTATTGCCATTTGCAGGAAGTTTGGGAAATATTTTAGGGAATATTGCAAATGTAGATAAGTATGCTAAAATAGTTAATGGTGTAAAAAAAGCATCAGATGTAGCCGAAAAAGGCAAAGATGTTATGGAGGTTGGTGAAAAACTAAATATTAATTTACTTAGTAATGATAAAAAAGGTACCAAATCTCAAGATTTGTTAATTACATCGCGACTTATGGAGATTATTGCAGATAAGTTAGCGTTGGTGTTTTGTGGCAATATACATGCAGCAGTTAAGAGTATTGTTGTGAGTTCAATATCATTTGAAAAAGATCTTCCTTTAATTGAACAGTATGGGCTTTATAAACTGTTAGAACGAACGAACGATAAAGGAGAGTTTCATTATCAGGAAACCATCATTAGAATAAAAAGTTTGTGTTCCTTTTATTTGTCAAATGAGTATGAATTAATTAAAGAACAATTATTTACTCATTAACTCAATGTTATCAATAATAATATTCAGACCAAATTAATCTGGCAGGGATTGGTAAATCACTGTTTTATAGGGAGATATTAGAATCTACAGGAAGGGGTATAAAATGGTTGTCATGTTCTTTAGTACCAAAACCAAGCTATTTTATTTGTATATGTATGTGATCGTCGTGACGAACAGCCTGGCACCCATGAAATCTAATTTTGTTTTTATTGGATAGCCCCAGACCTTGTTTAAGGTAAGGTTCTATAAATATTTTATCGGTCTTAGATGAAGCTAAAAATTGATTTATAATTTTTTTTGTGTTTTTGGAGTCAAACGTCAAATTATTAAAAGAACCAAAGGTTAAATATTTAGTAAAATCATATTGCCAATAGCCTTGTTTAATACATCTCGATGTGGTATTAGAGGTGTTATTAATATATGCCCCGTATCCAGAAACCGAAGGTTTTTTATCGGTTTTATGTCCTTTTTTATCTTTATACATAAAACAGATGTCTATTTTTTTACCATCATTATGACTTAAATGAGGCAACAAAGGAAATCTATCAATAAAAGGAAAATTAGCATCTAAATACGTTATTGTAATACCATCTTTTTCTAAAGTTTTAGAAGCTGTTTTTAGTACTTTATTAAGTTCTGGGGTAACATAGTTTCTAAATAATAAAGGGTACATCCAATTTTTGGGTTTGAGTGGTTTATTTATTATTGGTAGCTTAACTCTACCAAAATATCTTGCCAAAGGCGGAATTAATAATAAATTGAATATCAAATATAAAATGGGAAAAATTAGACGTTTCTTTTTTTGTGTTTTATATGAAATAAATAAGGCTAAACACCAAATAATACCTCCTATTTGAGTGATAGTTGTTAGAACTAAAATAAAAATGATATGACCAATTATTTTTAATAGTTTCATATAAGAAATATAACGTTTATTGAGATAGATTTATTTGTAATACCAATTCCCAAATGAATTTACTGAGTTAAAAAGTGTCTTTTGAAATTCTATCTTCAACATAAAAAAGAACCGTAGCTACGGCTCAATGTCATTAAGTTAAGCTCAATTTGTATAATTTGTCACATTGAGCGCAGTCGAAATGTATTTGAATTACAGGTTTTTATAGAAATAAATGCATTTAGTTTAATTATGAAAACTTCTTAACTTAATGACATTGAACTACGGCTATACTTATTTTTTATGTCTCGTATAATTCCAAAATCCATCATTTTTTTTACAGTATATTCATTTAAGAATTGGTGTAAGTAGTATTAAATTGGTTTGATTTGTATTTTGTATACAGAATTTTTTATAAATTCGTGAAAACTAAACTAAACTGAACTATGAAATTATTACGATTATTTTTAGTGTTAATTTTTATTGTCAATTTTTCTTGCTCGTCAAGCGATGATCAAAGTAATACTAAAGAAAAAGAAGAGGCTGTAGATACACCTGATGATAAAGAAGATGATAGTACCGATGATGATACAGATGATGATGATGGAGATACAGGGGGAGATACAGATGGTGGAGACTCAGGAGATGAACAATCTTCTGATGAAGGTTTAACTGAAGGCATAAAGTATGGAGATAATTTTTTAGTCTTTGAACCCGAAATTACAACATCCGATTTAGGATTATGGGTTAAAAGAAAAGCAGGAGATGAAAAATATCATGTAGGTACTACTATAGAAGCCATAAATAAAGGGTATTTAGAGTTTACGGGAAATAATAAGAATAGTGGCCCTCCAACATCTCCTATAGAATATACATTTAAATGTCCAAAAACAGCTAAGTATAGAATTGTTATGCGTATGTATCAACCTTTGTTAGATGGAGAACCTGAAGATAAGAGAAATGACTTGTGGATTAGGTTAAAAGGTGATTTTACAACTGCTTGTGCTTATCCTACAGAAACATTAGAAAAAGATCATAAGCTTTGGGGTAGAGGTGTTCGTAAATGGGGATCGGCACATAAAATGGACGCACATGTTAATGGAAACAAAGTATTAGCTAAAGTCGTTTATAACTTAAAAAAGGATGAGGTCTATACGTTAACCTTATCAGGAAGAGCTCAAGGCTGTAGTATAGATTATGTTTTGCTTTATGAAGAGAGCTTAGGTTTTAATATACCTAATCATACCGATATAGCAGATGAGCTCCCAGAGTTATATAGACCAAACATAAATTAATTTTTAGAACAAGACATAAACTAAAACTAAGCGAGAGGGATGTTTGTAAAGACATTCCTCTTTTTTTTATGAACGTTTTAATAGATTATACCAATTCCCAAATGAATTTACTTAGTTAAAAAGTGTCTTTTTAAATTCTATCTTCAACATAAAAAAGAACCGTAACTACGGCTATGCTTATTTTTTCTGTCTCGTATAATTGGTATAATTCCAAAATCCATCATTTTTCTTTACAGTATATTCATTGGTTTCAAATTTAGTCGAAACTATGTACTTTAGTGCATTTCGCTTTAGCTTCTAAAAACTTTTGACACGAATTACACGAATTACACGAATTTACACAGATTTGATTACGTATTTCATCTGGTAGACTTTCAGTCTGCGAGCCAAACCTATGTACTTACAGTCCATAGTGGTTTAGTTAAGAATTGGTATTACAATTTTATTTGGGCAACGGACTTATAATTTTAACATCTTGAAATGCTATAGCGCCTTTAATAATTCCAGAAATTACATTTTGCATAGCTTCTATAATCTGCATTTTTAGTTCGCTTTTATGGTAAATAAGACTTACTTCTCTTGCAGGTGAAGGTTCATTAAAATGATGCAAATTTTCTTTTAATTTATCATTTAAATCTGCGGTATGTAAATAGGGGAGTAATGTCATTCCTAAACCTTCATTAGATAGTTTTATGAGCGTTTCTATACTACCACTTTCTAATTGAAATTTATCGTCTTCATGATCTTTAAAAACTTTACATAAATTAATAACACCATCTCTAAAACAATGGCCATCTTCAAGTAGTAATATATCTTCTATTTCAAGATCATTAACATCAATTTTTTGTTGCGTATGCAATTTATGCCCCTTTGGAATGTAAGCAACAAAAGGTTCAAAATATAAAACGCGTTCTTTTATATTTTCATGATCAAGAGGTGTGGCTGCTATAGCGGCATCTAAATGACCTTCGTTAATACGATAAATTATTTCTTCGGTAGTTAATTCTTCAATTTTTAATTTAACCTTAGGGTAGCGCTTTATAAATGTTTTTAAAAACATAGGTAATAATGTAGGCATTATTGTTGGAATGATGCCTAGTTTAAACTCACCACCAATAAATCCTTTTTGTTGATCTACAATATCTTGTATTCTATAAGACTCGTTAACTATGTTTTTTGCCTGTATTACAATTTTTTTACCTATTTCGGTGAGTTCAATGGGTTTTTTGCTTCTGTCAAAAATTTTAATATCGAGTTGATCTTCTAATTTTTGAATTTGCATACTAAGCGTAGGTTGTGTTACAAAACATTTTTCTGCTGCTTTAGTAAAATTTTTATGTTCTGCGACAGCCAAAACATAATATAGTTGTGTAATTGTCATTAATATAAGTTTAGATTATAAAAATATAAAAACTATCAGTAAAATTTATAAACCTGAGTTAGATTTAAGAATCATAGATAAAAGTCAATAAACATGCTAGATTCAACTTATACCATTTACATAATTTAATTTCATATAAATATTTTGTCATTTTCTAGTGAAATTATTCGTAATAAAATGAAGAATAATTTTGTATTGAGAAGCTACTAACCTGTTCTCGATACATTTTTTATTTCGTTATCTCTTCATAAAAAACACTCGAACTGACATATACGAAAATTTTAATCGTAAATCGTAATTTAAGGAAGAAGATGGCGTGTTTAGTGATTTTTAGCTAGAAAGCACTAAATTTTCATAGCCTCTAAGCGTGATATAACATATTTATTTAATATAAGTAATTAATAGATAGGTATTTGTGCTTTAAAAAATAGTGTTCTTAGGTCGAGTTCAGGTTATAATAATCCTCTGGCTTTAATCTCTAAATATTTATTTATGGTATCTATAGTAAGATTTTCAGGAGTGGTTAAAATTGAATAAATACCGTATTTTTTCAATTCATTTACAATTAAACGTTTTTCAAAATCGAACTTTTCGGCTATAACTTTATCATAAACCTGCTGTACTGTCTCTGCTTTGTTTTTAATAAGTTTATCTAATTCGGTGTTTTTAAAGAAAACAACAACTAAAACATGACTTTTAGATATGGCTTTTAAATAAGGGAGCTGTCGATTTAACGCATCTAATGTTCCAAAGTTAGTGTACATAAGTAGTAGACTACGATGCGTGATGTGCTTTTTTATGTTGGCATAGAGTCTACCAAAATCACTTTCAAAAAAATCTGTTTTAACATTGTAAAGCGCTTCAAGAATTAAACGCATTTGCCCGTTGCGACGTTCGGCAACTACCATGTTTTCTATTCTTTTTGAAAAAGAAAACAATCCTGCTTTATCATGCTTTTTTAATACAATATTACTAATAACTAAGCTTGAGTTTATGGCATAATCCAGAAGACTTAGACCATTAAAAGGCATTTTCATGATACGACCTTTATCTATAATAGAATATACAGGTTGCGATTTTTCATCCTGAAATTGATTGACCATTAATTGATTTTTTTTGGCAGTGGCTTTCCAGTTAATTGTGCGTAAATCATCGCCTAAAACATAATCTTTTATTTGTTCGAATTCCATGGTATGCCCTAAACGACGTACTTTTTTTAGACCATAATCTAATGAGTTTTTGTTAATATTTAGCAACTCAAACTTTTTAAGTTGTTTAAAACTTGGGTAAGTTGGTACCATGATGCCGGTATCAAACATAAAACGTTTAGCTACTAATTTTATAGGTGAAGACGCATAAATATTAAGATATCCAAAATGATATTCGCCACGTTCTTTGGGTGTTAACGTATAATTAATTGTTTTCGCTTTGCGAGGCTTGATGTGATCTTTTATCTTAAAATCACGTATTTGAAATTGTTCTGGGACTTCATCTATAACTTCCAAGTATGCTAAAAAAGTATAGTTATTGGTAATATTAACGTTTATTCCGTTTTTATCACCGTTAGAGAATTTATCAGGAACAATTCTGTTAGCTTCAATTTTATTTTTACCAATGAACACGATTAAAACATCCAAAAAAAACAAGGCCATCAATACTATAATAGATAGCTGCGCGATATTAAAGAGTAGTGGGATAAAATAACTCAAAGCAAACAAAACTACAATGCCAATGCCTGCATAGAAAAAACGGGGTTGTATGTAGAAAGGTTTAAAGAAGTTCAATTTTTTTTGTTTAAATGTTTAAATGTTTAAATGTTTAGGTGTTTACGGGTATTTTTGGTTTTTCTTAGGTTTAAATCTACTACTTCATGGGATATATTACCAAGACTATCTTTTAGATGCTTAATATCAATATCATACTTATAGCCATATAGACTAGCCACTTTATCTAACTTGGTTTTATTTTCTTTAGCAATTTTTAAGATGGTATTGTATTCATTATTAATTATTAATAGAGATTCTTCGCTTCACTCTGAATGACATAAATTTTTTAGTTATTGGTTGTTGGTTATTGGTTATTGGTTGTTGGTCATTGTTAATTGTACATTATTAATTATTCATTGTCAATTGTCCATTATGCATTATTAATTATTAATAGAGATTCTTCGCTTCGCTCTGAATGACATAAATTTTTTAGTTATTGGTTATTGGTTATTAGTTATTGGTTATTGGTTGTTGGTTATTGGTTGTTGGTCATTGTTAATTGTCCATTATTAATTATTAATAGAGATTCTTCGCTTCGCTCTGAATGACATAGATTTTATTAGTTATTAGTCATTAGTCATTGGTCTTCATTGTTAATTGTACATTATTAATTATTCATTGTCAATTGATCAACGAGGTATTTCAACGGTTTCGATAATCTGTTGTATAATTTGTTTGCTGGTTACGCCTTCCATTTCTCGTTCTGGTGTTACGATAACACGGTGGTGTAATACTGGTATTGCAGCACGTTTAATATCTTCTGGCGTTACAAAATCACGTCCACTCATAGCAGCAAATGCCTTACTTGCTTTTAAAATAGAGATGGATGCTCTTGGTGAGGCTCCTAAGTATAAAAATTGATTTGTTCTAGTAGCAACTATAAGCTCGGCAATGTATTTAAGTAAATGTTTTTCAACAATGATTTGACTTACTATAGACTGGTATTTCTTAATTTGATCTGCGGTTAAAAACGATGTGATTTGTTCTGCTTTTGATTGTTCTTTTAATTCATGCTCACGAGATAGAATCTCAATTTCTTCTTCAAGATTGGGATAATTCACATCAATTTTAAATAAAAAACGGTCTAACTGTGCTTCTGGTAATCTATAAGTTCCTTCTTGTTCAACGGGGTTTTGAGTCGCTAATACCATAAATGGCGCATCTAGTTTGAATTTATTCCCATCTATGGTTATTTGTTGTTCTTCCATTACCTCAAACAAAGCAGCTTGTGTTTTTGCAGGTGCTCTATTAATTTCGTCTATTAAAACCATATTTGAAAAAATAGGACCTTTTTTAAACTCGAATTCCGAAGCTTTTAAATTAAAAATAGATGTTCCCAAAATATCACTTGGCATTAAGTCTGGAGTGAACTGTATACGGCTAAAATCTACACTTAAAGACTTTGCAAGTAACTTAGCTGTAACCGTTTTAGCAACACCTGGAACACCTTCTATTAACGAGTGCCCTTTGGCTAAAAGCGAAGCAATAAGCATGTCTACCATATCTTTTTGACCGACAATAACTTTACCAACTTCTCTTTTTATGTTTTGCACACTTTGTTGTAATTCAGAGAGGTCTAATCGGTTTTTAAATTCCAGATTATTCTCATTTTCCAATGCGCTATTGTCAATGGAGGATACAGAGTCCGACTTTGGTAAAAAATCCTGATGTTCTTGCTGTTCTTTATTTTCGTCCATAATTATTTTGAATAAAAAGCTTCTATATGCCTGTTTAATTTAATGAGATTTTCCTCAAAAAATTCGTTTTTAGTTCTTAACCAATTAATGTATTTGATAATTTCTTTTACATCGTCTTTTTTCTTTCCAGATTTTCCAGCCAATTTAGTCATAAATTCTTCATCAAGCTTTGAAGTGTCTAAATTGAAATCGGATCTTATTTTTTCCAGAAAATAGGTAGTTTTTTTATCGATAAGGTTTTTATAATCTTTAGTTTCTATATACAGATTGGAAATGGTTTTTACAAAAGCCAAAGTCGTGTTTTGTAATGGCTTTATTATTTTAATGATACGTTGCCTGCGCTTGGCATTAAAAATCATAAATAAAAGCGCAAATATAAGTGCAGTGTACCATGCCCATCTAAAGGCTAATTGCTCTAAAAACCAACTTAAATTTGATTTCTTTTCAACATCACCATCATAAGCGGTTTGTCTTTTATAATAAGAGTCAAAATAGATGTTGCCATCTGGTATGTAGGATAATACATTTTCTACATAGGTGTAACGCTCCTCTTTTAGTATGTTATAATTTGTAAATATTTTAGGCTCGGTATGTAATAGTATTTTACCATCACCAAAAGGTATTTGGATAAAGTTAACGCGTTGTTTATCGGTTTTAGCGTAACCTAAAATTTTGTAATTGTCTTCATCAAAACCAGAAAAATAATAGTCGCCTTCGTTTTTATCAATCGTAACCTTATTTAAATTTTTATTTCTGAAGAATAACTGTGATATACTATCTTTTTTTGGATTGAATTCAAAATCAACATCTACATTTAAAGTGTCGTGTAGTTCTTGTGCAAAGTAGTAGTCTGATATAAAAAGGGTATTCCCTTCGTTTACAAAATCCAAAAGTTTATTTACAGAATAGCTTGTAAGATAATCGGAATTACCAACTTTTATATAAATACCTTTAGCAATATGGTCACCATAGCCATCTTCGGAATTAGCATTTAAATAACTAGAGGGTTGATGGTAAATGGTTCTTATAGTATCGTTTTCAAATAAATTATTTAATTCTTTATAAAGTATACTTAAGCCATAAGGTTTGTTACTTTTTTCATTAAACGATTCTTCCCAATCTACTGTTCTTGTACGTTTTGATCCTAATGCAATAGCTGCAAAAATAATGAGAGCCACTAGGACTAGTACTATAGGTAAAACTTTTTTCATTAGTTTACCTGATTTAAAAGGGTTGTAAAATTGTGTTTTGCTTTGGTATATTGTGAGTTATCTAGTGAAAACTTACCATACCAGATGTAATTGTATAAGTAAGAGGTGTAAGCAAAAGATTTACTAAAAGGCTTTTCGTTTAACTCATTAAGGTATTCGGCATTTGTCTTGTCGTCTTCAAATTTTATATGGTTTTTTAGGCTTAGTGTTTTTAGCACTAATAAGTAGTAATAACGAATGGCAAGTCTGTAATTAGTATCGTTTTCAGCTTTTTTAATAAGTGCATGGATATCTGCGTGCTCAATATTTTCGGCAGTAATATCGTCGTAATTAGTAATAGTTTTGTTTTTTCCAGAAGAAAACAAGCCAGTTCCGCCTTCGTTTAATAAAACATAGGCTAGATATATAACCGCAGCCCCTAAAATAATATAGAATATCCATCCAAAAGGGCCAAAATTTATGGTGATTTCATCAGCGTTATTACGCTCTTTAATTTTTGTTTTTTCTTTTTTGTAATCTTCATATTGTCCAGAGCCTGCTTGGGTTTTGTTAACTACTTTTTTGCCCTCATAATTAAAATTTCTCCCAGAATAGCGTTCTTTAAAATCATTATCGAATCTTCTATTAAATTCGGGGTCTTGAATTGGGTTTATGGCATTACTAATTTGAGTGCATACCATTGTAAACACCAATATATATATGATATGTGCTATCTTTTTAATCATTAAACTGATGCTAGCAAAGGCGCTTTTGTAACTTGTTTTTGAATTTTATATGGATAAATAAGGTAATAATAACTAATAAGTCCCAAAGTAGATAATATAATACCTACCGATAACCAATTAGGCATTATATTAGAATAACGTGTAATAAACCCTTCTAGAAAACCTGCTGCGAATGTAAAAGGGAAGGTGCTTATTAAAATTTTAATACCCGTTTTAGCGCCTAATTTAAAAGATGTGTACCTAGAATGTGTCGCTGGAAACAGAATGCTAGCACCTAAAATTAATCCGGCAGCAGCTTCTATCACTATAGCAAAAATTTCCATGGCACCATGGATCCAAATACCACGAACACTTTCCCAAAACACTTGTTTTTCGTAGAAAAAATATTGAAAAGAGCCCAACATAATACAGTTTTTAAACATAATGTATAATGTGCCTATGCCTATAAAAACGCCTAAAACAAAAGCAATGATGCCTACTCGTAAATTGTTAATGGTAATGCCAATAAAACTGCCCCAATTGCTTCCACTTTTATAAACAGCAACGGGATCTCCAGCTTCAATATTTTCAATGGTCATGTTTACGTATTCGTCACCTAAAATAGAGCGCACAAATTCACCATCGTTAGCGGCAGAAATAGCTCCAATAAAGGTGAAAGCAAAAAAAATGATGAAGGCTACATAAATAAATTTTCTATATTGGTAACAGATAAGTGGTATTTCGGTTTTCCAAAAACTAATTATTCTGTTGGTGTCATGCCGTTTAGTTTTATATATTTTTTGGAATGTCTTTACCGCTAGTTGATTTAAATATTCAATAACCTTACTTTTGGGGTAATAGGTCTGTGCGTAAGCTAAATCGTTTACTAAATGGATGTATTGCGATGCCAGTTCATCGGGGTCATTAATAGCATTATTAAAAATAGCATTCTCTAAACTCAGCCATTTTTCTTTATTTTGCTTTATAAATGCAACTTCTCTCATAATTTGAGATAAATTAAAATATAAAATGTCAGAGTTACAAATTAATACGACCCAAAATGTAAAAATAAGCTTTACTGCAGCTGGAGTAGGAGAACGATTGGTGGCTTTTTTTATTGATACCGCTATAAAGATTGGTTATTTAATTCTTCTTAATCAAATTTTTGGTGCTTTTGAAGATATGGATAGATGGTCTCAAATAGCTATTAATACGGTGTTAAGCTTTCCCGTAATGTTTTATACCTTAACATTAGAATCTTTTCTTGAAGGCCAAACCATAGGGAAGCGTGCTTTAAAAATTAAAGTGGTTAAAATAGATGGTTTTCAGGCATCGCTGTCCGATTATGTGGTACGTTGGTTTTTTAGAATTGTGGATGTCTTTTTATTTGGACTAGGCTTTTTTGTAATTCTTTTTAATAAAAAACAACAGCGTATAGGGGATATGGCTGCAGGTACTGGAGTAATTAGTTTAAGAGAGAAGGTGAATATTAACCATACTATTTTGGAGCAGTTAAATACAAATTATAAACCTACATACCCTAATGTTATTAAACTTTCTGATAACGATGCGCGCATTATAAAAGATACCTTTGTAAGGGCAAAAGCAGGAAAAGATTATCCTACGTTAATAAAGTTGCGTAATAAATTGATAGAAGTTGTTGGGATTAAAGACGTAAAACAAAAAAACGATATTGAGTTTATAGACGTGATCTTAAAAGATTATAATTATTATACTCAGGATATGCTTTAGGTTTGTTGATGTGGTAATGAGTTGATGTGTTGATGTGTTAATGTGGTAATGGTTGGGTGTGTTGTGATGGTTTTGTGATTTTTAGTAGGCAGTAGGCAGTAGGTAATTGTAAGTTGTTGGTAAGTTTATTAGAATTAATCAGGTTTTAGTTAGTGTTCAATATAAGATAATGTATATTTTGTTAATTGTTAATTGTTAATTGTTAATTGTTAATTGTTAATTGTTAATTGTTAATTGTTAATTGATGATTTCCACATTTCTAATATAAATATTACTTAATGGCCAATCGGCTTCGTCGGTATCTACTGCGGCAATTTTATCAATCACGTCCATGCCTTTAATTACTTTTCCAAATACGGTATAATCACCATTTAAATAGTGTGCACCACCTTTTTGCTGGACAATAAAAAACTCGTAAGGCGATGCGAGTTTATGTGGATTTTCGATATCACTACTGGGCATAGATATCACACCACGATCGTGCTTAAAACCACGTTTACCATCCACAGGGAGTAAGTACCTGCCAATAGCTTTTCGTTTACGGCCTATTTTTCTATCGTCACTACTTCCTGCCTGTACCATAAAGTTGTCTATCACACGGTAAAATTGTGTGTCGATAAAATACCTGCGTTTTGTAAGATAGATAAAGTTAGCACGGTGGAATTTGGTTTCGTTAAACAACAATACATCAAAGGAGCCAAAATCTGTAGTGATACGCACTTTATTTTCTTTATGCTCTTTTTCGTATTGTAAAAAGAACTCCATGGCGTTTTTGTCGTCTAGAATGGGGAATTCCAGAGTGTCTTTTTGTTGTTTTTCTACTTTTTTTTCTGCTTTTTGTTGTGTTGGGGTAGTATTAGGTATGTTGTTTTTTTGTTTTTCGTTTTTACAATTGAAAAGTAATATTGAAAGGCTTAGTAAAAAAAGTAAACGCATACATTGATTTTAAAATCAAAGATAAAAAAAACGCCTAGATGTGAGCTCTAGACGTTTTTGATAATGAGAGGTTTCTGCTAATTAATCAATCAACCCTATTCTTTAATTATTTTTTTAATTATGTGTTTGCCATTTTTGAGTTTTATGTTAAGAAAATAAATTCCCGTAGAGTAATTACTTAAATCTAAGGAGACTGTTTTTGTATTATTACTTTTCGAGTTTTCGTTAAGATAAATAGCTCCAAAACTATTATTTAATACCCAGGATGATATATTTTCAATGCTTGAAATGGTTACAATATCAGATGTAGGGTTAGGATATAGTTTTATAATATTAACTTCTTCTTTTATGAGATTGGAAGTTTGTTTTTTAGAAATTAATATTTCTTCATATTGAGGGCGCTTCTGTTTAGATGATTTTGCTGTATTATTACATCCCTCAATTCGAGCTTTGAAAAGAGACCCTGACTTTGCGTGAAAGCTAGGTTTTAAAATGTTTTTTCCACCTGCTGAATAAGTTACATTAGCACCACTTTCTATTTTACCAAACGAAGTAATAGTATTTGATACAGAAATATAACTTCCAGAAGTTACAGGAGAGGACGTTGCAGTAATAGTCGCGTATTCTTCACATTGGTGACAGTTAGAAGGTACATCAAATGCTTCTGTACCATCAGATTTAGAAAGAGAAGATCCTTGGTCTGCACTAAACCCCAGTCCTCTTTTTGCAAAAGCGGTCCATATATGGCATTGATTAGCTCCATTATAAATAGCTTGATCTGCTTGTAGTATTGCATTTCTGGCATCAACAAAACCAGGGTTAACAGGAGTTAACTTTAAGCCTTCGATAACTAATTGCATAGCGATGTTATTACCTCCGGTTCCATTATAGAGATCAGTATCATAGCCATATTCGTTAATAAGTTCCCAAGTTAGTTCCCAAAGCATAGAAGCCCAAACAGAACCAACCCCGTGAGGTGCAGAAAAAGTATTGAGTCTAACATCATTATATGTATATTTACTTACTTCTATGTCTGTGCTGTAAGGCCATCTTCTAATTCCGCTACCGTCTGCACCTTGACCAAATAGCCAGGTGCCAATGGGTCTTAAATTAGTTCCTTGATCTTCAGGGTTAATAGTCATCATTAATCCAAACCAATCACTCCATCCTTCTCCCATTTGTTCTTGATTGCGCAATCCACTTGAGTTTGCTGCACCACCTACTAATCTTATTGAAATACCATGACCATATTCATGTGCTATTACTGGATTATCAAAATTGCCATCCCTATTGCCACAAACATACATGTTCATTCTAGGATTAAATCCATCAGGAGGAGTGCCGAAAGTAGCATTACATCTAATGCCTATTTGAGCTCTAGCATTAACATAGTCTGAACCGATGCCTCCATTACCATAATTATTTTCTTGAAAATTCCCACTAGCTTCATCAAAACCATACTGATACCACATATCATGTAAAATATTATTCCAATAGAATAAATTTGTTATTGCAGCTTCTTTTGATGGGTTTCCAGAAGTATATGTGGTATTTAAAGGGAAATCAAAAGTTAACGAATTTCCGCCGTCAGGGCTGAATTCGGGAGTACTACTGTCACTATTTTCAAAAGCATGAACATTATTACCTCTGGTTATAGTAAATTCTGCTCCATTACTTCCATTAGTATCATGCCATCCAAAAGGAGAAGCATTTGTATTACTAGGGTTTGTAATAAAACTTCTGCTTCCGTGATTAGGGCTTTCTACAGGAAAAGGATAAACATTATAGCCACCAACTAAGTTTGCAGTTGGAGATAAATTATTGAAACTTGTATTGTTTAATACATGATTATGGTTTTCAAATGGACAATGTATAACCCAGTTTACTTTATCTAAAATTTCACCTGAATTGGCATCAACTTTGAGACTCCACCAATTTTCACTATCTAATTCTTCAATAGATAAGTCCCACGCTAAGATTAATTGATTTGCAGAGTTTTGATAGTACATTAACTTGGCAGGGATTGTGTTATGTGATATCTCTTTTGCTGTTAATAACTGTTTCAAATTGTTTCCAGAGGGAGTTTCTATAATCTTTATAGATTTATAAGATGTATTCATTTTTAGTTGCTTGGAAACAGACATAACAGCATCAATAGCAGAAAGTTTTGGTGTAGTATTGCTGCTTATTAAGTCTTTAGTGTTTATATCTGTAACGAAATTGTTTTTATAAGAAAGAACTTTGTTTTTATCTATAATACATAGGTAAAAGTTGGCTTTATAAACTTCAATATCATGGTGTTTTTGAATGCCATAAACGTGAATTAAATCACTTTTTTTGCTTTTATGTTCACTTGTAATTTTCCATTCTGTGATATCGCTAGAACTTAAATTGAAATTGCTAGCACTTTGCTCTATGTAAGATTTAGTTAGCAATTCAATCTCTTCTTTTGTCTGGCCTAACAGAACAAAAGTAAAGAGTAGAAATAGCATTGGTATTAATTTATGTTGTATTATATTCATTTCTTTTTTATTAAATTTTTATGAAATGCATTTTTAATTTTTTAAGACTGACCCTAAATTAAAGTCAATAAAAATCTATCTCATGCATGTTTGCATAAGTATTTAAGTAGCTTTAAGCTAGTTTAAAGAACAAAAAAAGGCTAATTAATTATTTTTAATAAGCCTAGGGAATAGATCTATTTTTTACTCAATTTAGTTTCCAAAGCCTTAATACGTTTTTCTTGCTCAATAGTATACAATGTTAACTCTTCTATTTTTTGTAGTAAGATCATACTCATATCTTTAAGTTCTAAACCATCTTCTTTTAAAGTTTTTGCACTTGGTACTTCAGGTAAGTGATTGTTGGCTTTGGTGTAAGCTTCAACTTCTTCAAGAGTAGGCATCACATAATCAGCCTTTAAATTAGAAACCCCATTATAATATTTTTCAAATACATAATCTGGAGCAGTTGCATCTAAAACTACTTCTACCTCTTCGCAAAGTATTTTGCCATCTACGGTTAGTTTTTCGCTTGGGTTTGTAATACCTATACCTACATTTCCTCCAAAGTCGTTTAAAATAACATTACCGTTGTCTTGAAATGGGTTAAACCCTGATCTAATATATACGTCACCTGCAACAAGGTTTTCCATAAAAAAAGCATCATCACTAGAAGAGTTTTGTCTAATAATAAATTTATCACCAAATTTAATACCATCACGAGATCCTAGATTGTCTAAATGTAAAGTTACTGTGGGGTTTTCAGTACCAATACCGAATTTAGTTGTGACTATAGAACCAAATGTCTTTTTTGTAAAAGAAAAGTTTGTAGCTCCACCAAAAACATTCTGGAGTTGAGCTTTAAAACCTCCGAAAGATGTAAAAGATAAATCTCCATAAGATTGCTGACCATTATTATTGCCAATTCCTGAACTGATTTCTATCCCTGAAGATGTAGCTGAATTTCCATTTACTCTAATAGTAGAAAGGGGACCTACTACAGGTGTATTATTTGTTCCGCCTTTAATCACCCAAGAAGAGTTGTTGGCTCCCCCAGTTGAAGAAGTTGCTACTTGTGCGTTAATAGCAAGACTAATTGTTAGTATTACGATTGTTAAAATTCTTGTTTTCATGTTGTTATAGTATTTGTTGTTGAATAATTATTGCTTTATTATTTTTTTTGTTATTGTTTCTCCGTTTTGCAGTTCGATTTTTATGATGTATGCAGCGCTTTTTAAATGTGTTAATGGAAGCTTATTATTTTTAAGTTTAGGACGATTTTTGTTTATAACCATAGCTCCATATAAATTGTATACTTGGTACCTAATAATTTTTGTGTTTAATTTATCAATTATTAAATTTTGTTGATCATCCCAATAGTAATTTAATTGTAGGGTTTTGTATGTTTTAATTTTTCTTGTATTGCCACCATTACCACCTATTTTGGAACGGCGTAATCTTCTTGTATTGTTTTCATTTATTGTTAAATCAAGACTA
Organism: uncultured Flavobacteriaceae bacterium; assembly: GCA_947498845.1. GTDB lineage: Bacteria > Bacteroidota > Bacteroidia > Flavobacteriales > Flavobacteriaceae > Jejuia. Next base: position 26,566 of record CANMLX010000021.1, on the reverse strand, counting down.
CTGGTTATTTCTGGTAATATTTTTACTGAAGTTACGCCAGGTATAATCCTAATTTTTCCTTCTGAAGTGATTTCGGCTGCTATAATTGTACCATTGTGTCCATCTACTGGAAGAGAGGTGATAGTGACGTCCTCAGTACAATTTTCAATAATTTGTCCAGTACCATGAAAATCTGTTCCACAGGACATAACGAATTGTTGTAAGTGATTTTTGAAACTAAATAAACACGAAATAGATAGTAGCAAAATAAGACTGAAAAATGATTTTTGTAAGGGAATGTTTTTCATTGTGGGAACAAATTTAAATAGGTGAATTATATAGTGAAATACCATATTTATGGTATTTTTAGCTCTAAACTAAAAAATATTTAATTTTTTGATAAAAATATTTGGTCTACTAAGTTGTTCATTGTTATTAACTTTTTATCTGAATGCTCAAGATGTTGAAAGTATAAAAAGGCTTAATAATTCTTTTAAAAGAGTAATTTATTCAGATTTTAAAGCCGCTAAAAGCATAGCATTACAATCGGTTTTTGAAAGTGAACAAACTCAAAATGATACACTTTTATTGGATGCCTATACCAATTTAAGTCAGTTATATCTGTACCTTAAAAAAATAGACTCGTCATCATTTTATTGTGACAAGGCGTTGGTCTATGCCAATAGAACTAAAATAGCTAAAAAGAAATCAATTTTATATAATAGAAAAGGGATTTTGGCTAGAATTAAAAACAATTTTAAAGGTTCGTTAGAGTTTCATAAGAACGCATTAGATATAGCAATATCACATAATTATGTTAATTTAGAAGTAGATATAAAAAATAGCCTAGCATTACTATATAGAAGCAAATTAGATGAAAAGAATTTTTTTAGTTATCTAGAATCTGCAATTAATCTAGCTAAGCGGCAAGGTTACAAAAAAGGTTTAGCTGAGGCATATAATACAAAAGGGTTATTGTTGTTTGATACACAAAAAGATAGTGTTTTGTATTATTACAATAAAGCAATTGAGATTGTAAATGTGAGTAATGATATGTTTTTAAAGGGAATCGTACTTTCTAATATTGGGGATTATTATTTAAACATTGAAAATAATGAAAAAGCTATTTTTTATTTAAATGAAGCAGAACATGTTTCTAAAGAGGTTGGAGATAAGGCTACACAATATTATACCACTATGTCTCAAGGGATATATAATGATAATTTTGGTGATTTTAGTGCGGCTGAAAAAAAATATAAGAACGCTTTATCTGATTTTAAGGCTATTTTAGATGGCTCAAAAAAAGCAAGAGTCTATTGGTTACTCTCAGGTGTTTTATGGAATAATAAAAAATACAAAGAAGCCTTTATTTTTCAAGAAAAATACATTTATTTAAACGACAGTATCTTCAACTTAGAAAAAGAAAAAGAATTCGAAACACTAAGAACACAATTCGAAGTCGAAAAAAAAGATAACCAAATAGCATTACTGGAAAAAGAAAACGAGCTTGCAACCATACGCCGTCAACGCATTGTTATTGGTGCTGTGTTATTACTATTACCATTAATAGGTTTGTTTCTATTCTATAAACAGCGTGCAAAAACGCAAAGAACTATAAGGAAACAAGAGCTAAAATTGCACCAGCAAGAAAAAGCACATTTACAACAAGAACAACAATTAAAAGCCACACAAGCATTAATAGAAGGGCAAGATAAAGAACGAGAACGGATAGCAAAAGAACTACATGATGGTATTGCGGGACAACTAGCAAGTATAAATTTAAGTTTATCTCATGTAAATGTAGAAGAGGATAAAACGGCTATAGTTGAAATAAATAAGTCATTAAAACAAACCTTTAAAGAGTTACGTGATTTATCGCACGATTTAAGTTATAATTACCACCAAGACAAAGCATTTACCCATCTATTAGCAGAATTAAAGGAAAAATATGAACAAAGTAAGCAGTTCTCTTTAGAAATTTCTATTTTTCCAGAAGATGCACTACAAGATATAGATGTGTATACTAAACATAATCTATACCGTATAGTACAAGAGTTGTTAACCAACATAGCTAAACACGCCAAAGCGAAAGAGGTACAACTATCATTTAACAGGCACGATGCATTGTTAATTATGGTGTTAGAAGATAATGGTGTAGGCTTTAATGTAGAAGCACAAAAAGAAGGGGTAGGAATAAAAAATATAAAACAGCGTGTAGATAGTATAAAAGGAACGTTTAACTTAGAGTCTACTTTAGGTAAAGGAAGCTCTGTAATTATAGAAATCCCTTTAAAATCAATAATTGAAACTTGATAACTGTTATAGGTGAAAATTAATATAGTATTAGTAGACGATCATGAGATGTTTTTGGAAGGTATATCTAATATCCTTTCTAAACAAGACGATATGTATGTGTTGGCAGTTGTAAATAATGCTAAAGAAGCCTTAAAAACGTTAGAAACCAATATGCCAGATGTATTAATTACAGACGTATCTATGCCAGAAATGAATGGCGTTGAGTTTGTTAAAAAAGTTAATGAAAAATTCCCGAATCTAAAAATTTTAGTCATTAGCGTTTTTAAACAAATACAAGCTTTTGGTGGCATTCATGGTTATCTTCAAAAAGATACGAGTTATGATGAATTGATCTTAGCTATTAAAACCATTGTTATAAAAGGGGAGCCCTATTTTTATAAGGGCTACAAAAAAGAAAATAAAGCTCTGGAATTTAATACGACAATCCTTTCAAAAAGAGAAAAAGATATTGTGTGTTTAATAGCCAAGGAATTAACCACCGATCAAATAGCAGAACACCTATTTTTAAGCCGTTATACTGTAGAAACGCATAAAAAAAACATATACCAAAAACTTCAGGTGAATAATGCGGCAGGTTTAGTGAAAAAAGCTGTTTATTTAGGGTATATTGATGTGTAAAAGATAGTATTTAATGAACTTCAATAAATTTCTAAAATTAATATCAAAAATAGAAGAAGCCCCTTTGCCTGGAGAACAAGCCCATTTTAAAATGGTACCCCCTTTTAGGCAAGACTTAATAAAGCAACAAGGAAACGCTATAAAAAAAGCTAAAAAAGCAGGGGTTTTAGTATTGTTTTATCCAGATAAAAATAATGAAACCTATTTTATTTTAATGTTAAGAAAAACCTATAAAGGGGTGCATTCGGCACAAGTATCTTTACCTGGAGGGAAATACGAGCCAGAAGACCAAAACATAAAAGCAACAGCATTAAGAGAAACGTTTGAGGAAGTTGGTGTGCCAATAAAAATGATTAAAGTGGTAAAAACACTATCTCAAGTATACATACCACCAAGTAACTTTTATGTACAGCCATTTGCTGGTATTTGTAAAATTAAACCAGATTTTATAAAAGAAGACGCTGAAGTCGAAGCGCTAATTGAAGTGCCATTAAAAGATTTATTAGATGATAAGACGCTTATTGATAAGTGGGTGGAGACTTCTTATAGCGCTGGTGTTGAGGTGCCTGCGTTTCAATTAAATGGTTTTACAGTTTGGGGAGCGACAGCAATGATGCTTAGTGAAATTAAAGATATTATTAGTGAAACTCTGTTTTGAAAAATTGCATAACAATGCATTCAAAATAGTAAGTTGAACTAATCCCGCCAAAGAGCGGGGTTTTATGGTAAATACCTCGCTTATAGCACTTTTTAGAATCTAGATTCTATTCTAGAGTGAATATTTTATTAAAGTATCTCTATAGCTAATAGATTTACTACCTTTGCTGCGCCTAACTAAATGCAACATACATATGGGATTGTTTAAAAGAAACCCTTTTGGACACATACTTTTTATAAAAAAATGGCTCATTAGAATTTTAGGAGCCATTACACATCAACGCTTTCGAGGATTTAATGAATTGCAGATAGAAGGTTCTGAGGTTATTAAAGAACTCCCCGATAAAAACGTGCTCTTTATATCAAACCATCAAACTTATTTTGCAGATGTAGTGTCTATGTTTCATGTATTTAATGCAAGCTTAAGTGGGAGAGTAGATTCTATAAAAAACGTAGGGTATTTATGGAACCCTAAACTTAATTTATATTACGTGGCTGCTAAAGAAACCATGAAAGCAGGTTTGCTTCCTAAAATTTTAGCTTATGTAGGGTCTGTGAGTATAGAACGCACATGGCGGTCTGAGGGAAAAGACGTAAAACGTCAAGTACGCATGAGCGATATATCTAATATAGGTAAAGCACTAGATGATGGATGGGTAATTACATTCCCTCAAGGAACAACGACACCGTTTAAGCCCATTAGAAAAGGGACGGCACATATTATAAAACGCTACAAACCTGTTGTAGTGCCAATAGTTATAGATGGCTTTAGAAGGTCTTTTGATAAAAAAGGCTTACGTATAAAGAAGAAAAATATTTTACAGTCTATGGAAATAAAAGCACCATTAGAAATAGACTACGATAACGAAACTACCGAAGAAATCGTTAAAAAAATAGAATTTGCTATTGAACAACATCCGTCTTTTTTAAAGGTGATTTCTAAAGAAGAACTACAAGCACAGTTAGAATTAGATAAATTAAGAGCGTGGTAGTTTTTGATATGAATAGAGGTTATACTTTTATGAATAATACCAAATAAACTATAAAGTTATACCAATTCTTAAATGAATATACTGTAAAGTAAAATGATGGATTTTGGAATTATACGAGGCAGAAAAAATAAGCACAGCCGTAGTTCAATGTCATTAAGTTAAGGGAAATTATGTCTGTTCGAGTAGCGCAGTCGAGAACTTTTTATTCTAACTAACAAAGAGGTTTCGACTGCGCTCAACCTGACACTGAGAACATATAAACTCTTAACTTAATGACATTGAGCCGTAGTTACGGTTCTTTTTTATGTTGAAGATAGCATTTCAAAAGACACTTTTTAACTCAATAAATTCATTTAAGAATTGGTATTATGCTAAAAACACACAGTTGCTTTTTTCTCTTTAGAAGCTGTGTGATGTTTGCATAGCCTAGCTATGTATGTGTTACCAGAATAAAGAAAGAGGAAAAATGAACACGTATTTTGGCGTAATTATATGGATTATTCGGTATAATATCAATTGTCATCTAAAAATAGGCTAATCAGACTTGGCTTTTAGTATTATGTCATTTCTATGGAGATCGTAACGAGCGACGAGAAATCTTATTTAGAGTAGAATTTACTACCAGCCGGAAGGTAAGGTTCCTCAAAAACTTCGCTCTGTATCTTCAACAAAATATGTTTTGTTTTGATAGTGTTTTAGTAACAACAATTTTATTGAGTTAAATTGTAATATTTTTATAGCAAGTAACTTAATGTTGATTTGATTAATAATTGGTATAAATTAAAACTCTAAACAGTCTTAATTTCTTCTCTTAAAAAAGAAAATTGTGAACCTCAAAAAGAGATTCACAATCTTCAAAAAATTAATTATACTATACTAATACCAATTCTACCATAAAATGCGACATATAATTCGTTTCTTTTACATGATTTCTGCATTAAAAAAATAAACCGTAGCTAAGGCTATGCTTGATTTTTATGCTTTGAGCTCCTGTAAAATAACTCAAATTATTTACACCTCATTTTATAGCAAAATTGGTATAACTCGTTATTCAGAAATAATTAGCTTTTCTAGTTTTCTATACGAATCGGATGTTATATTTAAAAAATACATGCCTGAAACTAGAGAAGACGTATTAATTGTACTATTTTTAGAATCAATAACGCCTTTTAAAATCAATGCACCATTTATATTAAATATTCCATAAGAGTAGCTTTTGTTGTTTTCTAAACCACTAACTGTAGTTGCTTCAGAAGCAGGGTTTGGAATTACTTTAATAGCTAACTCAGACGTCTTATTTAAAACTGTTTTGGATGATCCCGCAGGTGTGAAAGTTATTTTATCAAGATTCCATTGCCAAGTCGTATTGCTTGATGCAAGAATTCTTATAGTGTGAGGGCCTGCCGATAGTGTTACTTGATCATTTGATGATAATGTAGTAAAGCTATCCCAACTTCCATTATTAGGTACATTTGTTGTAGAAGCAACAGTACCATCGACTAATAATTGAATTTGTGAACCATCAGAAGGTGTGGTGATTAAATACTCTACGTCATATGTCCCAGCAGTACTTAAGTCGATGCTGTATTCTGCCCAATCTCCGTTATTTACAAAATTAATAATATTGCCTGCTACGTTTACTCCAAGTCCTGGCCCTCCAGCAGAAGCATCATTAAATGTTCCGTCTGTAGATGTAAAGTCTTCTGCTTCAATAACAAAAGAAGTGGCATTATTTGGAGGATTAGAGTTTAAGGATAACTCTACTCTTTCAACATTAAATAGGAAACCATTAGGCCCTGTATAAGTAAATCGTAATTTTTGAAGGCCTTGTGTTAAATTAATAGTAGAAGTCACTGCACTATAGTTGTGCCATGCATTATTGACACTTACAGCTAATGAATTTAAATTAGTTCCATTTATAGAGGGTACTATAGTACCTCCAACGCCATTAGAAGAAACAAATGCACTCAAGGTATATGCGCCAGTAGTGGCTACATTCACGTCATACTCAGTGTAATTATTATTTTGAATAAATCCTAAATTTTGTCCCCCATTAGTACCAGGTGTATTTTCTGCTTGTACTTGCCCATTTTTTGCAACAAAATTTTCTACTTGAATAGTCCCTGGAATTGCAAGCGCATTGGGATTTGTAGGTGAGCCAGTACAGGGCGTTTCTGTATTGGTTAATGCTAATGGATTAGTTGCTCCATTGCTCAATACTATTCGATCAATTATATGACCTTCAGATCTTGCAGCAATTTCCATAGTATATACTCCAGCAGTTGCAAACTCTACAAATACTGGGCGTCCGTCTGCATTATCACCTGTTGTTGATTGGAAAGACCAATTTAGGTTATTTACATACATTTTAAAGAAACCATCACCACTTTGTCCTGCAGGAAAAGGTGTTCTTCCTCTAGTTTCTCCTCTAGGATATGTTCTAGAACCATCAGGTTTTTCACCATAAAAATCAGCAGCATCAGGAAAACGTAGCCAGCTATCATTAAGATCTGTAGTACTAGTACCTCTGGCTATAGAATTTCTCCAATCAAATTTATATACACCAGGGGTGTTAATTCTAATTCTAGTAGAAATTACACCAGCGGTTCCAGCTAAATTCCCATTAAAAAAATCATTTCCTGTCCATTCTATATAACCAGCTCCAGTAAATCCAGCTTTTTCTGTTTTTATTTGCCATTCTGTACCTGATATATTTAGGTTTTCTGTTTCAATAACTACGAGACCATTAGACTCTTCATAATCAGCATCATTACAATCACCACCAGTATTTGGTGTATTTACGGTTATATTAGAAACGGCAGTAAACCCACCATCAACAGAAGTTGCTGTAATAGTGGCAGATCCTGCAGCAATTGCCATAACTACGCCATTATTACTTACAGTAGCAATGTTATTATTTGAACTAGACCAATTGATAGATTGGTTTGTAGCATTATTAGGCGCTATTGTTGCATTAAGAGTTGAGTTTTGACCTACTTGTAGGTTTAATGAAGATTGAGAAACACTAACTCCAGTTACTGGTACATTATTTGTGTTTCCCGAGCTATAAGTAATAGTTAGTTGTGGTTCGGTAGCACTATTTTCTTTAGAAGCAATAGCAAAATCATTACCACCTGTTGGCGCTAATATTAAAGAGATTGTGTTTCCAGAGATAGCAGAAGCGTTTAGAGAAATTGTTTTGCTATCACCTATGGCATAAGTACTGTTTAATGAACCTAATAAAACTCCTGCGTCTGGTTTGTTAGCATCAGATAAAGTTGTTTCAGTCCAGTTATTAGATGTGCCTAAATTCACGTTTAAGTTACCAGAGCCAGCATCACTATTAACCACAAATGTTAAATCGGCAGCAGTTATAGTACCATTTATCCCAGAGAGGTCATACATTAAATAACCAGTTCTATTATTATTCTCTAATCGTATTATTGTATTGTTGAAATTGGTGCTTCCTTGTAAATAAGCATCATTAACAGGAGAAAGAGTTACTGTAGTAGAACCTGATGGGTTGCCTGATGTAGAGGTTACTAGAGCTACCCAATCACTATTGGTAGCATTTGGAGGATTACCTATACTTCTGTTACCTCCTCCAGATATAGAAGTAACATTACTATTTTGCATAGCTCCCCCATTTCTTGGATTAAACCATTTTACTTCGAAATTACCAGATTGACCATTTAGATTAAGATTCGTGGATCCTCCATTTGGTAAATAGATAACGTAGGACTGTCCCACTTCAGCAAGACAACGATTACCGCCTCCGCTTACTAAATTATCATTATTATCCATCTTCCAAAACTCAATATTCTGACCTTTGAAGAAGGTTGTAATGGCATGTCTTCCCCATGCATTTAACGTAACATATCTATTGAAATTTTCAGTTCTAAAGTCTCCTCTAGAGCCTCCATACCACATAACACCAGCTCCTCCAGCCATTAGGTTACCCCATAGTACACCTTTACGACCTTGAGGGTCTACACTCGAATTGGTTTCGCTATTGGTTGTAAATACACCATTGTTTGCAAATTCTTGTTCATCTGAAGCGACAACCCAAGGAGTGCTGTTATTTCTTGATTGTACAATGAGATCCCTTGTTAAATTAAATACTTCTACATAATTGTTAGCTTTTCTATTTTGCATAGAAGCACCTGTTAAATTAGTTTTAGGATTTTGGAACCCTAAGAAGTCATCATAACGTTGTTTGTTTGAGTCTTCTGGTCTAGTATGGATTACACGATGGTTGTTCCATGGATCTATAGATGTAAGGAAAGCTATTCTTGGTCTGGCATTAGCAGCGCTACCACCATTAAGATTGTTTCCACCATATTCTTCCGAAATATTCCATTCAACACCTAAATGATGACCAAATCTAGCAACCATTTCTCGGTAGTAAGTGTTTATTTGTTGTGTGTTAAGAGCAGACCAGTTTTCAGCTTCAGCTAATTTAAAATGTAACAAAAGTCCTTTTTGTTCAGCATGATTCATCACAATTTCCCATTGTTCTAATTTAGAGACATCATAGATAAACTTAGAATTTACAGCTGTCCAAGGGAAAACATTTTTATCATCACCACCAAATAAAGACATGGATATAGAATTTACCTGTCCAACTTCCGATAAGTAATTAATTGCTCCAATTATATTTGTGCCTTTTCCACCATCCCATGTTGGATCGCCATTGTTAAAGTCGTTAGAATGAGGATTATAAAGGTGTTGAACGCATAAGTTACAATTATCTCTTGCTCCAGCAAAGTCAAACTCATTATAGTCAAGAAAATTTTCAGGAGAGTCCGGACCAAATTTAAGGAAGTGTTCATTAGTTTCAGCAAATTTTAGATAACGTCTTGAATTATTAGTTCCAGAAGTTTGATAGCTTAGTCGGCCTTTAGCTCTCAAATCAGGAGCAGTTTTATTAGTATTTAATATATTACCTATGGTACCTGTGATATCATGAACAGGAGAAGGAAGGTTGTTAACTGCCTGTGTGGCTACATTATTTCCTGTATAATAAAGTACTCTGTAGGACCATGTGCCTGTGGCGTCTGGTCTAAGATACCCCTTAAATACATTACCCGAAGTAGCATTAGTGTTTGCTGCATTATTATCAGCAGCAAAAAAACCTGGGACTCTTATTGTACTACCATTAGGGCGCGTAAAAATAATATCCATTCTAGAATTTCGAAATGTATTTCCAGTCTCAGTTAAATTCCCCCCGGGAAGTGTTAGCGTAACATTAATACGATGCCATTTTTGTAATGTTCCAGAAACATTAACCGTTTGTGCATAGGATTCAAAGAGCAATAAAAAAGTAAAGATTGCAAAAATCACATAGCGTTTGTTAGTTGTTTTCATAAGTTGTTTAATTAGTTGTTTAATTTTGTTAAAATATTCTTTATCAAATATTTAGTAAGTTTATATAACAAAAGAACGTTAGTATTAATATGGGAGATCGTGATCGTGAGGCGTGTGTAAATTAAGACATTTACTGAAGTATTTACCCTTTTTATACGTAAGATTTAAATGTTTAGATGTTGTGTTAGTATTTTATTTAAATTAATTTAACCCAGACTATGCATTGGAAAATCTATTACAGCTCTAAGCTACTGCAAACACTTCTGCTTCGCTGCTTTTTTTGATTTAACTCCCGCACATGCGGGACTAAAATCAAGAAAAAGTAAGTGTTTATTGTATCTCAAAGCTTCATAACGAAGTTCCAATGCACAGTCTGAGGTAATAGTTTGAGAGATACATTTATGAATTTTATATATTATTTTATTTGTAATTATCTACATAAAAAAGAAGTGTCTAGTTAATAACTCCTGATAAATCTCTCTTAAAAAGAAGTTTAAAATTTATAATTTGCAATCTTATAATTTGAAATTTAAGCGTGAAAGTTTGTATAGCAGAAAAACCGAGTGTAGCGAGAGAGATAGCTGTAGTTTTGGGGGCAAATACTAAACGTGATGGCTATTTTGAAGGTAACGGTTATGTTGTTACTTATACGTTTGGGCATTTATGTACCCTCAAAGAGCCAGCAGATTATAAACCTTATTGGAAAAGTTGGGATCTAAATAATTTACCCATGCTACCTGATAAATTCGAAATTAAAGTGACGTCTAACTCAGGTGTACAAAAACAATTTAATATTGTAAAATCATTATTTGAAAAAGCCAAAGTTGTTATAAACTGTGGCGATGCAGGGCAAGAAGGAGAGTTGATACAACGTTGGGTGATGAATGAGGCAAATTACAAAGGAGATGTAAAACGTTTATGGATATCTTCCTTAACTACCGAAGCTATTAAAGAAGGTTTTGAAAGCTTAAAGCCAGCCTCAGATTACGATAATTTATATTATGCAGGATTTTCCAGAGCAATAGGCGATTGGTTACTAGGTATAAATGCAACAAGGCTTTATACTGTAAAACATGGCGGATACAAACAAGTGTTATCTATAGGAAGGGTACAAACACCAACCCTCGCTATGGTGGTTAACCGTTTTAAAGAGATAGAAAACTTTAAGCCGCAACCCTATTGGGAATTACAAACATTGTATCGAGATACATTATTTAGTTATGAAGAAGGGCGCTTTTTAAAAAAGGAAGCAGGAGAAGTATTAGCAGATAAAGTTAGAGAAAGCGATTTCGAAATTGAATCTATAACCAAAAAGAAAGGTAAAGAATATGCGCCAAAACTTTTTGACTTAACAGGCTTACAAGTTTATTGTAATACTAAATTTGGCTTTTCGGCCGATGAAACATTAAAAATTGTACAAACCCTTTACGAACGTAAAGTAGTTACATATCCAAGAGTAGATACTACTTTTTTACCAAATGATATCTATCCAAAAGTACCAGGAATTCTTCAAAAATTAACCAGCTACTCACATTTAACTCAAAGTCTTTTAAACAAACCAATTAAAAAAACTAAAAAAGTTTTTAATGATAAAAAAGTCACAGATCACCATGCCATAATACCTACAGGAATGCAAACGAGTTTGCAGTATAACCAACAGCAGGTATATGATATTATTGTAAAACGATTTATCGCTGTATTTTATGATGATTGTGAGGTAGCTAATACTACTGTGATAGGAAAAGCAGCAGAAGTGTCTTTTAAAACTACAGGAAAAGAAATTTTGGAAAAAGGGTGGCGTGTAGTGTTTGAAAACCCAAATGTTAAAGAAAAAGAAACAGGCATATTACCGTCTTTTAAAAAAGGAGAAAAAGGGCCGCATGAACCATCGTTTATAGAAAAACAAACTAAGCCACCTAATCAATATACAGAAGCGTCTTTACTTAGGGCAATGGAAACTGCAGGAAAACAAGTAGACGACGATGAATTACGAGACTTAATGAAAGAAAATGGTATTGGCAGACCGTCTACACGTGCTAATATTATAGAAACATTATTCAAAAGAAAATACATAAAACGAAACAAAAAACAAGTACTACCAACAGAAACAGGGATTCAGCTTATTGGTATAATTCAAAATGATTTATTAAAATCGGCAGAACTCACAGGCAGCTGGGAAAAGCAACTTAAGGACATAGAAAAGGGAATGTTTAGCGCAAGTGCTTTTATTAAGAATATGAAAACTATGGTCGATAATCTTGTTTATGAGGTACGAAGCGAGACTAAACGCGCAAATATATCTCACACAACTCTAAATAAGAAAAAACCAGAACTAAAAAGGCGTAAAAAACCAGAAGGTCTAATACGTCAAATTTGTCCTAAATGCAATCAAGGTGAGCTTATAAAAGGGAAATCAGCATTTGGATGTAGTAACTATAAAACAGGATGCGATTTTATTTTTCCTTTTAAGTTTGCTGGAAAAAAAATTTCAGAGAAGCAATATCTAAGATTACTTAAAAAAGGGAGTACAGTCAATTTAAAAGGTTTTAACATAAATGGAGAATCAATAGAAGGGCTGTTGCGTTTTGAAGACAATTTCAAACTAAAGCTAGAACCTAAAGTAGCAACTATAAAAAGTAATAATGATCAATTTCTTTGTCCTAAATGTAAAAAAGGCACTATAATAAAGGGTAAAACAGCCTATGGATGTAGTAATTACAAAATAGGATGTGATTTTAAAATGAATTTTGAAGAAGTCAAATCAAAAATAAAGGGAAAAATTGCTACGAAAGAGCAGATATATAGTGTTTTAAATGGAGCAATCTAAAAGTAATTATAGACATTTCATTATCTACAAGCCTTACGGTTATTTAAGTCAGTTTAAAAGCAATGATTCTAAACAGCAATCAAAACGTTTTTTAGGAGAATTATACGATTTCCCTTCAGGAATCATGGCAATAGGTCGCTTAGATGAAAAATCCGAAGGATTATTAATGCTCACGACCAATGGAGCAGTAAGTAATTATGTAAACAGTCAAAAAGTAGATAAGGAATACTACGCCCAATTAGATGGAGAGATTTCTAAACAAGCTATCGAACAACTAAAGTTAGGTGTAGAAATAGGTTTTGAAGGTAAGAGATATAAAACAAAACCATGTCGTGTAAAAAAACTTCATAGAATACCAGATCTACCGGTGCGATCTAAAAAGATTAGAGATGAAAGGCACGGCCCTACATCATGGGTTTCTATAACTTTAAATGAAGGTAAATTTAGGCAAGTGCGCAAAATGACATCGGCTGTTGGTTTTCCAACACTTCGTTTAGCAAGAGTTAAGATAGGAGGCTTTAAAATAGGAAAAATGAAAGTAGGAGAAGTATTAGAAGTAAACTTTCCTTTTTAATTAAAGAAAGAGTGTTTTTCATGTTAAGAAAGAAAAAACCTATATTTATCGATAAACTACATGTTAACATAAAATTTGCTGCTATTTAACAGTTTTTATTGTTAAATATATGATTTTAAACGCTTTACCCATTTAGTTATTGCCTTATTATTAAGTTATTATTAAGTTTTATTATGGGTTTTTTAATAGTTTGTTAAGTTTTAGTTGTGTAAAAAACAGGAGATAGAGAAGTCTTGGGTTTTAGATTTGTGAAAACGACTACTACAACGTTTTCGTTATGTAGCCCCAAAACTACCTACGATTTAATCTGTTTTGTTTATGTGATGATATTACTAAACTAAACTATTTTAATTATTATGAAAACTACTAAACTAAAAGGCTTACTTATGGTCTTTTTATTGAATTTTGTATTAATTGCTAATGCGCAATTAGATTTTGGAGGTACAGCACTACCTTCTAGATTAGGAAATGCTAATAATTGGACATTGGATACCGCAGCATCTGATGATTTTAATTACACCTTCAATCCAACAAATAATAATGCCGATTTTGGACCTTCGGGACAAAACAAATGGAATAACTTTTTTCACAATGGATGGGAAGGACCAGGTGCTACAAAATGGCAAAGAAACCATGTAGCAGTATCTGGAGGAAATCTTAACCTTTGGGCCTCGCGAAGATTTTTTAATGACAATACTTCGACGCCATACACAAAAACATTTGATTTTGGCGGGCAAAATGTTACCAGACCAGAAACTATATCAGGTTGTGTTACTTCAAAAACGCGAGTAATATATCCTGTTTTTGTAGAAGCAAGTTTAAGAATAATGAATTCTACCTTAGCAACAGACATTTGGTTATTAAGTCCTGATGATAAAGAAGAAATTGATATTATAGAAGCTTATGGAGGAGCTGGTTCAGATGGGAGGAATGCTTACTTTGCTGAAAGAATTCACCTAAGCCATCATGTGTTTATTAGACCCCCTAATTTTAGAGATTACCAACCATCCGATTTTAATAGCTGGTACAGACAATCTGGTGTTTCTCAATGGGGAGGGAGACTTGTTAGAATTGGTGTTTATTGGAAATCGCCTACAGTATTAGAATACTATATTGATGGTAATTTAGTTCGTGTTTTGGATAATGATGCCATAGCTTCTAGAACTGTTAATGGTACATGGGAATACACATACCCAGGAGGAGTTACCAGTACAGGGCAAGACGGACAATTAAATAGAGGAGCCGATGGTTTTCAAAGTATGACTGTGAGTTCAACATCATCTAATTTTGAACAAAGTAGATTGAATACTGCTAAAAACCAATCCAATATTAGTGTTATAGATCCTTTTAACTATTTGAGTAACGGACGCCAGTTCTCTCGTGAAATGGATATCATTATTAATGTTGAAGATCAAAGCTGGCAAGCCGCAGCTAATCGCTCACCTAATAACACAGAAATTCAAAATTTTAATGATAACCTAATGTTGGTAGATTGGATTCGTGTGTTAAAACCAAATAGCGGAGGAGGAAACAATAATGGGCCTTTAACTTGTGATACAGCACCAGATTATAATGGTAATGCTAACAGTTATTCTCCTGGAGATCGTGTAGTTAATACCTCCGACAATAGGTTATACGAACGTACTGCTACTGGTTGGAATCTTATTGAAGACTGCGGAGGAAATAATGGCGGTGGTAATAACCCATTAGTAACACTTAGAAAAAGTAATTCTACAGGTTTTGCAATTGATGGAGGTCCTGGAGGCGCTAGAGGCCAGAACGTTTATCTTTGGAGCTATAATCAAAATAATGTAAACCAACAATGGATAGAAATAAATCGAGGCGGAGGTTTCTATTCTTACCAAAAAAGGAATACAAATTTCTGTATAGACGGAAGTAATGGAGGAGCCAATGGCAATAATGTGAAGCTATGGGACTGTAATGCAAATAACCAGAACCAACAATTTAGAAAAATAAATGTAAATGGTAATACACGTTTACAAAAACGAAATGCTTCTGGTTTCTCCATTGATGGTAGAGGCGGTGGAAGTAATGGTCAAAATGTACACATGTGGTCATCAAACAACAATAATGGCAATCAGGCGTGGATTATTACTCAAATAGGTACAGCTAAAAACGGTAGTTTAAAAGATGGGATTTCAGAAAGCGAATCAAGTGTGTCAATTTATCCTAACCCTGCCGTTGACTATGTAAATGTATCAAAAAATAATTTTGATACTACTGCAGATTTAACAATAATAGATGTACAAGGGAAGGTGATTTATAAAAATATCTTTAGTGGTAACACGTCTAAGATAAATACAAGTAGCTTTAATAAAGGACTCTATTTTGTTGAAATAAAAACACCTAAGAAAACAATAATTAAAAAACTAATTATAAAATAAAATCCTAATAACATCTAACATTAATTATATGAGGTTGCTTTTTTAAG
The DNA here is from genome assembly GCA_947498845.1 of uncultured Flavobacteriaceae bacterium. Classification (GTDB taxonomy): domain Bacteria; phylum Bacteroidota; class Bacteroidia; order Flavobacteriales; family Flavobacteriaceae; genus Jejuia. The sequence goes on along the minus strand of CANMLX010000021.1, from coordinate 10,784 downwards.
TAGCCTCATTTTTTTTAATAGAAGATAAGTCTATCACTAATTAAAAAAATAATAATGTAAAAGGAATAGTTAATTAAATTGCTAATACTCCTTAATTATTTAGAGGTATAGATTATGTATTCAAATGATTAAATTTCTAGTTACTTTTTAGTAATTGATAGATTTACCCCAGATTTATGCATTGGGAAATCTATTATAGCTTTAAGCTACTGCAAACACTTCTGTTTCGCTACTTTTTTTAATTTCACTCCTGCACATGTGGGACTAAAATCAAGAAAAAGTAAGTGTTTATTGTATTTCAAAGCGTCATAACGAAGTTCCAATGCCTAATCTGGGTTTAAAGATACACTTAATGGATTCCTGTATTTTTACTTATCAAGAACATTTTGGTTTCTATAACGATAAAATAACTTAAACTGAAAAAACGCATTTTAAACCTGAGTCGATTTAATAATTGGTATTAGCTAGAAATTAATAAATTTTCATAGCCTCTAAGAGTGATATTACACTTATTTAAATTAAATGCTTAACAGATAGGTCTTTGTATTTAAAAAAATAGTGTTATTGGGTCGAATTCAAGTTTTAAATCAGTTATACCAGTTATAAAATGATTTTTTCTTTATTCGATTTTCAAAAATTTAATGTAGCCTGAACTACGTGATATTTTTAAAAAGAAGAAGAGAAGGAAAAAGGTGGTTTTATTAGGGTAATTTCAAATTGTAATATGTGTATTAAACAAATTATTTTTTAGCGCAATCAACTTATTAAATTGTATTTTATTGTTTTTTTTATATTTTTTTAACAAAAAAACTGTAATTTTGCGATATTAATAACTAAACTATACTAAAATTATGAAAAAATTAAGTTTCTTTTCATTCTTGCTGTTATTTGCTACAATATTTAGCACAGCACAAGAATGGAGCGCATTTCCAGTACCAGCAAATGCAGGATCAGGTAAAGTCTGGCAACTACAATCTAATATTTCCGATGATTTTAATTACAACATGTCCGAAGGAAATAGACCAGCTGCTTTTACCAATAAGTGGTATCCAAGGTATCACAATGCTTGGACGGGTCCTGGAAAAACGTTGTGGAATTCACCACAAGCATGGGCCAATGGCGATCAATTAGCTATACAAGCAGTTAGAGTGCCAGGGACAGATCAAGTGTACTGTGGTATTATAACCAATAAAACACGTATAAGATATCCTGTTTATTTTGAAGTTAGTGCAAAAATCATGAACCAAACGCTTGCAAACGCATTTTGGTTGTTAAGTCCAGACGATACTCAGGAAATCGATGCCATGGAAGGCTATGGAGGAGGTGCTGGTCAGCAATGGTTTGCTGAGAGAATGCACCTTAGTCATCATGTATTTATAAGAAGTCCATTTCAAGATTATCAACCAAAAGATCCTGGTTCTTGGCATCGTAAAAGCCCTGCAGGAGCGGTTTGGAGAGGGGCTTATCACAGATATGGTTGTTATTGGAGAGATCCTTGGCACTTAGAATATTACATCGATGGGCAATTAGTAAGAACAGTATCTGGGAGAGATATTATAGATCCAAATAACTTTACTAACGGGACTGGTTTGAACAAAGAGATGGATATCATAATAGATGCTGAAAACCAAACCGATTGGAGACCAGGACCAACAGATGCAGAACTTGAAAGTGGTAATATTTTCTGGGTAGATTGGATGCGTGTATACAAACCTGTTAATGGAAATAACAATGGAGGAGGAAATAATGGAGGAAATAACCCATTAGTAACACTTAGAAAAGGTAATTCTACAGGTTTTGCAATTGATGGAGGTCCTGGAGGCGCAAGAGGCCAGAACGTTTATCTTTGGAGCTATAATCAAAATAATGTAAACCAACAATGGATAGAAATAAATAGAGGCGGAGGTTTCTATTCTTACCAAAAAAGGAATACAAATTTCTGTATAGACGGAAGTAGTGGTGGCGGAAATGGTAGAAATGTAAAGTTATGGGATTGTAATCCTAATAACCAGAACCAACAATTTAGAAAAATAAATGTAAATGGTAATACACGTTTACAAAAACGAAATGCTCCAGGGTTCTCCATTGATGGTAGAGGCGGAGGTTCTAATGGACAGAATGTGCATATGTGGTCCTCAAGCAACAACAATGGCAATCAGGCGTGGATTATTACTCAAATAGGTACAGCTAAAAATGGTAGTTTAAAAGATGGGATTTCAGAAAGCGAATCTAATGTATCAATTTATCCTAACCCAGCCGTTGACCATGTAAATATATCATTAAAAAATGATGTTAAAACAGCAGATGTAATGGTGTTGGATATGCAAGGTAAGTTAATTTACAACCGTACGTTTAATTCTAATATTAATAAAATTAATACTAGTAATTTTACTAAAGGTTTATATCTTATCCAAGTGAAAACTGCACAACAAACTGTAACTAAAAAATTAACTATTAAATAATAGTTTAATTAATTATAGTTAAGAAAGTAATAAGCTATTACTTTCAAAAGAAAATGAGGTTGCTCTAATTGAGTTGCCTCATTTTTTTTTAACCAAAAATGTAAGGTTGTGTCCATCTTAATGAACGTGAGTTCGACGTAACTTAATTTTATTTTTTATAGTCATATTGTTGATTTTCAATATCATGTCATTTATGACAACGATTTTATTGAGTTAAATCGTAAGATTCTTATTGTCAGTAATTTTAATGTCGAACTCACCTTTAATGAAATAAATTCATAGTTAATCGAATGTTAAAATTTTAAGATAATAGAAAAGTAAATTTAAATTTTAATAACTTGTAAAAAACCAATGTTATGCCAACTTTTACACTTAAAATTAATAATGAAAAGCATACTGTAGAAGCAGATGCAGATACACCTCTCCTATGGGTGCTTAGAGATAAAATAAATTTAGTAGGAACCAAATTTGGTTGCGGTATAGGCCAATGTGGCGCTTGTACAATTCATGTAGACGGTAGTGCTATGAGGAGTTGTTTGTTACAAGTGTCTCAAGCAGAAGAAATGGATATTACTACAATTGAAGGACTTTCAGAAAAAGGAGATCACCCAGTGCAGCAAGCTTGGAAAGACATTGATGTGCCTCAATGTGGTTATTGTCAGGCAGGACAAATTATGACAGCTTCAGCTTTTTTAAATGAAACTCCCAATCCTAGTAGAGAAGATATAAGACATGCTATGAATGGAAATATATGTAGATGTGCATCCTATAATAGTATTGAAGAAGCTGTAAAAGTAGCAGCAGAAAAACTAAGTTAACTAACCCTAAACATAAAAATTAATGACACCTTCAAATAAAGCTTCTTTAAGTAGAAGATCGTTTTTAAAAACATCGGCATTAGCAAGTGGCGGAATGTTAATAGGGTTTAATTTGTTTAACGCCTGCAAGCCAGAAGCCAAAGTACCGCTAGATATTAGCAAATTAAATTTTAATGATTTTAATGCCTTTATAAAAATTTCAGATGAAGGTATTGTAACTATATTTTCGCCTAATCCAGAAATTGGACAAGGTGTAAAAACATCCATGCCAATGATAATAGCTGAGGAATTAGATGTGGCCTGGAAAGATGTGCATGTAGAACAAGCGGCTCTGGATACTAAAAATTTTAAAAGACAGTTAGCTGGCGGAAGTCAATCGGTAAGACTTGGATGGAAAGCTTTAAGGCAAACAGGAGCAACAGCTAAACAAATGTTAGTGAGTGCTGCAGCGGCAAGATGGGGTGTAGATGTTTCGGAGTGTTCTGTTAAGGAAGGTATAATTTCTAATTCTAAAGGGGAAACATTAGGGTATGGCGATGTTGTTAATGAAGCAGCAACTCTTGAAGTTCCAGAGGACGTTAATCTAAAAGAACCTAAAGATTTTAAAATTATAGGTAAAGGTAAGCGTAATGTAGATATCGATAAAATTATTACAGGAAAACCTCTTTTTGGATTAGATTATAAAGAAGAAGGCATGCTGTATGCATCGGTTTTGAGACCTCCAGCATTTGGGCAAATTCTAGAATCGTTTGATGCTTCCCAAGCTAAAGCTATGCAAGGTGTAGTAGATGTTATTACAATAGGAGAAAAAGCAAGGCATTACCTTGAAAATCATCTTGAAGAAGATAAATATAATGGTTGGACAGCTCAAATGAGCCCTAGTAATAAAGTAGTCGTGTTGGCAAAGTCTACTTGGGATGCTATAAAAGGTAAAAAAGCGATTAAAGCGGTTTGGAAACAGGATTCCGAATTAGAAAGTACAGAAATGCATGACAAGGTATTACTTGATTTATTAAACGGAAATAAATTTGAGACTAAGCGAAAAGATGGTAATATAAAAAGCGCATTTGCTAAGGCAGATAAGGTGATAGAGCGCATTTATGAATCACCATTTCTTCCTCATAATACAATGGAGCCTATGAATTTCTTTGCTAGCGTGACGCCAGATAAAGTAAGATTAATAGGTCCTGTACAAACTCCGGAGCCAGCGGCTAATGTGGTATCAAAAATGTTGGGTAGAGATATCGATCAAGTTTCAGTAGAGATGACCAGAATGGGAGGAGGATTTGGAAGACGTTTATATGGTGATTTTGTTTATGAAGCAGCAGAAATTTCTAATAGTATTCAAAAACCAGTAAAAATGGTGTCTACTCGAGAAGATGATATGACTATGGGTGTCTATAGACCAGCTATTAAATACAAAATAGCAGCATCTATTAAAGATGGGGAAATTACAGGTTATCACTTAAAAGAAGCTGCAGTAAATGTAAATATGTATGGTTTAATTCCACATTTTTTTCCAGCAGGAGCTATTAAAAACTATCAAGTGGATACTGCGAATTATAAAAGTAATATAACTACTGGAGCTTGGAGAGCACCATATACAAATTTTTTAGCAAGTGCGGAGCAAAGTTTTTTTGATGAACTGGCAGAAGAACTAGGTGTAGATCGTGTGCAACTACATATGGATTTACTGGAACAAGTAAAAAATAATCCAGAGCCGAACATAAAATATAGCCCAGAACGTTTACAAGGTGTATTAAAGTTGGTCGTAGATAAGTCTAATTGGGGTAAAGCAGCCTCTGGTGTTTACCAAGGCTTATCTGTATACTATTGTCATAACACTCATGTTGCTGAGGTGGCAGATATAATCATAGAAAATGGTACTCCAGTGGTGCAAAAAGTAACTTGTGCGGTAGATTGTGGTATATTGGTTAATCCTTTAGGAGCTCTCAATCAGGTAAAAGGCGGTGTGATTGATGGTATAGGACATGCTATGTATTCTGATTTTGGTTTTAACAAAGGTGTACCACAATCTAACAATTTTAATACCTATCAATTAATTAGAATGGCTCAAACACCAAAAGTAGATGTGCATTTTGTGGAAAGTGATATTGACCCTACAGGTCTAGGAGAACCAACATTACCACCAGTAGGGGGCGCTGTGGCAAACGCTATTTATAAAGCTACTGGCAAACGTTTAACAAAACAACCCTTTATGGATAACCTAAATGCTAAGAAAAGTATAGCTGTTTAATGATGACACAAATTATTCTAAAAGACGTTGCCTAAAAAGTGATTAGTAATGTCATTCGAAATGATACTTTTTAGATAGCCTTTTTTAGTGTTTTTACATGACACACGAATTTAAAAACATAATAGAACAGGCAGTTACTGCAAAGCAGAAACACTTAAAATCGGTTTTAGCTTCAGTCGTGGCATTAGATGGTTCGTCTTATCGCAGACCAGGCGTTCGTATGCTTATTTTAGAAAACGATGAAATAATAGGCGCTGTAAGTGGAGGTTGTGTGGAGAAAGAAATTTTGTTACAGGCACAATCTGTTTTTAAAACAGGACGGTCTAAAATAATGACTTACGATGGCCGTTACAGATTAGGTTGTGAAGGCATTTTATATATTTTATTAGAAGAACTTACTATTACATCTTCATTTCAATCAGTTTTTCAGGAATGTTTAAAACATAGAAAAGCTTTTGAAGTATGGTCTTACTATAAGAAAAGCCTATGTGAGTTAAAAGCATTAGGAACATTAGTAATAATTGATAATGTATCGTATCCTTTATCTGGTATTCGTAAACAACAAGAGTTACCGGTTTTTAAGCAAGATATGCCACCTTGTTTTCAGCTAGTTATTATTGGTGCAGAACATGATGCCGTGCAATTGTGTAATTATGCCACTTTAACGGGATGGGAAGTCATCGTTGTAGGAGGCGCTTCAGCATCTAAATCCATAGGGAATTTTCCCGGAGCATTAAAATTTATAGGGACTTCACCTGAAGCATTTGATTTTAGTGTGATTGACAATGAGACAGCAGTTGTCTTGATGACACATAATTTTGCTACAGACTTAAGGTTTTTAGTAGCTTTAAAATCTGTTACCCCATCTTATATAGGATTGTTAGGACCTTTAAAACGAAGAGAAGATTTATTATCTCAACTTATTGAATATTGTCCAGATATCTCAGAAGCCTTTTTAGAGACTATTCATGGACCCGCAGGATTAAATATAGGCTCAGAAACACCGCAAGAGATAGCCGTGTCTATTGTTGCCGAAATTTTGGCTGTAACCAGAAAGAGAGAACCTATATCGTTAAGTAAAAAAATAACATCTATTCATACTAACCAGTAGTTGTTTTGGTTAATAAATCATCAAATATTGCTATTGTTATTCTTGCGGCGGGAGCTTCAAGTAGAATGGGAGAACCTAAACAGTTATTAGCATGGGGAGAAAACACGCTATTAGGACATGCTATAAAAACAGTACTAGAAACTAGAATACATCCCGTTTATGTCGTTCTTGGAGCTAATTACGATAGTATAAAAAAAGAGATAGAGCATTTACCAGTTAAAATTTTGCGTAATCAAGAATGGCATTTAGGATTAGGTAATTCTATTGCCTGTGCATCTCGTGAAATTTTGAATTCTGAAACTTGTTTTGATGGTGTATTGTTTGTGCTGGGAGACCAACCTTTTGTAACTAAGGCCTTTTTAAATGATTTAATCAAAAATTTTGAACCTGAAAAAAAACAAATTATAGTTACAGCATACAAAGAAACTAAGAAGGGCGTTCCAGCTATTTTTGATAAAACCTACTTTAAAGATTTATTACTTTTAAATGGAAAAGATGGAGCAAAGCAATTAATAAGAGATAATTCTCCTTTTTTAAAAACGATAATGCCACCATTTAAAAATATAGATTTAGATACTCAGGAAGAGTATCTAAAACATGTCTTTAAACAGCATTAAAACAATATGTTATGCAAATGACTGAATAATTCATTTAGTTTAAATCAAGATTTTTATTAGAAAATAGAGTTTAAACAAACCCTTAGAACATTATTTAATAGACTAAATAATAATATCTTTGTAAATAAGTTTTTTTACACTAAGAGCGAAAGAATAATGAGCAAGTCATCGATAGAGAAAGCCTTAACACCAGAGCAATTTGATAACCTAAAAACTAAAACACCTCCCACAAACAGTGTAGGTTTTGGAGCTTTAAAGGCGGCAATGCGTCATGCAAATAAGTATATGAATACTAAAGATGCGCTTAAAGTCTCTTTAAAAATTAATCAAAAAGGAGGATTTGATTGTCCAGGTTGCGCATGGCCAGATCCAGATGATGAGCGTTCTTCTTTAGGAGAGTATTGCGAAAATGGTCTAAAAGCCATGGCCGAAGAGGTTCAAAATAAACTTATAACGCGAGATTTTTTTGCCAGTAAAACTATAGATGAATTAGCCAGTCTTTCCGATTTTGAAATTGGTAAATCAGGACGGTTAACAGCCCCTATGTATTTGCCTAAAGGCGCTTCAAACTATGAGCCAATTTCTTGGGAAGATGCTTTTAAAAAAATAGGAACGCATTTAAACAATTTAGATGCTCCAGATGAGGCTGTATTTTATACATCCGGAAGAACAACTAATGAAGCCGCCTTTTTATATCAGCTTTTTGTGAGAGAGTATGGAACATCTAATTTGCCAGATTGTTCCAACATGTGTCATGAAGCGAGTGGTAAGGCGTTGTCTCAAACATTAGGAATAGGTAAGGGGTCGGTTACTTTAGACGATTTATATAAGGCAGAATTAGTGATGGTAATAGGACAAAATCCAGCAACAAACCACCCTAGAATGTTATCTGCATTAGAAAAGTGTAAGAATAACGGAGGAAAAATAATAGCTATTAACCCCTTGCCAGAAGCAGGATTAATGAAGTTTACAGACCCGCAAAACCCTATTAAAATGTTAACAGGAGGAACAAAGCTTGCAGATGTTTTTGTACCTGTTACCATTAATGGAGATGTCGCTTTATTTAAAGCTATTCTGCTAAAATTATTAGAAAAAGAAGAAACAGAAGGTCATGTTTTTGATAAAACATTTATTGAAGACCATACGCATGGGTATGATGACTTTATTACAGATTTAAAAACGTACAATTTTGATGAATGCTTAGAGCTTTCAGGAATTTCAGTAGACATTTTTGATCGTGTTTTTGAGTTAGTGCTTAATAAAAAGAAAATCATTGTGTGTTGGGCCATGGGCTTAACCCAACATGAAAATGCTGTAGATAATATTAGAGAAATAGTCAATCTGTTATTACTTAAAGGAAGTATAGGAAAAGAAGGCGCAGGAACATGTCCAGTTCGTGGCCATTCTAATGTGCAAGGTGATAGAACGGTAGGTATTTGGGAAGAAGCACCGCAAGCATTTTTAGATAAAATAGAAGCGAAATATGGTTTCAAGCCAACTAATAAACATGGGTATTCGGTGATTGATGCTATTAGAGCCATGTATGAGAAAAAAGCAAAAGTGTTTGTGGGTATGGGAGGGAACTTTATTTCTGCGGTTCCAGATACAGTCTATTCTGCACAAGCATTAGCCAACTGTAACTTAACAGTGCATGTGAGTACAAAATTAAACAGATCGCATTTAGTAACAGGAAAAGAAGCGTTGATATTACCATGTTTGGGACGTGCCGAAAAAGATTATCAAAAAACAGGTGTTCAGGTGCAAAGTGTAGAGAACTCCATGGGAATCGTGTCATCTACAAAAGGTATTTTAGAACCGTGCTCAGATAACTTATTAAGTGAAGTCGCTGTGGTTTGTGGTATAGCAAATGCTACGTTGAAAGATCGCTCTAAAATAGACTGGTTAGCTTATAAAGACGATTATAGTTTAGTAAGAGATGATATAGAAGAAGTTGTCGCTGGTTTTGATGATTATAATAAAAAACTAAAAAAACCTTCAGGGTTTTATCTGCCAAATGGGGCCAGAATACGAGAATTCAAAACAAAAACAGGTAAAGCTAATTTTTCTGTGAATAAACTGCCGGAATGGAAATTAAAAGACGATGAATTGGTGATGATGACCATACGTAGTCACGACCAATTTAATACAACTATCTATGGTTTAAACGATCGTTATAGAGGGGTTTATAACGAAAGACGTATTATTTTTATGAATCGTGAAGACATGCAAGTTCGCGAACTTAAAGAACAACAAGTGGTGAATCTTAAGTCTGAATTTAATGGCGTAATTCGAGAGGCCAATAAGTTTAAGGTAGTGGGGTATGACATACCAAAAGGCTGTTGTGCAACATATTTCCCAGAAACAAATGTGTTAGTCCCTTTAGATCAATTTGCACATACCGCAAAAACACCAGCATCTAAAAGTGTTGTTATAACAGTAGAGGAGGGTTGATTTTATAATATCTTTTCAGTAAACTAGCGAAGTAATTTGTTGGATGAAACCCCATTTATTGCAGAGATTACTTAATAGTAATACATATAAAATATTATAAAAATGTTTTTTCTATTAGACCTCATAATATATGTTATTTAATAAGAGTTTATATAATCTTTGATGCTATTATAGTTTAACAGGTAACCTAAAAATCTAAAAGTACCATCTAAAAATGAAGAAGAAGAATAGTCTGAAGTTAAAATACTATCTTACAATTGTTGGTAGTTTTGTTTTATTATTTAGTACCAGTTGTCAAGAAAGGCAACACTCTAAAAAAAGAGAATTAAATATAGATAATACTACTAAAGAGATTGTGATTACAGAGAAAACTTATGATAGTATTCGTAAGCTTTATAGTGAGAATAGAGCATTGTATCATATAGATACCTCAGTAAGATTTAAAGATTTTGAGAACTTAAAATCTTTACATCATCATTATAAAGCAGAGATAGTTACTGCTGTTCCATTTATTGACCAAAAAAGAGGATTTGTGTTAGATTCTGATTCTTTACGAGGTCTGCGATTTAATCCACACCGTAAAGTAATTAAAATTGAATGGGATTATAAAGGGAGTCATTATACGCTAGATAGTATTGGAAATTCGTACAGTATTGTTAATGATCAATTATTGGTTATAAATACTAAGCTCAATAAGTTATTGTTTTTTTCTCCAAAGGGAGAAAAGATAAGAACAATTTCAGCTCCAAATATGAAGCATGAATATATGGTTAAAGGTAAAAAATACCCAGACGACCATCCTTATTATGCAGGTAAATGGGTGATAAGACCTGCAGGAATTCCTATTGAAAACAATGAAGGTGATATTATAGATTATAAGACTGGTCCAGGAGATTTATCTAATATAGATGAAAAGATAAATATTCATGGAGAAGAATATATCAGAGTCATTATTTTAGGAAGTGATTATAGTTATAATATGGAAATGCAACTTTTAACCCGTTTTATGCATTAGAATAGATAAAAGGAGGGCTTAGATTTTTTATTTGGCTAAATAAGCCATCCATC
>CANMLX010000020.1 GCA_947498845.1 uncultured Flavobacteriaceae bacterium | reverse complement strand
TAATAACTATTTCAAATTTTTGTATTCATGAATCTTCGATTTCACGGGAATGACAACTTCTTCGGAAACCCCGACGCGCAGAGCGTCGAGGAATTCTTTTCGATTAAACTATAGAGAATTTCTTCTAATAAGCTCCGAGGGCATAATGTTATTAGTGAATTTTCGAAATTTGACAAAATTTGCAGACGCTATTGCCATTTTTTTAAAATCTGTTGAAATGGTTGTTATACCTCCAAAAATAATTTCTTTAATCACATTATCGTTATGGGCAAGAACGCCAAAGTCCTTTCCTAAAATATAGCCTTTTTCCTTACTATCTTTTAAAAGTTCCCACAAAAAACTATCACTAATAAAAAAGTATAATTTATCTTTAGAAATACTCCCTTTGGTATATTGTTTTTTTACACTAAAATTTATGTTATACGCTTTAACAAATCTCTTGAATGCATTAAAAATACCTTCTGGATTATCTATATCATCTCTGTAGAAAAGAACAAATTCTTTATATTTTTTTATTTCTTTCACCAATTTTAGCAATTGGTTGTAGGTTGTGTTTTCAAATTCTTGAGCTATAAAAGAATAGTTATTGGCTAAATTAATATGCCTGTCTACAATTAAAAGTTTATCTTCTGGAAACTGTTCAAGAATTGGCTTTATATCTGGGGTTTGAATTGGAGCTACAACGTACATTCCATATCTGCCTGTTATACGAGTAAATATATTTTTAAACGTTTCTATGTTGTTATGATGAAAAAACACATTTATAATATAATTTTCACCTAACTCTTCTCTAAAAGTATTGTAAAAATCTTCTTGAAATGTATGTAATGCGTATAAAACTAACGCAACCCTTAACTTTGTTTTTGTATTGATATCGGCAATATAATACCCCTTAAAATTCTTAGACTCTACAATACCTTTACCTTTTAAATCTTCGTAAGCTCTAACAATAGTTTTACGAGCAAATCCAACCTCAGATACCATTTTATTTATTGATGGTAATCGGTCTCCACGCTTTAATTTTTTGGATTCAATACAGTTGATTATTGCTTTAACAAGTTGTTCATGTTTAGTTAGAGGTTTAACTTGTTTAAAATCATTTATTCTGTTAAATAAAAATTGCATATAATATTAATAATAGAATTTGCAAAGTACATTATTATTTTTAATCTTGATGAGGTATTATACCATTTACACTTAGAATTTACTTTAATAAAACACCATTTTGATATTGAAAATGACTACTTGTTGTTTTCTTTATAATCACTGTATTATACCAATTTATTTTTAAGTTTATAAAGGCAAAAAATCATTATATAGCATGAGTTACGGAATTATTTTTTAACAAATAGAAAATTAAAAAGAAACGATTTATATGCGGCTATTAAAAGGTTAATTGGTAGTAGTTATTGTTATACAAAAAATGTAATTTAGAAGTCTAATATAAAAAGTAACACATATATGTGTGTTACCCAACATTAAAAAAACCTGAAATAAAATAATTTATGCCACATTTTGTAATTGATTGTTCTGAAAATATCATAAAAATAAAATCACCGAATGAAATTATTCAAAAAGTATATGATACAGCTGAATCGACTGACCTCTTTGACAAAGGAGACATTAAAGTAAGAATCAATCCTTTTGAATATTATAATATCGGAAATACTAAAGATGATTTTATTCACATTTTCGCGAATATTATGGAAGGACGAACTGTCTCTCAAAAAAAGAATCTATCAGAAAAAATTATTACTGAATTAAAATCAATGTTCCCTGATGTTCCAATTATTTCAATAAATATTAGAGATTTTGAAAAAGCAACGTATTGCAATAAATCAATGGTGTGAGACTGAATAAACAAATTTTACATTGAAAAAAATAACGTTGGGTAACAAGGGTAAACGTTGCGCAAGTACAAATTTTCATAATTAACTCCTTTCCTAAAAAAGTATAGTTTTATAAAATATTAAATAACAGTTGTTGTTAATTTTAAAAATATTTAAAAATCACCTATTCACCTATAAAAAGAGTTGTGCAACACCCACAAGGAGTATAAAACATAGCTAATAAGTACTAAATCGAAAGGTTTGTGTATGTTTAGAGAGTCCGCCAAATTTTTAATTTGGCGTTTAAATAAAAAAAATATAAACAAAATATAAAAATTCGGTTCTGTGTTAATCCGAAAATGTAGTATCTTTTTTCACGCTACGTTTCATACACTTAGCCGTTATGCCCAATTTGCGAAAATGAATAGACTAACTCGAATAACGGCAATTCTAATTCAATTACAATCTAAAAAAATTGTTACTGCAAGTGAAATAGCTGAAAGATTTGAAATTAGCTTAAGAACTGTTTACAGAGACATTAAAACACTTCAAGATGCTGGAGTTCCAGTAGGTTCTGAAAACGGAGTTGGATACTTTATGGTGAATGGATATTCTTTACCACCAATAATGATTACTCAAGAAGAAGCAAATGCTCTAATTGTTTCGGAAAAATTAATTCTAAACCAAGGAGACACTTCCTTGATTAAAGATTTTAATTCCTTATTAATAAAAATAAAATCGACTCTTAGGACTTTTGAAAAAGAAGGAATTTCAAAACTAGAGAATAGAATAGAGCCTTCAACGAAAAACGAAAAAAATAAAAGTATTTGGCTGTCTTCAATTCAAAAATCAATTACCAATTCAAATGTTCTTAAAATCAATTACTTCTCAATTTACAAGAATGAACATACAACTCGTAAAATTGAACCTCTTGCCATTTATTTCACTGAGAGTTCTTGGATTTTAGTTGCATTCTGTCGCTTACGAAACAACCTACGTGAATTTAGATTAGATAGAATTTCAACACTCTTTATTACTTCTGAAACATTTGATTATCAACAAGATTTCTCATTAAATGATTATTTCAAGAAATTTATTGAAGTATAGTTGACATAGGGTTGTCACTCCTCCCATTTACATTTGTCTCATAAACTTAAATATATCAAATGAAGCATTTATTAATTGGTATTATAGCTATCGTATTGTTTAGCTGTAATACCCAGAACAAAACAAGTATGAGCGAACAAAGTAAAAAGGTAGGGACAATTGAATTGGTTATTTTTGATACCTATCCTCAATATTCCAAAGCAGAAGTGATAGCAGCAGCAAAAGCCGTGAATCCTGTAGCAGAAAAATTTGATGGCTACATTGGAAGAAAGCTAGCAGTGGACAAAAACGGTAAATGGACTGATATTGTTTATTGGACTGACCTGAAGTCAGCTGAGCATGCTGCACAAGAAATTTTGAAAAGTGAAACTTGTCAAAAATTCTTTGGAATGATAAATCAAGAAACTATGCAATTTATGCATCTTGAACCTGTAATGGATTCCAAATAAAAAGGTATGACTAAAAACGACATAATTGAAAGGGTTCAAGAAAAATTTGATGGTCTTGTTCTAAATAAAAATTGGGGAGAAGTCGGACTATTTTACAATCCAGAAAATAAACTAAGTAAGGGAGTCTATCTATTGACATTCAAAGAAAAAGATGGTTTAAATGACAAAGCATCAAATACTAATAGAAATGGCGTATTTAGATTGAACATTGGTATATCAAAAGATACCTTTTTTAGGTTATTTGGAGAAAGACCAAAAAGGCCAAAGGCAGGCCAAATAATTGATATGCCTTATGACTTTTCAGAACTTAACAAAATAATGCCTCATCCGATTTATGGTTGGATGAGTTGGATTTGTGTTTTAAATCCCACAAGGAAAACTTTTAATAAATTATTCCCACTAATCGAAGAAGGATATTATTTAGCGTTAAAGAAATATGAAAAGCAAATAGCAAACTAAAAAATTCGTGCTTGAAATCCGCTACTTATAATATGCTAAACATTAGCTATAAAAAATGAAATACGAAGAGCATTTTAAAATTTCTTGTGAAAAAAGAGATGAATATTGGAATAAAATTGGAGAACCATTTACTGATGTTATTGGTAATATGATAAACCCATCATTTATGGGAGGCCCAAGATGGCCGTCTCTTCGTCAAGCTCATATTGGTATAAAGATAGATAATGGCACGATTATATCAACAGATGGTTTGAGTGACCCATACGATGATTATGACAATAACGCTGATAATCAAAATTATAATGGTATTGGAATTGAAATATATTCTATATCAGAAAATAAATTTAAAAGCATTCAAGAAATTATAGAGTCGTGGGAGTTCAAAATTATAAAACAGGTGAGTAATTTGGTGGCCTCTAATCCAAATATATCAAATACTTTAAATGAATATAAATTTATTTCAACAACCATAAATGGGGCTGGTTTACCTCAAAAATTTATTAATGATGATGGTGGAACTGGAATATTGTTGGGTATAGAAAATAATATAGTTCAAAAAAAATTACAACTGAGTATTGAAAATATATCATTAGTAAACGTGACTTTATTAATGAAAAATGAATTAGATTATATTCTTGAAAATGGAGCCGATGCAAGAAATGAAATAGCAAATAAAATGAAAGATAAAGGTTATTATAAATTGCAAAAGGAACGTAAATCTGTGATATAAATATTCATAGCTAACAACAAACTATAAGTAATACGGGTTTTAGTACTTAATCCAAAGTTTAGAGCCTTTAACAAAGTCCGCCAAAACTTTTTGGTTTGGATTTATAAGTGCAAAAATTTAAAAAATAAAATGCGTAGATAGTGCAATTGGTGCAGGTGTGTTTATCTTGCTCCGATTCATATATTTGGCATTGTGCGTCATTAAAACAAAATTAATACTAAAAATTACATTTATAAAATGATACTAAAACAATTAGTTATATTATTAAGCTTCTTAAACTTTATAAATTGTAAGTGTCAAAATCAATTTAGAAATTCAGAAAACAAAAACTCAATAACTTCTAAAATAAAATATAAAAAAATCAAAACAGGAACAGATACGCTTTGGGTTTCTCAAAATGATACAACTGTATTTAAAAAAGAAGAGCTTATAATTACTCGTCCTTGTAGTAAGCCAGAATTATCAATAAGATATAATTTGATAACTCCTATAAACAAAGCATATTATTTTATATATAATGAAAAACAGCAACTAATTAAAGAAGGGAAATACACTTATGAGTATACTTACAGAGGGGCAACAAAAAAATCAGGAAACTTTTATACTTCAAAAGATTATTATTATAAGAGAAACGAATGCCTAGATGCAATTCATTATACAGTGGATGGTAGACATCATAAAACAGAACATTTTGACAGAAAGAAAAGATTAAGTAGGATACGATATTTTGACAAAAAATCATCAGATACCGAAAAAATTGAGATTTACAAAAAAGGAAAACTTAAAGAAACTAGAATCTATACTAGTTTTAGTAAGTATTATACAATAAAAGCAAATGAGTAAAACAGAGTTAAAAATACGCTATACAACAAAATGTATGAGTCTTTACTGCGAATTTCCTTATCAGAAAATCTGGCACGGTTGAACAATGGACGTTGCTTTTTTGCTATCTTAGTACTCGCACTAACGACACCATACACGAGACCTTTGGCAATAGTTTTCCAGTACCCTCATAATAATTATCGTTAACATAAAAACAGCGAACTGGTTAAATCTTAAATATGGTGATAAGAAATGAAAAAATCTACAATAATTATACTAGGCATATTAATTTTAGTGCTTGCATCTATAGCTCTATTTCTTTGGTTTATAGCGTACACCTCAACTACCGACCTTTCTCAGGACATACGCTTTAGAGGATATTTAAACAAATCCTTTTTAGTTAAACAACCATCAGCATTAAAGCGAAATGAAGACTTAAATATATTTAGCAATTATTACATTGATGTTTCTTCTGAAGAAGCCTTTGAGAATGATAAAACAATACTTAAAAAGTATGAAATCGGAGATACTATACGTTTCACTTCTGCAAAAAAATTTTTCAGCTATCATATTGGAGACTCTTATTATTTATTAGGTAATGAAAAATTGGATTCTGGTGAAATTATAGAATTTGAATACAGTGCTAGTTTTGAATATTTACCAGCCATTTGGGAAACTCTTGAGGAATTTTTAGAGAGAAGAACGCTAGAAAAGAATTTTCCATAAAATACCTTTTCGTTAAAAAAATTAAAAATGAACAATTCATCTTATAAAAAGAAGTTTACACTATACTTTATATTGATTTGTGGTTTACTCACTGCTCAAAAACAGCAAACTAACTCTTCTATAGATAATAAAATCCCTGTTTTAATAATTGATGGTTTTAGCAACCATTATTGGCAATTAAACACAAAATACCTTCAAGACATATTAGAATCTAGCGGAAAGTTTACCGTTTCGGTTAGCACCTGTCCTAGCAAAGAAAAAAACAGCTCTGGTTGGGAGGGCTGGAATCCCAATTTTTCTAACTACCCCGTTGTTATTCAAACGTGTAATAACATTAATAAAGAAAGTAGTTTACAATGGCCAGATGACGTAAAAAAAGCATTTGAAAAATATGTAAAAAAAGGTGGTGGCGTTTATATGTACCATGGGGCAACAAATGCATTTAAAAGCTGGGAAGCGTATAATAAAATGATTGGCTTAGGCTGGCGAAAAAAAGATTTTGGAATTGCGCTAACAATTAATGAAAGTGAAAAAATTAATGTGATACCAAAAGGTAAAGGCGAAAATACGGGTCATGGTCCTCGTAGAAATGCATTAATTACAAGAATTGGTCAACACCCTATTCACGCAGGCATGCCAAAAAAATGGATTGCAGCCGATATAGAGGTTTATAGATACGGAAGAGGCGCAGAAAAAAACCTTGAGGTGCTATCTTATGCCAAAGATGAAAAAACTGGTTTAAACTTTCCTATGGAATGGACCGTAAAATACGGAAAGGGAAAAATTTATAGCTCTACCTACGGACATTTATGGCACAATCAAAAACAACCTCCTAGCATGCAATGTGTTGCTTTTCATCAAAGTATGGTTCGTGCTTTACAATGGTTAAGCAACAATAACATAGAAAATTACGTTCCTCTGGATTTTCCTACGGAAGAACATTTTACATTAAAAAAAGTAGTCCTTCAAGAATAAACTTAACTATCCTTTTTAAAACAACATTAAAATATTTAAACGTTTAGTGCTTTTGCTTTAAAAGCGATAATTAAAACTATTACAATTAAACCTGTACCTAAAAAGCCTATAAATAGAGGGAGTACTGTTGATGTAATAAAGTTCCCGATACTTACCGAGGTAATAACACCTAATAATCATGGAAACAAAGCTAAATATGGCAGCTCCAATAGCTGCTATATGCCCTATAGGTTACATTGCCAATGCGCTTAAATTTCCAAAAATAAAACCGAGTGACACAAACTGAATTACCAAAAAAATTAGCAATACTTCTATTGAAGGGAGATTTTTTATAAACTTGAACTTTTCCAAAATCAAAGACTAATAATTGAACTACACATGTGTTTTTAACTATTATATCTTAAACTAGAATGTCATTAGAACTATAATCTATTAAATCTGATAAATTAAATTTAGTTGCTTCTTCAAACTCACTTTGATTTATTTTCTTTTTTATTCTAAATATTTTTTAAATTTCGTTTTAAAATTTTAGCTGCTCTTTTTTCTTTAGCTGTTTTGGCAGCAAAAGGTTTTTCGTTTTTTCGTTTACCTTTTTTCTTTTGACATTATTTTTTGTTTGCTATTTAGGTATAAACAAAAAGGCTAAGTTCTAAAAAGTCGTCATTCCGAACAAAGCGAGGGAATCTTTAAAATATAAGTTATTGATTATAAGATTACTTTAGAATTTAAATTTCTCGTAATGACGTTTAATAATTACTTTTTAGAGAGCCTCCAAACTTTTAGATTATGTCTATTTAACTAGACTTACCTTTATGGCGCTTAAGCCTTTCTCCCCTTTTTCCAAATCAAATACAACATTATCATTTTCTTTTATTTGATCGATAAGATTTGATGTATGAACAAACACTTCTTCTTCTGAATCTTTTATTGAAATAAAACCAAATCCTTTGTTATTATTAAAAAATTTAACTGTTCCTTCTTTCATAATAGTTACTTTGTTAGTATTAGTTTATATTTATACAATTATAATCGTTTTTTACCCCAAATATTTTATTAAAAGGTGAGACTTGTTTGAGTTTTTAATTCTTAAAATCGCAGACTCTTTTATTTGTCTTACACGTTCTCGTGTTATTCCAAATAACTGAGCTATTTCCAATAAAGCCATTGAAGATTCTAAGCCTAAACCGTAATGAAGTTTAATTATTTCTGCCTCTCTTTCTGAAAGAGAATTCAATACAGTATCTAAATCTGTACGGAGTGAGGCTAACAATAAAACATTATCTGGCTGTGGATACATATCTGTAACAATAACGTTATGCATATTAAGCTCTGTATCTTTAGACAATGGTGCATCCATAGAAACATTATATCCAGAACTCTTAATACAAAGTTCAATCTCTGGAACAGGTACTTCTATAATCTCAGAGATTTCATAAATACTAGGCTCACGGTTATTCTTTTGTTCAAAAAAAGTTATTGCCTTTTTTATTTTATTTATAGCGACTATCTTATTAAGAGGCAGTCTCACTGTTCTTGAATTTTTAGATAAAGATTGTACTATACTTTGTCTAATCCACCATACGGCATAAGAAATAAATTTGAATCCACGAGTTTCATCAAAACGCTTTGCCGCTTTTAATAATCCTAAATTTCCTTCATTAATTAAATCAGGAAGTGATAAGCCTTTGTTTTGATGTTGTTTAGCTACAGATACAACAAATCTAAGATTGGCATTTGTTAGTTCATTCAAAGCAAGCTGATTGCCTTTTTTTATTAGTATAGCTAATTCAACCTCCCGTTCTAATGATATTAAATTTATTTTGTTAATATCACTCAAATATTTATTTAACGATGAATCATCTCTATTTGTAACTTGCTTAATTATTTGGAGTGGTCTCATTCAAACTAAAGTTTTATTGAATCATCCAAATAGCAATGAACTTTCATTCTTTCTAAGGAGTTCTTGGTTAAAAAAAGTATTAACTAGCCAAACAAAAAGCATAGTCAAAATAAGGTAAAATAAAAAAATCCTTATTAAATAATAATTTTGAAAACTTTTGTAAAGAAACGTCTTATAATTGGGATAATATGTAGTTATCCTTTTTTTATTAAAAAAAGAATAAGAAGTTCTAAATTAATTCATAACAGATTGGGGTGCGCCTAATCAATTGAATAGTAATTTAAAATGCTAATGGTCAATTTATATTAGCCATCGCAAGTTAAATACTTTTATAATAAGCCCCTGGTTTTCGAAACCATATTAACATGAGCTTAGATTAAACTTACTATATAGCTCAATATTTGTTATTGTTTTATTGAGAATGAACATTAATGCTATAATAAAACAACACTTTTAAACATGAGATGCTATTCTAAAAAATAATAGAACTTTTGATTGTTTAAATTGATTGTTAATAATGATGCTTATTCCAATTAAAAAGATCACCTTTAGATAATTGTGGTTAGAACTAGTAACTTTTGCTAAACTTAAAAAACAATAAAAATGAAAACATTAACTATTTTTCTAAAAGAAGTACCTAAAATTAATAACAAAATTAGAAATGTGGTTACCTATATTATTAAAAATGAAACCGAAAAATATCATTACTTAGATATGCATAACCACAATATTAAAAAATACCAAGTATCATCCTATAAGTTGTAATTTATAAAAAGGATACAATTATGCCTTTAAGGTCTATTATTTTCAACTCCGTTGATTACTTTTTTTTAACTCTATAGATTTCTTGTCATAATCTACATTCCATAATTAACAAGTAAGTTTCATGTTAAAAACTTAATATTAATTCTACGCTTCTGTTAGTTTACAATATTTTGTTATAAATACCCCATCCAAAAATTAATGTTAATACCAATACATATATAATTAAGGCATAAACCCATTTTCCTGAAAATTTAGGTATTGGAATAGATGATAAATTTAAAGTGGCTAAAATTAGTAATACTGCATACATTAGTATTGAAAAAATAGTCTGTTCTATGAATCTTTCAAATAAAAAAACAAAAGCCAAGACTATCCCATTGTTATCTACTGAAAGGCCTTTATATGTATTGCTATCAATAAGTCCATAAATATTATAATAGCTTAACCGTATAGCACAGGCTGCAATGATTATAAAAGCTCCTGGTATGTACCAAATATTAAAATTCCCATAACTTAATAAAAAAACAGCAGGAAAAACACCAAAGCTAACAATATCAATCATAGAGTCTAACTGACCGCCAAAAACACCTTGTTCTTTTGTTCTTCCCTTTAACTTTCTAGCTATTATACCATCATACCAATCAAACAATACTGCCCATAAAATACTAATAATAGCCGCAGGAAAACTTCCTTCTATTGCTAGATATATTCCTATTACTGCACACAATAACCCTAATAAAGAACAAATATTAGGTAAATCTTTAACAAAGCTTAGCATACTTGCTTGCTTAATCTTCTTCATCTTATTCTCTCTTTAAGTACATTACATCCTTCAACGCATCAATAAGTATTGCATTCTCTTCTGTAGTACGACTTGCTATTCTAATATACCTATCTGCATCTGGCTGGGTTTTTCCAACATTATGTTTTATATAAATATTGTATTTAATAAAAAGACGCTTTGTTACTTCTGGTCCGTTTAAAGCTGCTTCAGGTAAACGACAATAAATATAGTTTGCATCTGGTTTAAATACTGTCATCCCCTCTATCTCACATAAGTTTTCATAAAAAGTATCTCTGTCTGCCTTAACTATTTTACAGCTATCCTCAAATTCTGCTTTATATTGCGGTAGTATTCTAAGAAATTCTTCAGCAAAACCATTAATATTCCAAATATGTACACCATTACGAACAGATTGCAATAGATCTTTATTAGCTGTTAGTAAATAACCAATTCTAAGTCCGCAAATTCCATAGGCCTTACTCATACTTTTAAGTATCGCTATATTAGAGTATTTAGTAATATCTTTCTCCAAACTTATTTGCTCATTATTATCGGCAAAATCAAGAAAAGATTCATCAACAATAAGGATACATTTACTTGGCTTAAGTTTTTCTGATAACCGAATTAAATCTGCTTTAGGAACTAATAATGAGGTTGGATTATTAGGTGTTACCACAACAGCCATATCTGCGTCAACTTTTATGGCTTCTTCTGCAAATTTATCCACATCTAATTCAAACGAAGGGAAATCAAGGGGAAACTCCACAACTCTCATTTCAGGTGCCGCATTAACATATTCATTAAAAGATGGAACGGGAACAATAAGTTTTTTAGCTAAACTTCCTGATAATATCTTTATAATTTCAGCACCTCCGTTACCTACTACAATTCTTTCTGATGGTTGACTAATAATATCTCCAACAAGCTCTGCTAATGCATTTTGTGCCATTGGGTAATTTAAAACCAAATTATTTATGTTAGCTTTTAGATGGTTAAATACAGCTTTTGGCGGAAAGTATAGGTTGTACAAATAAGCATGATCTGTAAAATTGTGTCTGTAGTACCCCCCATGTTGTTTAGATATGTATTCATATTTTTCTTCTTGTGTTGTATATGTTTTTATCATTATAACTTTTGCGCTTTTAAATTATTTCTACTTCATTGTTTAAAAGCAACTATACCAAATTGCTTTCTAACTCTTGTGCTTCAATCAATTCTTTAGGAAATAACAATTCGGCTTGGGCTAAATCTTTAAGTGTATCTATTTCAAACCATGGATGATGATCAAAAGAAACAGATTCCAAAACCAAACTCTTACGCTGAGTCATTTCTGCAAAAACGTTTTCATAATAACAATTTACATTACCTTCTGAAACATATTGATTCAATTGTTTAATAATAGACTTCCAAGATAAAAGTGAAAAACTATAAATATTGACTGTTTTATATCGGATACCTGAATAGGTCTCAGTAGTTCCTTGTTGAAATTCAGTAACCTTATTTGCTTTATCTATAGAAACTGTTGTACCGTTAAGCCAAGGCTGCATAAGAGCAACAGCTATTCTATCTGGGTAAACCATATTATCTAGCAACTTAGTATTTAACACTAAATCACTTTCAAAAAGAACAAATGGCTCATTTATAATATGGCGTGCCATCCAAAGCGAATAAATATTATTGGTTGTTTTGTATAAAGGGCTATGAATATATTCAATAGAAATATCTCCTGATTTTTCACCAAGATTATCCATAATACATTCTTTTAAGTGACCTGTTACAATTACAAGCCTTTTAAATCCTTGGTGTTTTAAATTTTTTAAAAGTCTACTAAGAATCGATTTATCACTTACTATAGTAAGACACTTTGGAGAATTTTCTGTTAATGGAAAAAGGCGGCTACCAGTACCAGCCGCAAGTAGTAATGCTGTGGTTATTCGTTTTTGACCACAATCACTATTTAAATCATTATTCATACAAAATTGTATTAATGACACCAAAAAAACTAAATATGTATTGAAGTACCTAGCGTGCTAATTATTAACACTCTGATGTTGGACTAGTTTCCTGATAATTCAACTATAAGTATGAAACCTGTTAATGTGACGGATTTTGCTGTAAGAGCTCATCAACAAAAATAATAGTGAATGATTGATACTATAAAGATTAGTAATCCTTGGATAAAGGTAAGCAAATTACCAAGACTGACCAATATTTATGTTTTTATTCAAAAAAACTTTTTTTGCAAGTAAAACTAAAATCTAACAAAGAGATGTGCCATCAATTGCTACTGAATTCACATAATGGTATATTATTTCAGTTTTAACCAAAGTAGCTTGCTTTAATAACATATGAAGTAATCACTTTATGTTACTACATTAAATGACGATAACATTTAAAGAGATGATTTTAGATTTCGCTCAAATCACCATTGAGAACCTCTGATTTCTGATCTGTTATTTTTTAATCACATCAATTGGTATGATAATCATAAAACCAAAAAACCTGATAATCATAAAATTATCAGGTTTTTACTATAAATTGATACTATAATTTGTCGGGGTGGCAGGATTCGAACCTGCGACCTCCGCGTCCCAAACGCGGCGCGATAACCGGGCTACGCTACACCCCGAATTGGCTATCTATAAATCGTTTTGCACCTCTTTTCTTGATTTTAGATTCTAGAAGCATTGCTCCTGATCTAGTTTCTACTTCAATTTGCAAAACAATCTTCCAAGGCATACCATATTTTGTTGATGGTACAAGACCTTGATTATGTCTTTTCAATCTTTTTTCGACATCTGCAGTTTGACCTACATAATATCTAGAACTTTTTTCACTAAATAGAATATATACAAACATATCTTCTATCTTTTGAGGGTGGTCACGCCTCTAGCGTGACGACCTCCGCGTCCCAAACGCGGCGCGATAATAACGCTAAAGCGTCATCTGCGACAGGGCTACGCTACACCCCGAATTGGCTATCTATAAATCGTTTTGCGCCTCTTTTCTTGATTTTAGATTCTAGAAGCATTGCTCCTGATCTAGTTTCTACTTCAATTTGCAAAACAATCTTCCAAGGCATACCATATTTTGTAGATGGTACAAGACCTTGATTATGTCTTTTCAATCTTTTTTCGACATCTGCAGTTTGACCTACATAATATCTAGAACTTTTTTCACTAAATAGAATATATACAAACATATCTTCTATCTTTTGAGGGTGGTCACGCCTCTAGCGTGACGACCTCCGCGTCCCAAACGCGGCGCGATAATAACGCTAAAGCGTCATCTGCGACAGGGCTACGCTACACCCCGAAAATGTAACGGGGTGCAAATATACTTTTTTAAATTCATCTTAAGCATTTTTATGTGAAAATTATTTTAAAGTTTTTCTCTTCCTTAGAAAAGATATATTTTTCACATGTGAAAAAAAAAGGTGTACTCAAATTTTTCCTTATTGCTGTATCTCAGTTTTGTTTTTGCCAACAGCAAATTATAAACAAAATTACCGACTCTGAAAATAGAGTACTGGAAGATATTACTATTACTTTAATTAAAACAGACTCCTCTTTTGTAAGCAAAAAAGGTTTCTTTCAAATTAAAACATCTGGTTTTTACCTTTTAAAAAAAGAAGATTATCTGGAAAAAACCATCAAATTAAGTCCGAAAAAAAGTTATACTATTCACCTTGAAAAACATCCTTCTTTATTAAACGAAGTAATAATTAATGCAACTCATATCCCCTTAGCTATAAAAGACGCTACATCTAGTGTTAGTATAATCTCAAATCAAGATATTAAAAGATATAATTCTATAAATATAAACCAGGCTTTAAATAGTATACCTGGTGTATTTATGCAAACAGGTGCGCTTAACACGAATCGTATTACAATAAGAGGTGTGGGTTCCAGAAACTTATTTGGCTCTGCAAAAATTAGAGCTTATTTTAAAGACATACCGCTCACAAATGGTAGCGGAGAAACAAGTCTTGAAGATTTTGAGCTAGGATCAATTTCAAAAATAGAAATAACCAAAGGTGCTACTTCCAGTATTTATGGTGCTGGTTTAGGCGGTGTTATTCAACTCTCACCAAAACAAAGTAGTTTTAACGATTTTAGCCTGCAAAGCGAAACAACTATAGGGACCTTTGGGCTTTTAAAAAACATGTTTCATGTAAATTATGGCAATAACACTAACAGTTTTAAACTTGTTTATAGTAAAACAGAAAGCGATGGCTACAGAGAAAACAACCAATACAATAGGCATGCGCTTACTCTAAATTCTGTACACCGTATAAATAAGAATAATGAGTTAACTACACTAATTGCTTTTTCTAATTTAAAAGCATTTATTCCCAGCTCACTAAACGAAACCGATTTTAGGGATAACCCCGAATCTGCTACATTTACATGGAAACGATCAAAAGGATTTGAAGATACCAAAAGAGGGCTTTTTGGAGTTTCATTAAAACATTTGTTTAATAAAAATCTCGAACAAAACACAAGTGGTTTTATATCCTTTAGAGATTCTTACGAACCTAGGCCTTTTAATATTCTGGATGAAAACGTTCTTGGTTTTGGAGTAAGGCACAGGATTAATCATAATTTTAAATTAAGCAATAGAACTTTTAAGTGGGTTTTAGGAGTAGAGTTATTTAAAGATAACTACAACTATAAAACGTTTGAAAATCTGTATCAAGAGTTTCCTGAAGCTATTGGTAGTGTAAAAGGTATTGCTTTATCTAATTTTGAAGAAAAAAGATCGTACTACAATATATTTTTTGAAAGCAGATATAACTTAACTAAGAAAACCGATGTTGTACTTGGATTAAATTACAATAAAACTAGCTACCATTTAAGTGATAACTTTCCAATCGCAACTTCCAATCCCGATCAATCTGGAGCCTTTAAATTTAAAGGTTTATTTTCTCCAAAGCTAGGCATACTTTACAATATTAATACCAATTTAAACATTTATGCTAATGTAAGCCATGGATTTTCACCACTTTCACTTGCCGAAACCTTACGCCCCGACGGGAACATAAATAATAACTTAAACCCAGAAACAGGTTGGAATATTGAAATCGGTATTCGAGGCTCTAACAGTAACAACAACCTATTCTACAACCTTTCTATATACCGCCTAGCCATAAAAAACCTTTTGGTTTCACGAAGAACATCAGAAGATGCCTTTATAGGCATTAATGCTGGCAAAACTAATCATGACGGTATAGAAGCACAACTAAAGTATACATTAAAAAATACATCTAAGTTTAAATTTTCTGTATTTGGGAATTGCGCTCTCAATAATTATAAATTTAAAACCTTTGTAGATCAAGATAATAATTACTCTGGGAATAAATTAACAGGAGTACCATCAAGTGTTATTAATTTGGGAATTGAAATGGTTTCCAAAATTGGACTTTATGGTAATTTTAATTTTCAGCACGTTGGTAAAATACCAATTACAGATAGCAATAGTTTATTCTCTGATAACTACAGCTTAAGCAACTTAAAAATAGGCTATAAAAAAACACTAATCCCTCAATTAAATTACAATCTCTTTTTTGGTTTAAACAATATTTTTGACAAACAATATGCCTCACAAATTTTAATTAATGCTTCAGGTTTTGGCGGTAATGCGCCTAGGTATTACTATCCAGGAAATCCAATAAATTATTATTCTGGAATATCCATAAATTATTCATTTTAAACCTGAATTCGATATAAGAATCGTAGATAAAAGTCAATAAACAGGCTAGATTCAACTTATAATAACGATAGACTAGCATGCTAGTTTATCGTTATTTAAGGAATAAGATGGTCTGTTTAGTGGTTTTTAGCTTGAAACTAAACCACTATAGACTGTAAGTCCATAGGTTTGGTTCGCAGACTGAAAGTCTGCCAGATGAATTACGTAATCAAATCTGTGTAAATTCGTGTAATTCGTGTCAAAAGTTTTTAGAAGCTAAAGCGAAATGCACTAAAGTACATAGTTTCGACTAAATTTGAGACCAATGAATTATTTTTCACTGTTTTATAAGAATTACACAATGCACTTATTTAACTTAAGTGGGTAATAGAAAGGGATTTGAATTTAAAAGAATAGTGTTCTTAGGTCGAATTCAGGTTTTAACGTATCTTGAACTCAAAATTATTAGGTATGAAACATTTTATTTGCAGTTTAATATTTTCTCTTGTTAGCTACACTATTTCTGCACAACAAACACCTTCTAAAGTAATTGCAAAAACGCCAGACAAGATAAATTACAAAACCGAAGTGGTGGTACCTGAATTGGATATTCCCTGGGGTATGGAATTTTTACCCGATGGAAGTATTTTAATCACAGAAAAAACGGGCACGTTAATCCTCTTTAAGAACGACAAAAAAACAGAAATAGCTGGGTTACCAGAAATATATGTAAGAGGTCAAGGTGGCTTTTTAGATATTAAATTACACCCAAACTATAAAGATAATGGTTGGTTATATTTTACTTTTGCTTCTCCTAAAGGAGAAGGTACTGGCGGTAATACTGCCTTAATGAGAGCAAAAATAAAAAACGATAGCCTAGTTGAAAAACAACTGCTATACAAAGCCGGTATTAACACCAAAAAAGGACAACACTTTGGTTCCCGAATAGAATTTGATAGCGATGGGTATTTATATTTTTCGATTGGAGATAGAGGGAACCGCGATGTAAACCCTCAAGACATTACAAGAGATTGTGGTAAAATTTACAGATTAAAAGACGATGGTAGCATTCCTCAAGATAACCCTTTTGTAAATACACCTAATGCTAAAAAAGCCATTTTTAGTTATGGGCACCGCAACCCGCAAGGTATGATTTTACATCCTAAAACTGGAAAATTATGGGTGCATGAACATGGTCCTAAAGGTGGAGATGAAATAAATATTATAGAAAAAGGTAAAAATTATGGTTGGCCTGTAATTTCCTATGGAATAAATTACAGCGGTACACCTTTTACAGATATTACTAAAAAAGAAGGTATGGAACAGCCTTTATTTTACTGGGTTCCTTCTATTGCACCCAGCGGAATGACTTTTATTACTTCAAAAAAATACCCAGATTGGGAAAAAAGTTTATTAGTTGGCTCTTTAAAATTTGAATATTTAGAACGTTTGATAATTAAAAAAAATAAAGTAATTAAACGCGAAAAATTATTTGAAGGTTTAGGTAGGTTTAGAACTGTAAAACAAGCGCCCGATGGCTATTTATATGCAGCCATAGAAGGGAAAGGCATTGTAAAAATTGTACCTAACTCAAATTAAATTTTAAACAAATACTATGAAAGCATTTATAATTTTAGCTTTAAGTAGCTTCTGTTTTTGGGGAACATTAAGCCTTTCACAACAGGATCCATTACAGGAAAGTATTTCTAGAGGAAAAGAGATTTATGGAGACTTTTGCATAAACTGCCATATGGCAAATGGCGAAGGAGTAGCGTATACTTTCCCTCCTCTAGCAAATTCAGATTACCTTAAAAATAATAGAACAGCAAGTATTAAAGGTATAAAGTTTGGGCAAAAAGGAGAGATCACTGTAAACGGCATCGACTATAATAGTTATATGGCACCACTAGGTTTAGATAATGAAGAGGTGGCAGATGTTATGAATTATATTAACAATAGCTGGGGAAATACAAATACAGAGATTGTTACCATAGAAGAAGTTGAAGCTGTGAAAAAATAGCAATAATATCTACCTTAAACATCCAATTTACTAACTTTGTTTTATTAATAAACAGCCTCGTGTCAAGCTCACGAGGTATTTGTTGGAAATATATTTTTAATTTAGAGGCAAGCCTCGGAGTATTTTAACATTAATTAAATATGCTGGTAATAGGAATAGCTGGTGGTACTGGTTGTGGTAAAACAACCGTTGTAAATCAATTATTAAAGGAGTTACCCGAAGGTGAAGTAGGTGTTATTTCTCAAGATTCTTATTATAATGACACGTCACATTTAAGCTATAGCGAACGTGTTAAAATTAATTTTGATCATCCAAGGAGCATCGATTTTGAGTTATTAACCCAACATCTAAAACAACTAAAAAACAACGAACCCATACACCAGCCCGTATATTCTTTCGTTAAACATAATAGAACTGGAGATACCATTTTAACACATCCCAGAAAAGTTATTATTGTTGAAGGTATTTTAATTCTAACCAATCCAGAGCTTAGAGAATTATTTGATATTAAAATATTTGTTCATGCCGATAGTGACGAGCGCCTAATAAGACGATTAAAGCGAGATATATCGGAGCGAGGTAGAGATTTAGATGAAGTTTTAGCACGCTATAAAACTACTTTAAAGCCCATGCACAACCAGTTTATAGAACCCATGAAAGAGTATGCAGATATTATAATTCCAAACAACCATTACAATACCGTAGCCATTAATATTGTACGCACTATTATTAACGAAAAACTCTAGATGAAAAAACCTAAAACACATCATAAATTTTCATTCCTTTATAAAAACATCTACGTTTTTATACTGTTAGTGTTTGTAATATGGATGATTTTTTTCGATAATAACTCCTGGTTTATACATAAGGAATTAAATAGTGATATTGACGATTTAGAAGCTGAAAAAGAATATTATAAAAAGGAAATTGATAAAGATAATAAAGCCATAAAAAAACTAGGTACAGGTGACGGTATGGAAAAGTTCGCACGTGAAGAATATTATATGAAACGTGAAAACGAAGACATTTTTATTATAGAGTATGAAGATAGTTTAAAGTTGAAAGATAATGAGTAGTACTACTTTATTTAATGATTTTAACCCTGTATCTTCCAAACAATGGAAGCAAAAGATGCAGTTTGATTTAAATGGAATAGATTACAACAACACCCTTGTTTGGACAAGTCATGAAGGTATTCAAGTAAAACCCTTTTATCATTTAGACGATTTTAAGGAACGTCCGCCTATTCATAATACAAAAGTAACAGCATTTAAAGTATGCGAATTAATTTATGTAGAAGATACTATTACAGGTAATAATCTGGCTATAGAAGCAATAAACGGAGGTACAGAGAGTATAAAATTTGTAATTCCTTCCAAAACAATTAAAGTAACAGAACTTCTAAAAGATATTGATTTAAACGCTATAAGTATTTACTTTGAGCTTCATTTTATCTCTCCAGAGTATTTAAAACCTATTTTTTCTATTCCTTCCAGTGCTAAAATACATCTAGGCATAGACATTATAGGGCATTTAGCAAGAACTGGAAATTGGTTTTATAACCTCAACAAAGACTTTCTGTTAATACAAGAGATACTTTCAAACAAAGTATCCAATACAACTTCAATGTTATCTGTAGATATGGGCTTATATCAAAATGCAGGTGCCAATATAATACAGCAATTAGCTTATGCTATGGCGCATACTAACGAATATTTCAATTTTATTGAAAACAATACATCAACAGATTTTCCTTCAGAAATAACAATAACATACCATGTTGGTATAGGCTCAAATTACTTTTTCGAAATAGCAAAACTTAAAGCCTTAAGAATTTTATTTACAACCATAGCTAACAACTATACAACAAACTATAAATGCCATATTTTTACTTCTCCAAGTAAACGCAATATGTCTATTTACGATTACAATAACAATATGCTACGCACTACTACCGAGAGTATGAGTGCCATTTTAGGAGGAGCAGATACTATTTGTAATTTGCCTTACAATGCTGTTTTTAAAAAACAAAACGCATTTGGCTCACGCATGGCGAGAAACCAACTTTTAATTTTAAAACACGAAAGTTATTTTAATACTGTAGATAACCCTACAGATGGAAGTTACTATATAGAAAACCT
The DNA here is from genome assembly GCA_947498845.1 of uncultured Flavobacteriaceae bacterium. GTDB lineage: Bacteria > Bacteroidota > Bacteroidia > Flavobacteriales > Flavobacteriaceae > Jejuia. The sequence continues at coordinate 55,414 of CANMLX010000020.1, read as the reverse complement.
TACCAATCAACTTGCCGAAAAAGCACTAACACTATTTAAAGACATAGAAAAGCAAGGTGGCTTTTTAAAGCAGTTAAAGAAACATACAATACAGCGAAAAATAAAAGAAAGCGCAACTAAAGAACAAGACCTTTTTAATTCTAAAAAAGAAATTATATTGGGGGCTAATAAGTACCCAAATCAAGACGAAAAAATAAAACACGAATTAGAGTTGTTCCCTTTTATAAAAACACATAAAAGAAAAACACTTATAGAACCTATTATAGAAAAACGATTAACAGAAAATTTAGAACAAAAACGATTAAAAAACGAGTAAACATCATGAAATTAAAATTCAACATTATCGCACTTTTATTAGTAGTCACTTTATTTGGTTGTAAAAAAGCAGAAAAAGAGTTATCCGAATTTAAATTCTCAGAAAAAGGCATTGTTTTAAACTGTAATAATTTTGACTTAAAATTATTAAACGAAGCTGTATTTGCCTTTGAAGATGATATTACCAAATATTACGGAAAAGATAAACCAAATTTAACCAGAGCGTATTCCCAATTTATAAGAAACGCTAACTATAGCCGTTTAAAATACGAAGACATATTAAGTCCTCATACTGTAAAAATATTTGAAGTATTAAAAGAGAAAAAAGAATTATGGGATGTTACAAGCCCCAAAAGTAAACTAGACTACAATACCCCTATCTTTAAGTGTATTGCCGAAAATATCACTAATAAAGATTTAAAAACAACATTAAATGCACTTATAAGCACCAATAGCATGAGTCCTAAAGTATTTGGTCCAGCAGTACTTTCAAATTACAGCACTGCAGTTAGAGACAAATACTTAGCAGCTTATATTGCTTTGGATTTATACTATGCAAAATTGTTTGATACAGATTTAACTAAAGTGGTAGAAAAACCTGAGCCAAAAGTAGATTTTAATAAGGTGCCTCCAACTCAAACGCAAGTACCTGCTGCTAAAGCAGACCCACATGCGGGTCATGATCATTAAAATGAAAAATAGATATCTCTTATCGTTCTATCTACTAGCATTATGCCTCACATCATGCCTTAATGTAGGAGCTGAGTTAAAAAAATGGTTTGAGATAGAAAAGATAGAAGACGTTGAGGGTAAATATCATTTTTTAAGTGATGATGGTATAAAAATTTATCTTCCTTCAACTTTTAAGGAATACTCCTCTTCTGAATATATTAAACTATTGGATTCTGTATCATCAGGTAAGCCTTATACTTTTGAATCCAGTGCTATAGAAACACTAAGAGATCTAAAGGGGAATTTCTATATCTATTTTGATAAAGATTATGGCATTACCTATACCATTAATACTATACCCTATTTCCCTTTTTCTAAAAGGGATGCAAGTCAAATACTGGGTTTGATAAGACTAAATAATGAAAAAATTACAGAAAAAGAGAATATAGAATTTACTAAAATTACAGCCAAGTATCTCGGTAATAAACAACAACAAATTTTTAGAGCAATCTACAAAATAGATTACCCTGTAACCGACTTATCACTCTTTAGTACAGCGTATTTCATCTCATCTAAAGGAAAAACTGTAATGATTAAACTATCTAGTATTTATGACATAAATTTTGATCCATTCATTCAAAAAATGATCATGTAATGACAAGAAAAAACCTTCAACATATAAGTATTGAGCGAACAGTAAAGCGTGATAATCACTTTGCTGATAATTCCTTTACCTCTGCTGAAGGTTTAGACATAAAATCTCAGTATTCTGCAAAAGATATAGAACACGTAGAGCATCTAAATTTTGCAGCTGGAATAGCGCCATATTTAAGAGGCCCTTACAGTACTATGTATGCACGTAAACCCTGGACCATTCGTCAATACGCTGGGTTTAGTACTGCAGAAGAAAGTAATGCCTTTTATAAACGTAACTTAGCATCTGGGCAAAAAGGGTTGTCTGTAGCCTTCGATTTAGCCACACATCGTGGTTACGACAGTGATCACGAACGTGTTGTTGGTGACGTTGGGAAATCTGGTGTAGCCATAGACACTGTTGAGGACATGAAACTGCTTTTTAAAGATATTCCTCTGGATAAAATGTCGATTTCAATGACGATGAATGGAGCTGTATTACCTATAATGGCTTTCTATATCGTTGCTGCCGAAGAACAAGGCGTTGCTTTAGAAGCTTTATCTGGTACGATACAAAACGATATTTTAAAAGAATTTATGGTAAGGAATACCTACATATACGCGCCTTCACCATCCATAAAAATTATTTCAGACATCTTTACATTTACAAGTAAGTACATGCCCAAATACAATAGTATAAGTGTCTCTGGTTACCACATGCAAGAAGCTGGAGGAACTTGTGATATTGAACTGGCTTACACTCTAGCAGATGGTCTAGAATACCTAAGAACAGGACTTAAAGCGGGATTAGATATTGATGTTTTTGCGCCTCGCATCTCTTTTTTTTGGGGTATTGGGATGCATCATTTTATGGAAATTGCTAAAATGAGAGCCGCACGAATGCTATGGGCTAAATTAGTTAAGCAATTTAACCCTAAAAACGAAAAATCACTTGCATTACGTACACATTGCCAAACTTCGGGCTGGAGTTTGACCCAGCAAGATCCTTTTAATAATATAGCCAGAACAACTATCGAAGCTACTGCTGCTGTTTTTGGAGGCACGCAGAGTTTACATACCAATGCCCTAGATGAAGCCATAGCATTACCAACCAATTTTTCGGCACGTATCGCGAGAAACACACAACTTTATTTACAAGAAGAAACTAAAATCACAAAAACAATCGACCCTTGGGCGGGAAGTTATTATGTTGAAAAGTTAACTCATGATATCGCACATAAAGCATGGGAACTAATACAAGAGATTGAGGATTTAGGTGGAATGACCAAAGCCATTCAAGCAGGATTACCAAGACTTAGAATTGAAGAAGCTGCCACCAGAAAACAAGCAAGAATTGATTCTGAACAAGACATTATTGTTGGTGTAAACAACTATCAATTAGAAAAAGAAGATGCTATTTCTACATTAGAAATAGACAATAAAAAAGTTAGAGCACTACAAATAGAGCGCTTAAATCAAGTAAAAGCATCTAGAAATACAGCTAATGTGAATAGCGCATTATCTAAATTAACAGAAGCAGCTAAATTTTCATTACATTTAGATGACCTCAATTCTAAGGAAAATAAGAACTTAGATTCAGAAGATTTTAATTTATTAGCATTAGCTATTAAAGCTGCCAGAGCTCGTGCAACTTTAGGAGAAATAAGTCATGCTTTAGAAGTTGTATTTGGACGACATGAAGCACAAATAAAATCATTTTCGGGTGTGTATAGTAAAGAAATAGGAAATAATAGTTCTTTTAAGAAGGCGCAAGAATTAGCCGATATTTTTGCAAAGCAAGATGGTCGCAGACCCCGTATTATGATTGCTAAAATGGGACAGGACGGTCATGATCGCGGCGCTAAAGTCGTCGCTACAAGTTATGCAGATATTGGTTTTGATGTTGATATTGCACCACTTTTTCAAACGCCTTTTGAAGTCGCTAAACAAGCTATAGAAAACGATATCCACATCCTTGGAGTCTCATCATTAGCGGGTGGACATAAAACACTAGTTCCTCAGGTAATTGAAGCATTAAAAAAATACGATCGTGAAGATATTATGGTAATTGTTGGTGGTGTTATTCCTAAACAAGATTACCAATTTTTATTCGATGCAGGTGTCGTTGCTGTTTTTGGTCCAGGTACAAAAATTAGTGATGCAGCCATTACTTTGTTAGAAATTTTAATTGATTAGTTCCATAGACACCGCCCTAATTGTAAGCAAATCCCTAGATTACAGACTCATAAAATAATATTTTAAAGATTTTTTCGGAAATTGGAATAAATTTTGCTATATTTAAATTAATAATCATTTAGATGTCGAAAGAAAAAAATAATACTAGTGCAAAATTAGCTAAAGAAGCGCTAGCTTCAGCTTCTCGTAAGTTTTCAGGTTCTGTTGTTTCTGTGGGCAGTAGTACAGGGAAAGTTCTTTTAAACAGTTCAGAGTTTAGTAAAATAATGGCTGCTATTAGAAAGGTTTCTAAAGGAGAAAAAGCGAGAACGATTAAAATTTCTGTCGAAACTGCTCAAAGAGTAATGTCTGCAGAAAAGTAATATACTATGAATATTGCTTTAGCTGGTATAGTTATTTTAATTCTACTATTGCCAGGAATTATATTTAATAAAAGTTACTTTTCGGGCGAGTTTTCTAGCCAATATACTATCAAAGATTTTTTTGGATTATTAACCAATACGTTAATTCCTTCACTAATTGTATATGTTATTATAGGCATTCCAATTACACTAATTTCTGGTTATGAATATGATTTTAAAACCTTACTAGGCTTACTTTCTTCTAATAAAGACACCGTTGAAAATGCAATTAATAATGTAGAATTATTTAGAAAAGAAATTATTTCTTTTAACTTTTTAATGTGCTTAATTTCTTTATGTCTAGGTCATGGTTTTAGAAGTTTAGTTCTCAATAAAAATTTAGACACACGTTTTCCTTTTTTAAGATTTGATAATATTTGGCATTATTTAATAACAGGTAAATTTATCTTATTAAGGCGATCTCAAATTCAATTATTTAAAGATACCATTCAAGATGTAGATATTACTTATGTAGTAGCCTTAGTAAATGTTGCGGGCAACCCTTACGTATATAATGGCGCCCTTGTAGATTATGAACTTTCAAAAGACGGCGGCTTAAACCTCATTTACTTGAATGGTGCAAAAAGAAAAGACATAAGCAATCCTGAAAGCGAATATATAGATATAGAAGGGCATACCATAATTTTAAAGTATGACCATATTATTAATCTTAATTTAAGCTTTATAGCAACCGATTTAATTTACGATGAAGATGGTAACCTTTCAGGAATCGATACACGTTTAATTGAGTAATACCATTTACGTAATTTAATTTCGTATAAAATTTTTATCACTTCTTCGAGTGTCACGCCTTAGTGTGATGTATCAAGAAGCTGCTAACCTGTTCTCGATACATTTTTTATTTCGTTATCTCGTCATAAAAAATACTCGAACTGATGTATACGAAAATTTTAATCGTAAATCGTATAATACCTGTTCTTTTAAAAACATCACTTAAAAATTATCCTTTTATTTTACAATCATTTCAAATAAAAAACGAAGTAATACCAATTCTACCATAAAATGCGACATATAATTCGTTTCTTTTACATGATTTCTGCATTAAAAAAATAAACCGTAGCTATGGCTATGCTTGATTTTTATGCTTTGAACTCCTGTAAAATAACTCAAATTATTTATACCTCATTTTATAGCAAAATTGGTATAATACCAATTACAAGTTAAAATGAGCTAGTCATTCTCGTTCATTTCATTTTATACATCTTTATTCATGTTTTCCATAGCCCTGCTATGAAAAACTAGCATCGCAGTGTATAAAAAGAAAGCAACTTTGTCTTTCTTAGCGCATTTTAACTCATAATTGGTATTAAACTAAAAAAACACTCTTTTTAATTAGAACAACTATCGTGAATAGTTAGGAGATTCCTTAGTAATGGTGACATCATGAGGATGACTTTCATTAATACCACTAGCCGTAATCTTAACAAATTGCGCTGTTTCTTTTAACGTTTCTATATCCTTAGCACCACAGTACCCCATACCAGCTCTTAATCCTCCAACAAACTGGTGAATACTTTCAAACAACTCACCTTTATATGGTACACGCCCTACAATACCTTCAGGCACTAATTTTTTAATATCATCTTCAACATCTTGAAAATAACGGTCTTTACTCCCTTTTTTCATCGCTTCTACAGACCCCATACCTCTGTAAGACTTAAACTTTCTACCTTCGTATATAATCGTTTCTCCTGGAGATTCTTTAGTTCCTGCTAAAAGTGAGCCTAACATCACAGTATCTGCACCTGCTGCTAATGCTTTAGGAATATCACCTGTATAACGAATTCCTCCATCAGCAATAACAGGAACACCTGTTCCTTTAATAGCAGAAGCGACCTCTAATACTGCAGAGAATTGAGGAAACCCGACGCCTGCAACAACACGTGTTGTACAAATAGAACCTGGCCCTATACCTACTTTTACAGCATCTGCTCCTGCTTCTACTAAATATTTTGCAGCAGCACCAGTAGCGATATTACCAACAATAACATCTAACGCTGTAAACTTAGACTTTACTTCTTTTAAAACGGCAACCACACCTTTGGTGTGCCCATGTGCCGTATCAATAACTACAGCATCAACGCCTGCTTTTACTAAAGCTTCTGCTCTATCAACGGCATCTCCTGTAACACCTATAGCAGCTGCAACACGTAAACGTCCGTATTTATCTTTATTTGCAATAGGTTTTTGGCTTAATTTAGTAATATCTCTAAATGTAATTAAACCAGATAATTTATAATTATCATCAACAATAAGTAACTTCTCAATTTTATGCTTTTGCAATATAGTTTCGGCATCTTTTAAAGACGTACCAACTGAAGCTGTAACTAGATTTTCACTAGTCATTACTTCAACAATTGGTCTTTTATTTTTATGCTCAAAACGCAAATCACGATTAGTAACAATTCCTTTTAAAGTACCTTGGTCATCAACAATAGGAATACCTCCTATACTATGTTCTGCCATAGCTCGTTTTGCATCCTTAACCAAAGCATCCATAGGTAATGTTACAGGATCTATAATCATACCACTTTCGGCACGCTTTACTTTTCTCACCTTCATTGCTTGCGCCTCTATAGTCATGTTTTTATGCAACACCCCTATACCGCCTTCTTGAGCCATAGCAATGGCCATTTTACTTTCGGTAACAGTATCCATAGCTGCAGAAACAATAGGCACATTAATAGTAATGTTTCTTGTAAACTTTGTTTGGATATTTACTTCGCGTGGAAGTACTTCGGAAAATGATGGGACTAATAGTACGTCGTCGTAGGTTAATCCTTCGCCTACTATTTTGTTTTGATGTGAAGTCATGCTGCAATTACATTAATAATTGCGTGCAAATATACGCATTTTATTATGTTTTATTGCTAATTTCTATCTAAGAAATACCTTAAATGATATCACCCTTCGTAAATCGTTAAAAAAATACCTATACAGTTTAAAAACTGATAAAACAGAATTAATATAACTAACTTATACTGGTAATATTAACTTAAAGTTTAATCTGCAGTGTCGTATACCAGCTTCTAGGTTCAGCTGGTATAATCCCTGGTCCTGGATAGCCTGTGGCTCTTCTTGTAAAATAACTATTATCCAGTAAATTATTTATCCCCGCTTCTAATTTAAAATTTTTAGTAAAAGTATATGATAGAGATAAATCCATAATATCATAGGCTGGTATGGCGCCGTCTACCTGATCTCTATTATTTGGATTGTATGGTGAATTAGTAGCATCGGTAAATTGTTCTGATAAAAATGTGTATTGTAACGATGTTATTAAATTCTTGTAACCAAACGATATTCCTGTTTTTAAATTTATTTCTGGAATAAACTCTACTTTATTACCATTTATACTTTCGCCTTTAGCACTTGAATATTCTGATGTAGTTAAGGCTAGATTAGAAAATACGTCTAATTTTAGATTCTTATTTCCTTTAAAAAAAGATTCTTTAATATTCCACTGAATCAAAGATTCAAGCCCTAATATTAATGCTTTACCTACATTGCCTCTCACCCATTGGGCTCTATATGGTGGCTCCGAACTAAATACTTGACCAATTCTATTATCATATAACAATGAAAACACGTTAACATCATAAGATAGTGCCTGCTTTAATGTTCCTCTAATACCTAAATCTATAGTGTACCCTGTTTCATCTTTAATTGAAGGATCTATAACAAAAGACGGATTAACCGTTCTAATATCTGAAAATGTTACCGATCTATAGTTTTGCGAGAAGTTAAAATACGTTTCAAAATATGGTTTAGGCTTGTAGCTTACACCTAAACCTAACAATAAAAAATTACGTTCTAAAAGGTTATTATCTGGTTTAAAAACAGCGGGATTATCCACCGTGCTATAAAATTCTCCTGTGGACTCCGTTTTTATATATTCAAAACGAAACCCTGGAGTTATAGAAAATGTATTGGTAATGTTAAAGATATTTTCTCCAAAAAATGCAACATTTGTGTTTGGATATTTAAATGCGTTTACATTTGGGTAAACATAATCTACAATAGATTCAACTGGTATAAATTTAAAATTGGCATCTATACCTTTAGTCCCCGGCCCCTGTTGAGACGTATTGTTTGCTCTATAAAATTTACTCCCTAATAATAAAACCGATGGTTTTTCGATTATTTTATATTTTGTAATTACTCTAGCTTCTGCACCAAAATTTTTAAAAGTTCCAACAAGTAGGTCTCTTTCTAAATCAAAATTACCAAATTCGTCCACTTCATCGCTTAAGGGACTAAAAATATCTGTATCACCGCCTGGTATTGGGTTTGACCTAAAACCAATAGCTTTTCTTGAAGCATCTAGGGCAAAAACACTTAAGGTAGCGTTTACATTACTTGAAAATTCATGATTCAATTTCAAATTAAACAATTTCCAGTCTACAGCAAACCAATTTCTGGTTCTATAGCTTTGTCTGGGGTCCTGTAAAAACTGCACATCGGACAAGCCTCCTGCTTGTTGTGCCAAATAATTAAAATAAGTAGTTTCTGCGCTTATACTGGTTTTATTATTAAATTGATACCCTACAAAACCATATACATTATCCGAATTATATCCTGAATTAGGTCTAAAACCATCCCCTTTTTTTCTATTATAAAATATAGAGTAACTTAACTTGTTTTTTGTACCACTAAGAGCGGTAAAATTAGTATACGTCCCAAATGATGCCAGTGTATTTCTTGTAATAAATTCAATAGGCTTTCTGCTGGGTTTTTTAAATTTAAAATTCACCAAACCTCCAAATTGTGTACCATATTGTAGCGATGCCGCTCCTCTAACAACTTGAATTTGTCCCAGAGCTTCTGTAGGTGGTGTGTAATAGCTTTCTGGATATCCTAAAACATCGGCGCTAATATCGTAATCGTTTTGTCTGGTATTAAAATTAGCTGTTCTGTTAGGATCTAAACCTCTACCCCCTATGTTTAATTGCAACCCCCCATCGTTACTATCGTATATATTAAGTCCTGCTACTTTGGCATAAATTTGTCTGGCATTATTGGTAGATTTATTCCCTATTTCTTGATCTAGTAATACTACTTCAGACTTTTTACCCGCATAGATATGTGTCCCTTCTACTGGTTTTAATGTGGTTAGTCCAAACGACTCCTTCTTTTTATAGTTTAATACCACTTCGTTTAATGCTTCTCCTAGATGAACAAGTGCAATCTCAATTTGGGTCTCACTTTTGAGATTTAAAGTAGTTTCTAAGGTATGGTAGTTATATTCAAAGAAAATTAGTTCATGCGTTTTATCTGTATCCAAACCAGATAAATCTATTATTCCCGATATATCGGTATGTCCAATAAGTACACCTGCTTTAGTGTAAACTTTAACTTCTGGAACTACTTTTTTAGTATCCTTATCTATTACTCTTGCCGTTATGTTTTGGGCAACTAAACTTAATATTGAAAAACAATAACAAGTTATAAAACTATAAACCTTTAATTTCATCTTCAAATGGCAGTATCCAACGCTTGTGTTTAAAATTATCTTTTACTTTTAATAAATCTATATTGGGATCTATAAATGGCTTACTTAATCTTCCATTAAGAGAAATATAACCTTCGGCAAAAATACCAATATTTTCACATTTTAATTCCTTTTTATAATGCGCTCCCAGATAGTGTGCATACTCTACTATAAAGTCTGGTTGAGTTGTCATTTGTTTGTTTTGAAAAGCGGTTAAAAAATCATCGTTATTCACTATAAAACTATTGCCTGTATCGTAATTAATAATTCTAAATGTAGTATAGCCAGCTTTTTCTATCAACATAACACGCCATGAGAAGCGGTAGCCTTCTTCTGTCCAAAACAATTCTCCTGGATATAATAAATAGCGAAAAGGAAAAACTAATTGTATTGCAATAAAAAGCGCTACTAGCGCTAGAACACTTTTATCATATTTTGATCGATAAACCTCTTTAAGCTTTTTAAGTTTGCTCTTTATATTGAATACTCTAGAGATGGTTCTTAAAAATTTTTCGTGAAACTCACTACTAAAAAATATGAGTGTAACACATATCATAATATAAGGGAACATCCCTATATTGAAAAGTATACGTGTAAACACATGAAATATAACTACAGCTACAAATGCAAATAGCCTTGTTTTATTAATGTAAAGAAGAAAAGGAATGGTTAAATCATAAATAGCACCACTCCAGCTCATGGTGTAATGAAACCAAGAATCATTCATAAACTTACCTATAACAGGAAAGCTTGTTTTAGAGGACAGCCATATTTTTAAAGGCATAGCTCTGTATAACCAATCGGAATTCAATTTAGCTAACCCTGCATAAAAATATACAATCCCCAGTAGTACTTTAATACTATCTACTGTCCAGGAAGGCACGTAATAATAGGATTGTTGTTTCTTGTAGGCATCTAACGAAAAAGTTGCATTTAATGGTAAAAAGCATAACAAAAAACTCAATATACTAATAAAGTAGTAATGATTTAAATATGTGGTTTTATCTATTAATTCTATATAGGTAAACGATAAAAAAAATAGTATTATGGACAGTCTATATTTTAATCCTAAAACAATACCTAAACAAGCGATTATAGCTATAGCAAATAAAATATAAGTATATCCCCCCCAGGTCACTACCCAAGAAAATCCATAATATTTAAAATGAAAATTGGGTGCTATATAAAACTTTGCAACCCACCCTTTGGATAAAAATCTTATAAGACTAACAAGCATTAACATACCAAACAAAATACGAAAAGCGGCAAGTGATGCCGCCTTTGTTTTTTTATTTAGATAATAATTAATGTGTTCATTAGTCACCATCACTGTCAATAAAATCAATAGTTAAATTAAAGACATCTAAAACATTAGATTTAATGGCAATTACAAATTCCTGAATGGCATCAAACACAGCATCAAAATTTGTGTTATAGTCTTGTGTTTGATCATAAAAATTAGCTGTGATATTGGTATTAGCTGTATCTATGTTTGCGAATATTTGTTGAATATAATCGTCTAACTTAATATCCTTACCATCTACCATAATAGTTGCTTTTAAAAACTGTAAATAGTCTTGTAAACCTATGGTATTTGAATCATTTGAATAACTTCTTCCGTAATAAAAATCCTGAATGGCATCATAGGCTTCAAGATATAATGCTTTTGAATTGTTAGGACTATAAAGTGATTCAACAACATCTGGACTAGGTGCAACTGTAAACCTTGGGTCTCTATTTCGCGTTCCCGAAGGTGTAGCGATCTTTTTTTCCCTAAAAGATTGTTCTGTATATTCTACATAATCGTTTAATTGGATACTAAAATAAGAGGTTTTCTCATCACCCACACTAGCAATATTTGTAGCTTTAGCAGACTCAAAATCACTAATTGCTGTATTGGTTAATGTTACCATTCTATCGGCAAGTGTTTTTAGATACGATGCATATTTAGCGTCTTGGTATTTAGTTATAATTTCAGTATCAGACACTTCTAAACCATTTACTAAATAATCTATTGCTGGTAAGCCTTGAGTCTCGTTCAATACACTTCTGTCAAGGTTAAGCTCTATATCACTATTTATATTTTCTAATATTTTATCTGGTTTTGTTGGATACGTATACATATCAAAAGCGTAACTAGACTTAAAGAAAAACATCTCCACATGCTGCCATACTTTAGCTGCTTCAAATAAATCTAACCTAACTTTAGATAAGCCATCAGTATCTGGAGAGGCTGTAAATGTATTTACAGATGTGCTTAAACTCCCTAATTTAGACTTTAAATCATTGACTGCGGGTAACACTAAGTTATTCACCCAGCTTGCTGTTAACTCTGCTCTATTAAAATCGTCTTTATTATCTCCTTCTCCTCCTGAAGAGTCATCATTGGATGAACAAGCTAAAACCAACAGGAATCCGATTACAGGAAGTATATAAATTATTTTTTTCATAGAATTATATTTTTTTCACGCAAATATAAACACAAAAAGAGATTGCATAAGCAATCCCTCTTATATTAATATTTAGAATATGTGCTCATATTTATTACTTAACATCCTCAACAGTCCATGATGTTCCGCCAACACTTTTTGCTGCAATAGCATCTGCCATATCATTTAATTCGTTAGACGTTATAGACCATAACCCTTTATCTTCATTCAAAATTGCTAAGAAACCATCTACTTCAGCATCTGTAAAGTAAGCTGTTCCATCTGCCTTAACTATGTAACGTAAACTATTTACAAATCCATACCCTTCACAAAGATCATGAAAAGCATCTTCTCTATTCTTAGTTGCATCGTCTATAATTAAAACACTACTACGTAGATAGTGAACCGCTCTTACAGCAATAACTAAACCTAATTTTTCACGTAAAACGGCTATTTGAGCATCTCTTGCTGTATAATCTTTGCCTGTAATTGCGATACGCCCTTTAACAAAAGCTTCTAAAATTTCTTTTTCAACACCTGTGAATTTTGATAAACCATCTACGTTATCGATATACTTGTATATTAAGTTTTGACCAGTAATGTTACCATAAATGTATCCAAAAGCCTCATCCCAATGATGCTCCATAGTTGTATAATCTTTACCTTCTTTTACAGTTCCTGCATCATTAGCTGTTCTGTAATCGTTGCTTCCATTATTCTCATCATCTAATCTGTTTAGATAGTGATTTACAGCTTGATCGTAAGCTAATGCTCCTGCTAAAGATTTAGTAAATAATTGATCTAACTCAAATCCTTTAGCCGACACATATCTTGTAGCTCCATCTGCATCTAAGAATGTTCCTGCTTGACCTTCTTCAGCTGGAGTAGACCAGCTATCCAATACCTCTTGATGAGCAGTGATAAATCCATCAATAACACCTACGTTAGTAGCGCCTTGACCAGATCCATTTGTTTTATCAAACAATCCTATTGATGAAGATGTTTTTGGTCTTACAACTTTTGTAGTTCCATTTAAAGAAGTATCCGAAAAACCAGCACTTTGTAATTCGCCATTCACTTCTTGTCCCTCAAACTTTAATTGTATATCTGCTACAGACGTTTGAGTCTTTAAGTTACCTCCTATCTCTTTAGCTTGCTTTAAACGTGTAGTTTGTCCACTAAAGCTTACTGTAGAGTTACCATCTCTGGTAAAAAGACTAGAATAGTTATCTATGTAATCGTTATTGTATGCTCCATTATCTGCTCTTGTGAAATCATCTCCAGTGATCACTTCACTTAAACTAGGTGTAACTACTACAGGGTCGTCGCCTCCTGAATTACCACCTCCATCATTATTATCATCATCACTTGAACATGATTGAAACAATGCACCTATTACAAAAAGGCTTAATGCAATTCTCTTCATTTTAATTTTATTTAGACTTATTATAAATAATATATTAGATTGAGACTGCAAATATAAAACTCATTTATACTTTTACAAATTTTATTTAGATTAAATTTAAATAAAGAAAAATAAGCACATGTAATGTTCTGTTTTAAAAGGAATTAAAGAACAAAATTTAACACTTGGGTAACATAAATAACTAATGATAATACTTAAAAATCTTGGAAGCCTCATTATAGGCACTTTCAAAACGCATAGCATTTAAGTTATTATAGTGTTTAGAAGTAAAGTAAGATAATAGTTTTTCTGTTGGCATATTGCCCGTTAATTCATCTTTAGCCATAGGACACCCTCCAAAACCCTGTATGGCGCCATCAAACCTGTTACACCCAGCATTAAAAGCGGCATCCACTTTTTCAAACCAAGATGTTGGTGTTGTATGCAAGTGCGCTCCAAACTCAATATCTGGATATAATGGAATTAAATTAGAAAACAAATAATCTATACTTTCTGGTGTAGAAGACCCCACTGTATCGCTTAATGATAATATCTTAACCCCCATATTAGCTAATTTTTCGGTCCACTCCCCTACAATATCTACATTCCAAGGGTCTCCATAAGGATTTCCAAACCCCATAGAAATATAAACAACCACTTCTTTTCCAGATGTGTAGGCGATATCTAATATATCTAAAAGTATATCAACCGATTGCGTAATGGTTTTATGTGTATTTCGCATTTGGAAGTTCTCTGAAATAGAAAACGGATACCCCAAATAGTCTATTTCTTTATGCTTACAGGCATCGGTAGCGCCTCTTATATTGGCTACAATAGCTAATAGTTTGCTTGTTGTATTACTCAAATCTAATTGGGATAGTACATTGGCAGTATCTGCCATTTGAGGAATGGCTTTAGGCGATACAAAACTTCCAAAATCAATAGTATGAAACCCAATTCTAAGTAATGACTGAATGTATTGCACCTTTTTTTCGGTAGGGATAAATTGCTTAATCCCTTGCATAGCATCACGAGGACATTCAATAATTTTAACTGGTTGAGCCATTTTAATTTTTAAGGTGGATAAAAATACTATTATTTTTATGAATGAAAGACTATACAGCAATTATCGACGTATATATGGTTAATCTATATCATATAAAATAAATTGTAATGCAAAAAATTACGTTATCATTATTAGCTTTAATATTCTATACCATGGGGTATAGCCAGACTACTGCGACTTACAACATTACTTTTACAAATTTCTGGAATTCGACCGATCACAATGGAGGTTCAAGCTTACCTAGTAATGCGCATTGGTCCGATTTAGCAATAACAAATCATAATACTAGTGTAACATTCTTTGAAATGGGAGTTACTGCTAGTGCTGGAGTAGAGTTGATCGCCGAATTGGGAAACGTTTCTACATTTCAAAGTAATGATTACCTAAATGCTTTTAATGCTAATAATGCTCAACAATTTATTAATGCTGGTGATTTATTTCTCTCTTCTGGTAATACGATACAATACAATGGTATCGAAATTAGTGAAGATTTCCCTTTACTAACTATGCTTTCTATGATAGCTCCCAGCCCAGATTGGTTTATTGGGATAAATGGTTTAAACTTAAGAGATGCTGGTGGATGGAAAAACTCTATTACAGTAGATTTATTTCCTTACGATGCTGGTACTGAAGAAGGAACAACTTACATGCTTACTAATCCAGACACAAATCCTGTAGGTGTTATAAGCACCATTCAAGGTGTCGCACCATTTAATAGCGAAAAAGTTGCTCAAGTTGAAATTACATTGCAATCTGTTTTAAGTACCAAAGATGATGTCTCTAAGTTATCAAACATAAAAATATTTCCTAATCCAGTAAAGGACAAACTATTAATTTCTAACATAGAAAACACAGGCTTAAAAAGCATTGAAATCTTTAATGTTTTAGGAAAATTGAGTCAGTCTATTTCAATTAAAAGTAATGCCCCTTCTTTAGATATTAACGTATCAAATTTAAAATCAGGAATTTACTTATTAAAGCTAAATACTATTGATGGCGTTTCATATACTAAAAAGTTAATGATCAAATAAATCTCACATTAACGAAAAAATTAAGGCGCTTAACGTTTTTTTTACATTAGCAATGTACATAGAGGTACATTTGGAGCAAGTAAATTGCCCCTCATGAAACTTAATCTAAAAATAAACTCTCTTTTTTTAGCGTTTTTTTTATTGTTTGTAATAAATAGTAAAGCTCAAGATACATTTCATGATTCTTGTGGCACAAAAATTACAGATGAATCGCTTCTCTATGTATCTGGTTATAAAACGCAAATAAAGCATTATGAAAATGAATTTGCTAACCTCATTACAAAAACACGTAAAGCCAACCCTAATAAATCTGCACCAATTGCTTTAAACTCTATTCCTGTTAAAGCCCACATTATAAGACCCACAAATGGTAATGGCGGATTAAACACTCAAGATTTAGATGCTGCTATCGCAGATTTAAACACGCTTTACGCCGATGCGTTTATGTCGTTTTTTCTTTGTGATGGTATTAATTATATAGACAATGATGATTACTATTATCATTTTAAAAAAAGTGAAGAAAATAATCTCACAAATGCGCACTATGTACCTGGTGTTATTAATATTTACTTCACCAATTATGTAGAAGTTTCAGAAGGTAATAGTTTATGCGGCTACTCCAATACGTTTGGTGTATCTAAAGATGTTATTGTAATGAAAAATAAATGCGCTACAAATGGTACATCTTTTGCGCATGAGGTAGGTCACTTTTTCTCATTATTACATACACATGGTCCTGATAATAATAAACTCACTACAGAATTAGTTAATGGTTATAATTGCGATACAAATGGCGATTCTATTTGTGATACACCTGCAGATCCAGGATTAAGCCCTCAAAACATATCCAGTGATTGTACATATAAGGGGCATTTAACTGATGCTAATGGAGACATATACGCTCCAGATGTACAAAACATTATGTCTTACTCTAGAGCTACATGTAAATCTCACTTTTCACCTCAGCAATTAGCACGCATCTACGCATTTTACAAATCGGCCAGAAGTTATTTAGCATGTCCATCTCAACATGTTAATTTTATTGCTGATGCGTATCAAGAATGTGGAAACTCATTAACAGTTAACTTTAAAGATTTAAGTACTGGGGCAACAACATGGGAATGGGATGTTAATGGGGATAGTATAATAGATTATACGATACAAAACCCAACGCATACCTATACAACGGGCATTTACGATGTCACTTTAACAGTAAAAACGAATTCTAATACAATAAGTAAAACATTTTCTCAAATTATTAAAGTAGGAACTCAAGAAGATACTACTCTAAACGAAGATTTTGATAGTTTTGATTTTGCAAGTGCAAATGGCTGGAGTGCTATTGATGTCTCAGGAAACGGATTTAACTGGTTAGTAAATTCTGGAGAAACGGTGTCTAAAGGAACGGGGCCTTCGGCAGATAGTAAAATTAACACTCAAAACGCTAATAGTTATATCTATACTGAAGCTTCTGGTTCAAATATAGGAGACATCGCAGACTATGTTTCTCCTTGTATTAATGTTAATGCATCAAGTGCTCAACTAGAATTCTATTACCATATGTATGGTGCCCAAATAGGAGAATTACATATAGATATCGAAACCAAAGACAATTATTTTTATGATGTAACACCTGCATTAATTGGGCAACAACAAAATAATCAAAATAATAATTTTATAGCTCAAACAGTAGACTTGTCATCTTATTTTGATGAAACTATAAATATCCACTTTAGAGCTATAAGAGGTTCTGGATGGTTAGGAGATATTGCTATAGGTGCTATTAGTATTAGTGAAAACACGACTTCTACAATTATACAACCTGAAGACTTGAAAACTAACACCTCCCATAATGATAAAAAAAATAAATTAAAACTATTTCCTAACCCAGTTACAAACGGTTTGGTAAATGTGATGACAACTAATTATTCGCAAGAAAGCTACTATACGATTTCTAATCTGGTAGGTCAAGTATTTTTAAGAGGAGGGCTAACTTCCAGCGCCCAACAAATAGATGTTTCTATATTACCTCCTGGCTCTTATGCATTAACCTTATATAAAGATGATAGAACAGAAAGTATTACACGTTTTATTAAATAACCTGTTAGCTAAATTATTTCAATAAAGCTTTATTTATTTGTTTTATAAGGCTTGGTCCTTCATAAATAAAACCTGTATAGATTTGTACCAAATCTGCTCCTGCATTAATTTTTTCAAGCGCATCTTTAGCAGAATGAATCCCACCAACACCTATTATAGGAAAGGCTTTTCCACTTTTTTCTGATAAATATTTTATAGTTTGTGTGCTTTTTTCTTTAATAGGTTGCCCACTCAATCCACCATTACCAATCGCTTCCAATGTTGCTCTAGATGTTTTTAACCCATCTCGATCTACCGAGGTGTTACTGGCAATAACACCATCTAAATTTGTTGTTTTAACAAGCGCAATAATTTCATCTAACTGGCCTTCGTTTAAATCTGGGGCTATCTTTAAAAGAATAGGTTTTTGAGCTGTAAAAGTAAGATTTGCTTTTTGTACCTCGCCAATCAATTCTTCCAGATAATCTTTATCATTAAGTTTAGCATGACTACTTACATTAGGACAGCTTACATTAAGAACAAAATAATCCACATAAGGATGTAAAGCATTAAAACATGCTAGGTAGTCTTTAGTATAGTCCTCTGGTTTAGTAGCCGTATTTTTTCCAATATTACCGCCTATAATTAATTTCCCTTTATTTTTCTTAAGTTTAATTATAGCAGCATCCAAACCTTCATTATTAAATCCCATACGGTTAATAATGCCTTGATCTTCTTTTAATCTAAATAAGCGTTTTTTAGGATTTCCCGATTGCCCTTTGGGTGTTACAGTACCTATTTCGATAAATCCAAACCCAAAATTTGCCAGTTCATTATACAAAACCGCATTTTTATCGAATCCTGCAGCAAGCCCAACTGGGTTTTTAAAAGTAAGACCAAAAATATTGCGTTCTAAACGTTTATCCTCCAATACATATAAACTCCTGTAGATACTTTTTAAACCTGGTATTCTAGATGTGATTTTTACTAACGAAAAAGTAAAGTGATGGATTTTTTCTGGATCAGCTAAGAAGAATAATGGACGAAGAAGTAATTTATACATCAATAATTTTATGCAAAAATAAGTTGAAATGCTGTAAATAAAAAATTGAAAGAATCGTAATTCAGAAAAATTAATAATCGTAATTTTAGAGTCATGAATCTAACCTTAAAGTTAGTTTGATCTTTAAACCCTTTCTCCTATGATTTCAAAAGACCATATTATAAAACGATTTGTAAGTTACGTGACTATAGATACTGAATCTGATCCTAATTCTAATACCACACCAAGTACAAAGAAGCAATGGGATTTAGCTCACAAACTTGTTGAAGAACTCAAATCTATCGGGATGCAAGATGTAAGTATAGATAATAACGCCTACATTATGGCAACATTACCAAGTAATGTGGCTCATGATGTTCCAACTATAGGATTTATTTCACATTTTGACACCTCACCAGATTTTACAGGCGCTAATGTAAATCCTCAAATTATTGAAAACTATGATGGGAATGATATTATGTTAAATAAGGAAAAAGGATTGGTATTATCTCCCAATTACTTCGAAGATTTATTACTTTATAAAGGACAAACTTTAATCACTACAGATGGCACAACACTTTTAGGTGCCGATGACAAAGCTGGAATTTGCGAGATTGTATCGGCCATGGAATATTTAATACAGCATCCAGAAATAAAACATGGTAAAATACGCGTTGGTTTTACTCCAGATGAAGAAATAGGCAGAGGAGCTCATAAATTTGATGTGGAGAAGTTTGGTGCTCATTGGGCATATACTATGGATGGGAGCCAGATAGGAGAATTGGAATACGAAAATTTTAATGCCGCAAGTGCTAAAATAACCGTAAAAGGCAAAATTGTACATCCAGGGTATGCTAAAGGAAAAATGGTGAATTCCATGCATATCGCGACTGAGTTTATAAACTCATTACCTCGTATGGAAACCCCCGAGCATACCGAGGGTTATCAAGGTTTCTTTCATTTACATGACATGCATGGTAATGTAGAAGAAACTACGTTGCAATATATTATTAGAGATCATGACAAAGAACATTTTGAAGCCAGAAAAGACATGATGCAAAAACTTACCGAAGAATTAAACTCGCAATATGGTAGAGAAGTTATTTTTACCGAAATTAAAGACCAATATTACAACATGCGTGAAAAAATAGAACCTGTTATGCATATTGTTGATATTGCAGAAGAAGCTATGAAGCAATTAGATATAAAGCCCCTTATAAAAGCCATTCGCGGTGGTACAGATGGTTCACAACTAAGCTATATGGGCTTACCGTGCCCTAATATTTTTGCTGGTGGGCATAATTTTCATGGACGTTATGAATATGTTCCAGTAGAAAGTATGATAAGTGCGACGCAAGTGATTTGCAAAATCGCAGAAATTGTAGCTAAAAAATAGCTTGTTATATTAAAGTATAGCGATAAATCTTATATCCATTTAAAAAGAGATTCTTCAGTCGTTCCTCCTTCTGAATGACAAAATTTGTTTCTATTTAGAAGCCAGCGTCGTTAAGAACATTTCGAATATATTCGAAGTTGAAGAATATCTACCGGCATAATTTATTTAACATAACACACCTTAACATCTTAAAAATTAAAGACATAACTTTATTTTTTGCCTGCTGTCATTCAGAGCACAGCGAAGAATCTCTTACCTTTATATACTATGAAAACAAAAGGTAACCATAACTATTACATTTATATACTCACTAATAAAACAAAAACAGTTCTTTACACTGGTGTCACCAATAATCTTAAAAAACGTTTATACTTTCACTCAAACCCTGAACCTTTTTCCAAAGCTTTTACTGCTAAGTACAAATGTTATTATTTAATCTATTACGAGCATTTCTTTGAAATTGATCATGCTATTAAAAGAGAAAAAGAAATTAAAGGATGGAGTAGAAAAAAGAAAGAACATCTTATTAATACATTTAATAGTAGTTGGTCTTTTTTAAATAATACTATTTGAAATAAGATGCTTCAGTCGTTCCTCCTTCTGAATGAAAAAATTTGTTTCTATTTAGAAGCCAGTGTCATTAAGAGCATTTCGAATATATTCGAAGTTGAAGAATCTCTATTAACATAGTTAATTTAATGTGATTAACTCATTATTAACATCATATACATCAAAAATACTTCCAATAAAATCGTAGAAATTCCCGCTAAAAAATAAGAACTCAAAAATTTTAATATTATTTTAATAACTAGATAACAAAAATTAACAAATTTGCGTTGTAAATTCATAAATATTTAAAGTAGAGCCTACCTTTGTATTATCTAGAAATTTCCTCTTTATGAATACCTTTTTAAAACGACTCATTTTTATTTTAATCCTCGCTGCATTAGGCGTTTTAACCTATTCCTATTTTAATGATGGACTACAGAAAAGAAAAAGTCCTAAAAAAACTGTAGCTTTTAAAGTCGACGATTTAAAACTAGATGTATTTTACAACAGACCCTCCAAACGCGGACGAGATGTTTTTGGAGCCTTAGTTCCATACGGGAAAGTATGGCGTACAGGTGCTAACGAAGCCACAACTTTTGAAACCAATCAATCACTTAAAATAGGTAACGATTCTTTACCAAAAGGAAAATACACACTTTGGACCATTCCAAACGATACGGCTTGGAGCGTAATTTTTAATAGCAAACAGTATCCTTGGGGTGTAGACCATGTAACACATAACCCCCTACGGGAACCGGAGTTCGATGTGATTAATTACAATACCAATGTAGAGCATATCAATACTGTTGTAGAACAATTTACCATCGCTTTCGATAACTCTACAGATCTTCTCTATCTTACTATGGCTTGGGATAATGTTCGCATTAAAGTACCATTGAAATAACCTAGGCTTTATTTTCCCCATCATAATAGAGCATTACGTTTTAATTTACCGTTTATCCCTAATTTATTGGTTATTAGCATATTTTTTTAAAACAGCACCATATATAAAGAATAATTTGATAATTTTAGAAAGAAAATACATTTAACAAATAAGTTCATATTCTTACAAAACTGATAATCCATTATCTACGTATATAAATTAAAAAACTCCTCCTATGGCACTACAATCACATACCGAAATATTTATAGGTAGCACACCTATAACATCGTACAAACGTTTTGTTTTAGATCAAGGCATCAATGCGCATCATTTTTTAAGTTTAGAATGTAGAACAGATGTGTTAGAAAATTTAGGAGGTGAAATATCTAACACCACAAAAAATTACTTAGGAGAAACCCTTACCTTGAAGGTAGCTTCTTTAAGTGAATATTCTGGATACAAAGAACTAGAATTTAAAGGCGTAGTTACCTCTGTAGCCAATAAAAGAGGCTATAACAACGAGCATATAGTAACCATTACTGCAGAAAGCCCAACGGTTTTATGTGACGATGGTCCTCATTACAATTCGTATTTAGATAAAACATTATCCAATATCTTGTCCGATGCTTTTCAGGGCTACGATACCTCAAAGCTAAGCACCGCCGTAAACCCAAAAAATAGTAGTCTAATTCATTATACGGTACAACATAAAGAAAGCAATTGGCAATATGCTAGTAGATTAGCCATGCAATATAGCGAGTGGTTGTACTACGATGGAAAAAAACTAGTATTTGGTCTGCCAGAAGATGGTGACGATGTAGCGCTCACCTATGGTCATGATTTACATGGATTTTCATTAGATTTAATCCCATTACCTAACAACTTTAATTATTTTACAAACGATTATTTAACCGACGAGAAACACGAAAAGAAAACAGCCGAAATTAATACAGGTGTAAACGGTTATAACGGTTTTGTAAGTGAATGCAGTAAAACATTGTATGCCAAAGAAACTAATGTATGGGTAAATGGCTTTAACGATCCAGAGTTAAAACAACGTATGGATACCCATGTAGAGCAGCAGAAAAAGGCAGTAGAGAGCCAACAAGTTCGCTTAAAAGGCGATAGCGATAATCCTGGAGTAGGTATCGGTAAAATAGTAGCTATAAAAGGTGATACAGAAAGCCATGGCAGATACCGTGTTATAAAAGTACGCCATACCAGTAATGAAAATGGCCAATACCACAATACATTCGAAGCAGTAAGTGCCGATATTGATGTATTCCCAGACACCAATTTCGAGGCCATACCAAAAAGCGATACCCAAACCGCAGTAGTGATGGATAATATAGACCCCGATGGATTAGCTCGTGTAAAAGTGCAATTCCCTTGGCAAAAAGTAACAGGCGAAATGACCCCTTGGGTACGTGTCGTTACACCACATGGAGGAGGTGATAAAGGCTTTCATTTTATACCAGAAATAGGAGAAGAAGTATTGATAGGTTTTGAAGGTGCCAATGCAGAACGCCCTTATATGATGGGGAGCCTGTACCATGGCAATGCTGCTGCCAATGGTTTTAAAACCGATGCTAACGATATTAAAGCCATTAAAACTAGAAGCGGACATACAATAGAGTTAAACGATACCAATGGCGAAGAATACATCTTAATAAATGATAAAAATGGCAATGTGCTAAACTTTAATACTAAAGATAAAACCATTACTATTAGCAGTGAGGAGAAAATGATTCTTAGCTCAAAATATATTGCACTTGTTGGAGACGATATAGAGTTTCATTCTAAAAACACAAAATCCATATCGGAGGAAGCATTTATTGCACAAACAGGTAATTCGCGCGTGGCTGTACTTCCAAAAGAAATTGCGAATAGCGCCGAAGCAGTGAGTATAGAAGCAAAAAAAGAAGCAAAAATATCGGCAACCAAAGTCATATCCAACTCAAAGGCAGATACATTAATATCTGGAGCTATGGTTAAACTTAACTCATAAATAGTTTAAAACATGTCAGACGCCTCTGTTGCTCACGAATTTTATAAAATTCGAAATAAGTGGAAAACTATAGACAAACGCCAATGGCAAATGGCCATTTGGGTATGCGAATATCAAGATATTGATATTCTGGACAAGTTTATGGAGATAGAAGCCTCTCCTATAGGCATTTTCGACGATATTTTTTTTAGAATACAAACCACATATACTAACGATACCCAGTTTGAAAAAGAAGCATGGGAAGCGTTTTTAAGCTGGTTTAACATTCCTAAGGAACGCGAAGAATACGATCTTATAGCCGCTATGAAAAAGGATGGCTATTTAAGTGACGATTACGCGGTTAATAAAGACTTACCTCCTACCTTTGATAGTATGGTAACAGAGTTACTACGCTTAAAAGCATTGTTAAAATACGATACCGAAAACTTTATTCTGTATTTCCCTCCAGGATTGCATGAAAAAGAATTTCAAAAATGGATCTCAAAAAAACTGGAGCATTTACCAAAAGGCATTCGTTTTGCATCTATAGATCCAAGAGAAGGCAGAATGCTAAGTAAACTTTCAAAACACAAAACGGCAACCGTTGTAGAATTATCAGTCGCTTTAGACATGGCAGCAGCCATGAAAAACGAGATGAATAAAGATAGTGAAGAAAACAAGCCCCATAAACCCAGTGCTAAGTTTCAAAAGCAAGTACGTAAGGTTATGGATGCCACGATCGATGATGAAATATCTGTAAAGGAAGAAACAGATACGCTAATACATCTAGGCTATCAATTAGAAATGCTCACCACAAAAGCCACAGCGCATTTAGTATCTTCAATTGCTTTTTTTAGTCAAAAAGAAGACGAAGAAGCCTTGGAGCAAGTAGAAAAAACCATAGCACTTACCGATGGAGAAGATGATGACGAAGGCCAGCATTATGCACTTTGGCGCTCTGCGGTACTACTAAAAGCCGCTTTAGTATTGGCTAAAAAGAAAAAAGATATTGCTTTAAGTTGTTATCAGGAAATAGGGACAAGAGCCGTTACCAGAGGCGATGTGTTTTATGCCATGGAAGCCTACAGGATGAAAGCCTTTATTTATTTTCAAAGTAAAAAATTAAAAGATGCCTGGGAGGCAGTAATATACGCACTACAAGCAGGCAGTAACTTGCCATTAGAAGTACGCCGTACATCAACGTTTTTATACAGTGCTGCTATGGCCATGCAGATAGCAAAGTATAATGATAAAAAAGATGTACAACAAGGCTTGGAAGAACGTTTTAAAACATTAATAGGAGACGATTGGGACACCCTATTAAAAGGCACAGAAACGATAGACATGAAATACATGAATCGCAAAAAATGGTTAACCGCTAATAAATTTTTAGAATGGGTGTAGGTAATGTAACAAATAAAGCCGTTTCGGATACTGGAAACGAATCTGGTGGATTTATAGAATTTTTAGCCAGTGGTAAGGAAAAACTGGATAATTTTCAACGCGATTTAGCATCGGTATTACCTGCTATTCCAGGACAACCTGCAGGTAAATTTCAAGATATCGCCATAGGGATCGATATGCACCCTACTATGTTTCCGCCATCACCAATTATGGCAGTACCTCATGTGGGAATGGTATTCGATATTTTAGGTGCTATTTTTGCAGCCATAAATACGGTTATTCCAGAGCCACCAGAACCCGAAGAAACCGAAGGCGATCCAGAACCGCAACCCATTTCGGTAACCTCGGTTGCTGTAGCTATAGTAAAAGCATTAGCGCCCAGCGTTATGGTTAATAATAAATTTATAGCCAATGCAGGGATAAGCATTCAACATTTACCAGGTATTATATTGCACGCTTTACCATCGGTAAGTCCTATGGCATCCTCCGAGATGTTTATGGGGAGCTCTACAGTATTGGCAGATGGGTCACCATTCTCCTATCAGTTTTTACCGGCTCTATCGTGTAATTTAGTAGGAATTCCAGCGCCTTTTAGACCCACAAAGCCAAAAACTAAAATGAGTTTAATGGCACCAACGGCAGCATTGGTTAGTGTAATACCAGGTGGTAAACCAGTGCTTGTAGGAGGCCCACCAACTATAGACTTGTTGGCAATGGCCATGAATTTAGGCTTAAAAGGCATAGGGAAACTTTGGAAAAAAGGCGGTAAAAAATTCCAAAAATACATCGACAATTTAATGCCCAAAAACCCCGCAAAAGCAAAACGCTTACAACCTATAAAATGTAAGCTTTTTGGAGAACCAGTAGATGCTGCCACAGGTAGGGTTTTTGCCGAAAACACCGATTTTTCACTATCAGGTCCCATTCCGTTAGAATGGAACCGTATATACCATAGCGATGGCGAAGTCCCTAGCCCCATTGGCAGCAATTGGCATCATAGCTACCACATAGGGTACTGGGAAATGGAGAATGAGTTTATAACCATTCTTTTACCAGATAGTAGAGAGATTGTAGTCCCTCCATTGCATTTAGGGGATCGTTTTTACCACCGTAAAGAAAAAATAACATGGTTTAGAGATAAAGAAGGCTATGGCTATCGTAATAACGACGGCTTAACCTATAGGTTTTCCCAGTTAGGCTATGCCGATAATTTTTATCCCATAACACAAATCACCAACGATTTAGGATTTAAAATACAATTTAACTATAGAAACGGTGGCGTACTATACCAAATTATAGATAGTGCAGGACGCCTACTGGATGTCACAAGTGATAGTAACAATAGGATAACAGGTGTTTCTACTAATAACAATGGTGAAAAAATTAACCTAATTCGTTACGAGGTTGATAACAATGATAATCTTGTAAAAGTTACCGATGCCAATAACGTAAGCAAACATTTTTATTACGAAGGGCATTTACTGGTGCGATTAACCAACCAAAGCGGCCTTAATTTTTATTGGGAATACGAGGGCAAAGGCGATAACGCAAAGTGTATACATACTTGGGGAGATAATGGCATTTTAGAGTATTGGACACAATACGACAAAGGTAAAACCATGACCACCAATGCTATTGGACACTCCACCACGTATTATTACGATGCCAGTAATTTAATTTATCGAATTACCGATGCCAAACAAGGCGACACCTACCAAACCTATAACGAACATCAAGACCTTGTTATGGTGGTAGACCCTTTAGGCAATACCACAAAATACAATTACGACCGCAATGGCAATCTGGTACAAATAGAAAATGCCAATAAAGAAAAAACACTACTGGCCTACGATAAAGCCAACAGGCTTATAGAATATAGTACCCCAGGAGGTGCATATTTGGATTGGGTTTATAATGAAGAAGGCAAATTAATAGAACGCAGTTATGCCGATGGCACTTCGGCAGCATACACCTACGAAGGCGCTTTACTAAAAACCATAAAAGACCACCAAGGCCGTATTACCACATTACATTGGGGCACACATTATAACCTGGAAAAAGTAACCCTACACGATGGTAACACCATGCAATGGCATTACGATACTATGGGGCAGGTAGTACAACATATAGATAGTAATAACAATATTACCGCTTATCGTTACGATGCTATGGGCAATGTTATAAGACTTACCGAACCCGATGGCAACAAACACAACTTTACCTACGATGCGTCTGGCAATGTAATAAACGCCAAAGACCGAAATAGAAACGTGGCCTTTACCTATTGGGGCTTGGGCAACTTAAAAACGCGTACAGAAAACGGTAATACCATTACCTTTAATTATAATAACGAGGAACAGTTACTATCCATAAATAACGAGCATAACGAAACCTACCGCTTTAGTCTAGACCCATTAGGGCAAATAGTGGGCGAATGGGGGTTTGATGGCTTACAACGCCGCTATGCACGCGATCGTGCGGGAAGAGTTACTAAAGTATTACGCGCAGGAGAACGCTGGACACGCTATAGGTACGATGGTATAGGTAACATTCTTACAGCCAATCACCACGATGGCACTGGAGAGTACTTTAGTTATGATGCCGATGGCAAACTTACCGAAGCAACCAATGCCTTTAACACCGTTAAATTGGCATACCACCAAGGCCGTGTTGTAGAAGAAACACAAAACGAACATACCGTAGAAAGCCAATACAACAGTAGTGGCAACCGTACAAAAATAACCAGCTCGCTAGGTGCAGACATCACCCATGAGTTTGGCCGCTCTGGAGATGTGCTACGTACCTCAAGCCAAGGCTGGGAAGCCCAGTTTGAGCGCGATAACATGGGGCTGGAAATACGTCGTATGGTAAGTGGCAATGTGGCTATAGACACCCACCGCGATAATCAAGGTCGCGTGGTACACCATAGCATACAAGCAAAAAATGTAGAAGGCAGAAGCATGCGATACCGTTGGGGTATTAACGACCAATTATTAAGTATTACCAACACCCTTAGTAACACCTCAACCACATTTGGTTACGACCAAACAGGCAATTTACAGTTTGCCAAATACAACGGGTGGGAAACCCTATATAAAATGCCCGATGCAATTGGTAATTTGTTTAAAAGCAAAAACCAAAACGATAGAACCTATAACAAGGGCGGGCAACTAAAAAAGGACGATAAAGCAGCTTATGATTATGATGCCGAAGGCAACCTAATACGTAAAACCGTATTTAAAGCAGACAATTCTAAACATGTAGGCGAATGGTTTTACCAATGGTATGGTAACGGCATGTTAAAAACTGTGACCACGCCAAAAAGAAAACAAATTACCTTTGAGTATGATGCCCTAGGGCGGAGAACCGCTAAGATAGTAAGTTCTCCCTTAGCGGGTCAAGAGGCTTCTATTACAAGATTTATCTGGGATGGCAATGTGCCGTTACACGAATGGACGTATAACCTAGAGGACAGACCCAAACTCTATGTAGATGCCAATGGCGAAATCGCTAACGATGGCGATGAGCCTATAGATACAACCACACAAACCACCTGGTTGTTCGAGGCCAATAGCTTTGTACCTGCTGCAAAACTGGTAGGCGATAAAAAATACAGTATTGCCTGCGATTACTTAGGAACGCCCGTACAAGCTTATAACGAGCAAGGCGTAAAAGTATGGGATTGTGAGTTGGATATCTACGGAACTATTCGTAACATTGAAGGCAGTAAAACGTTCATACCATTCAGATATCAAGGACAATATGAAGATATAGAAACTGGACTATATTATAATCGATTTAGGTATTATTCTGCTGAAACTGGTGGGTATATTTCGCAAGATCCGATTGGGTTAAATTCTGGTGAGCCTAATCTTTACAGTTATGTTCATGATTCTAATGTCTTAGTTGACCCTTCTGGACTTTCAGGAATACCGTCATTTGATGTATTGAAAGACATGGCACAAAATTCTTTGGACTTCTCTACTGCTAAAGATGGAGCTGTATTTTGGTCAGGACCAAGAATGAAAGATGCTCAAAAATGGGCAGCAGCAAATGGCAAGACTACTCTAGAACAAACTGTTGGAGGAAAATATTTAAATGATTTAGAATTATTTGATAATATGCCTGGTCATCAAGCAGCAGAAATTTGGGATATCGCATCAAAAAAGTTTGCTGATGGAGCATCTGGCAATGTAAATGCTTTTTCTACTGGGGCTAAACGATTTGGTCCATTTGGAGAAAGAACTTGGTGGAGAATAGAAAAACCTGCGCTATTAAAAAATTCTGCCATAAAGAGTATTATCAGAAGAAATAAAAATGGAGGAAAAACTAAAAAAGGACATATAAAAAGTCATTAAATATGAGTTGGGATAAATCTTATTTATTAGAATTGAAGTCGGATAAATCTACTGGCGCCATGATAGAAAACAATACGGATAATAAATACAAAATAAAAGTTTTGCATCGCGGAGAGCAATTGTTTTATTACGATATTTTTAATGACAGGGCTGTTATTGTTGAAATTCAAATCAGAAATGGATCAATTTTTAAAAATTCTTTAACTCAGTGGGACTCTGGACAGATTATTACTGATGAAGAAAAAGAAAATGTCTTAAATCGAATTGTTTCCTATTTTAAAAACTATCAATTGCTTGATGCTTATATTCGGTAATGGAGTAAAATGGTTCTTTTGAGAAAACGTAATGTTTTCGTATTGATTAACACCCGTACAAGCTTATAACGAGCAAGGCACAAAAGTCTGAGATTGTGAGTTGGATATCTACGGAACTATTCGTAACATTGAAGGCAGTAAAACGTTCATACCTTTCAGATACCAAGGACAATATGAAGATGTAGAAACTGGACTCTATTATAATCGATTTAGGTATTACTCGCCTGAAAATGGAACTTATATATCGCAGGATCCTATAAGACTGAGTTCAGGAGAAGCCAATTTTTATTCCTACGTTAGAAATTCCAATAAATTTATTGATGTGTTCGGTTTGATGCCGATACCTACCGATGTTAGCTTTGCAGGTAGCCCTGATCTTTTCCCTGTATCGGGAAGTCAAAAAAACATTGTTGAAATAGTCCTTACTGGTGATAGAGGTTCTGATTTTACTAGAGCATATAGTGAATCGGGAATAAGTAAAGCTGATGCAGACGGATACACATGGCATCATGTCCATGATTTCGATTCAAAAACAGGAAAATCTACTATGGAATTGGTTACAACAGAAGCTCACGAAGCTAGGTATCCTCATAAAGGTTCTGCTGGGCAATTTGCAGATCATTTTGGAGTAAAGTACGATACTTATGAAGCTAAAATGAAAGCTCACGAACAAGGATGGCGAACAAAACCTAGAAAAAACAAAAAGAAAAAAATAACTTGTGGATAATGACTAATCATACAAAATGGGGGGAAGTAGAAGAAGATTGGGCAGGATTTTCAGCCGAGATAGAATTTAAAAGTGACTTGTTTTTTGATAAGAATATCACCATTTTCCTTGGTGATGAATATGACGAAGACGGTGAAGAATTAGAATTTCCCCCTACAAAAGACCAATTAGATATTTTTTATTCTTCTTATTCAAAATTTATGGAGAACATAGGTATGTTAGTAAAAGATATAAAAATTAAATCTTACGAACGATTTTCCAAATTGTATCAAAATAAAGAGGGAATACCCAAGATTAATGATGCGGAAGAACATTTTCAGTATTTAAAAGATGTAAATTATATTAGAATTTCTGAAAATACAATCATTAGAATACCTATACATTATTCTGAAATTGATAGAGAACATGGTCTTGAAATTCACATTGATGTATCTTCATTGAAAATTAAAATAGGGGGAATTGCAGAAACCTGATGCGCTACAATTTCAACGTTCATTTTGTGTTTTAAAAGTTCGTTTTCATGTTAAAAAGTGGTGTTTTTAAGTCTAAAAAGGCTGTTTTTAGGCCCCGCATCTTCAAATTTCCATAAAAGATTAATAAAAGACTTGAAAGGAGCAACTACAAAAGCAGAAGCTAAAGCTATTATTAAAAAACATCACAATACACACATGCGTTTAAAAGGTTCTCATTAATGAAACAAGACATATTAAATAGAATTAAATTATTAGGAGGTAATATAGATAATGTGAAAGGCTCTTCTCTAGAAGAAGATTTAAAAGCTATTTCTTTCAACACTGTGCTTTACCCTAAGAAAAAAGATACCCCTTGCTCAAGAAAAGAAGACATTGAACCTATTTATGGATTTGGGGATTTTATAAAAAAGAATCAAAGTTTACTTGAATCTAACAAAGAGCTATTCTATGATGAAATGATTAATCATTACTATAAGAATACTGAAGAAGCCTTTGGGCAAGTTTTTTTTAAAAATCAAGTTTTTACTCCTTTTAAAGAAGGTACTGATGATTATGAAGAATGGGATGGAGAATGGGAAGAGGATAGTTTTAGGGAGATTATTGATGGAAAAGAAATGGATTTAATGATTATTGGATATTCATATGGTTATCCCGATCATTATTTTATCTGTCTTACAGATCCAAACCCAGAGAACCCAATAGTATATGGAACAGACCATGAGGAATATTTTGATGAAATAACTAAAGTACACACATTAGAAGAGTTTTTTAATAGTTTCATGACTAAGGAAGAATTAATTGATATAATTAAGTTTGTTTATTAATCATATTCTTATGACTTCCTCAGCTACCTCGAAGCTGTGCTTCGTGGCAGTAAAAAAACTAAAAAAAACAGTTACATAAATTTGTAGCTGTTTTTTGTTTAGATAAAAAGTAGCGTAAAGCTTATTTTTTCATGAAAAAACTTACTTTTTGTGTTATTTCAGTTGTAAATCCAAAAAGTTATTAACAATTATATAAATCACGATAAACGCTTACGGGCTGTGGTTTACGGGCGTTTTTGGTGTTTTTTTGGTTTCTACCCACTCCCCGAAGTATTTATCCCCCCGCTGGTGCTAGTTTGTAACTAGTACCTGTTCTGAGTAAGCGATAAGAAATGATAAAAATATAAAGAACGGCTAGAGAGATGTAGCTGCTTTTTTCCTACCTAATAAGTTTACTTTTATATACCTGCAATTATCTGGGTGCTCCTGTACTAGTCTATGATGAAAAAAGTATAAAAGTTTGAAGACAGAACATCAAAGGTTTAGTATACCTTTAATGAGATGTACCAGATGATATAGTGGCTGGTTGGATATATACGCAAATGTTCGTAACATTGAAGGCAGTAAAACGTTACTACCTTTTTAGTTAGACACAATGAAAAAACTTAGTTACATCTTTATATTTCTAATGGCTTTTGGAATTGCTCACGCACAAGAAATTGATGGTCTTATTCAAAAAGTAGAACCCGTGTTTTGCGATTGTATAGGGAACATTAATTCATATAAAAATTTAGATGATTTAGGAATTAAACTTAAAGAA
Source organism: uncultured Flavobacteriaceae bacterium (assembly GCA_947498845.1). GTDB lineage: Bacteria > Bacteroidota > Bacteroidia > Flavobacteriales > Flavobacteriaceae > Jejuia. Next base: position 22,958 of record CANMLX010000020.1, on the reverse strand, counting down.
TGTAATAATGCCTATAAATTATCCAAAAGTGATTCTTTGCTCATAAAAAATATGGGAGTTGAAGAATATGAACATAAAATATTTAAAACTCTTAGAAGCAATTGCTGCGAGTTTAAAAAAATATTTTCGGAAGTCACTCAACAATCAATCGAAAAGACATACATAAAACAAGCAGAAATAGATTCAATTAAAACTAAAGAATTGATTGGGAATCGTTTATCCGACAACAAAAAACATTTCAATTTTATATATGAAACTATCAAAGTTAAAGTTACGGATATAAAAAAGGATAGTTGTGATTATGCTACCCATATTTTTGCTACCAGTAATGGCGTTACTTTTAGAATTTCTTCTCTTTTTGAGAATAAAACAACGATTTCAATAGGTAACGACTATATATTAATTGGGAAAATACAAGATAACGCAGACGGAATGTTTATTCTAAATAATAATTTAAAAGAACCCTATTTTTTCGTTTTCACGGCAATTAATTTAAGCACTTTAGAAATGAGAAGATTAAAATAATAGTACCAAACAAGGAGTATAAAAATAGCTAGTAAGCATGCGATGCGGCGACTTACAGTGTGTTTAACATCCTATCTCATACTAGCTCTAGTTTGTAACTAGTACAGATTGTGAGTTAATAATATCGAGTTATAGTATAATACTTTTAAGTACTACTCAACGAATGGTAGAGGTACATAGCAAGTCTCCTATTATTAACTCAATAAAATAATATTATTTTTTAGCTAAAGTTAAAGGTGAGCTCGACGTAACTTAATTTGATTTTTTATAATTATGTTGTTGATTTTTAACACTATGTCATTTTGAAAGAGAGAGGAACGAGCGACGAGAAATCTCATTTAGAGTAGATTCTTCCTCAAAAGCTTAGCTTTGTATCTTCAACAAAATATATTTTGTTTTTGATAATGTACCAATGACAACAATTTTATTGAGTTAAATCGTAAGTAAGATTCTTATTGTCAGCGATTTTAACATAGAAACTCACGTTGAAGTTATGGAAAGACCTGAATTGATATTTGTATTTATAACTTTGGCACTAATTGTTTATTTAATTTGGAGCATAAAAAGCTATAAACGAACTAAGGATATTAAGCGATTGGTTTCAAAAATAATGTTATCTATTCTTATCATTGGATTTAGTTGGATTTGGTTTGTTCCAATTTATATTGGACAACGAGGTGAATCGCCTGTCTGTAAATTTAGATTCCAAGTATTTGAATATGATTCTCACGATTATTCTGGTTACGGCAACTTCTCGGATTTGTTTGTTAAAACTCTTCCTATCAAATACGGAACAATTGTTTTTTACAGAAAAATTGGTGGAATGAAAGAATACTTCGGATTAAAATCATTTGAATACCAAACTGAAGAACAGTATTTCGGAAAAGAAAAAGAATAAATACGTTTACTTACAATGTAAAAATAGCTATTAAGTGTTTGATAATCTGACCTTAAAACCTATTCAACATCCTATCTACGCTACCCAAACTACAAACATAAATAGCCATTATTAATTTCTATTTACTAAATTTAGAGTTCAAACTGTTTTTGTATAATAAAGCCAGACAACCTCAAACCAAACAACAATGACTTCTCAACCAGAATTCACCAACAACACATCTATATCTCGCTTTAAATCCAAACAGAAAAAACAATTAAATACAGATGCTTTAATTAAAGGGATTTTAAATAAAGACAGACGTTGTTTAAGTCAAGCCATTACGTTGGTTGAAAGTACAAATACAAAGCATTCCCAAAAGGCCAACACCATATTAAAAACATGTATATTACATACTAAACCTTCCATACGCATAGGTATTACAGGAGTACCAGGAGTAGGCAAAAGCACATTTATAGAACGTTTAGGTTCTTATGTATTACAACAAGGTAAGCGTATTGCTGTTTTAGCTGTAGATCCCAGTAGTTCTGTTACTAAAGGTAGCATTTTAGGTGATAAAACCAGAATGCCAACATTAGCCAAACATGAACAGGTATTTATTCGTCCCTCAGCATCAGGAGAAACCTTAGGTGGTGTCGCAAGAAAAACGCGGGAAACCATTACACTGTGTGAAGCTGCAGGTTTTGATGTTATTATTATAGAAACCGTAGGTGTAGGACAAAGTGAAACTGCCGTACATAGCATGGTAGATTTCTTTTTACTATTAAAATTAGCTGGTGCAGGCGACGAACTACAAGGTATAAAGCGGGGCATTATAGAAATGGCAGATGCTATTACCATAACTAAAGCAGATGGCACTAACGTTAAACCTGCCGAATTAGCTAAAGCCGAATTTAACAAAGCACTTCACCTCTACCCCAAAAAACCATCTGGATGGCTTCCTAGAGTAACAACTTGCAGTGCTTTAGAGCAAAAAGGTATAGAAAACATATGGGAAATGATTACCGAATATAGTGCTTTAACAACAAAAAACAATCATTTCCTATCAAAACGAAAAGCACAAAATAAATTTTGGCTCGTGCAAACTATAGAGCATCATTTAAAATCTAATTTCTTTAATCACTCCGAAATTAAAGAGGCTTTTCAAGAACAACTTAAACGTGTTGAAACAAATAAAACGACCGCTTTTGCAGCTGCCGAATATCTACTTCAAAAATTTTCATCAAAAAACATTTAACAAAAGAAGATTATTCGTACATTTAAAAAGCATTCAGACGCTATGTTATAGAATTTTATGATGAAATTAGAGCGTATATTTTCTGGAATTTTCAGTTTTCAAATAAAAAGCAATACTTAGGTTAATAAACCTTTAAATTTTAAGGCTTTATTCAAGGAAAAACCTAATGTTTTATTAATTATCCCTATAGATTCTATTAAAACAAGGCACTTAATTTTAGTGACAATTAATTCAAATCTAAATAATGATGAAACACATTTATTTTAAAAAGAAGCAACTACTTTTCACAGCATTTGCACTTCTATTTTCCCTCATAACGTATTCGCAAGTTATTATTACAGGTGTTTTCGATGGGCCTTTACCTGGCGGAACTCCAAAAGGCATTGAACTTTATGCTACAGAAAACATAGCAGATTTAAGTATTTACAGTATTGGATCTGCTAACAATGGTGGTGGAACAGATGGTGAGGAATTTACACTTCCAGCAGAATCTGCTTCTGCTGGAGATTTTATTTATATAGCTTCAGAAAGTACAGAATTTTTAAGTTTTTTTGGTTTTGCTCCCAACTACACAAGTAGTGCAGCCAATATCAATGGTGATGATGCTATAGAATTATTTAAATCGGGCGTTGTTATTGACGTTTTTGGAGATATTAATACCGATGGTTCTGGACAACCTTGGGAATACCTTGATGGTTGGGCATACAGAATAAATACTACAGGACCAGATGGAACAACATTTACAATAACTAATTGGACGTTTAGCGGACCAAATGCTTTGGATGGTGAAACATCAAATACTACTGCTACAGCACCATTCCCAATAGGAACTTACGGTGGTAGTTCTACACCAGATACCGAAGCGCCTACTGCACCAACAAATTTAGTAGCTTCAAACATTACAGCAACTACTGTAGATGTATCTTGGACAGCTGCAACAGATAATGTAGGCGTAACAGCATACCAAATTTTTGATGGTACAACATTAATTGCTTCTTCAACAGGAACTTCAACTACTGTTACTGGCTTAACACCAAACACAGCTTACGCATTTTCTGTAGTAGCGACAGACGCTGCTGGAAATATATCTACAGCAAGTAATACAGAAAATATAACAACTTTAGAAGATACGCCCGCGACACCTTCAGATTTAATAATAACTGGAGTAGTAGATGGCCCTCTTTCTGGTGGTGTGCCTAAAGCTATAGAACTATATGCTGTAAATGATATTGCCGACCTAAGCGCTTATGGTATAGGCTCGGCTAATAACGGAGGTGGAACAGATGGTGAAGAATTTACGTTATCAGGTGCGGCTTCTGCTGGTGATTTTATCTATATCGCTTCAGAAGAAACGGGATTCACTAATTTCTTTGGATTTGCACCAGATTTTACTACTGGCTCTGCGGCAATTAACGGCGATGATGCCATAGAATTATTTTTCAATACTAATGTGGTAGATGTTTTTGGTGACATCAACACTGATGGCTCTGGACAACCTTGGGAATACCTTGATGGTTGGGCTTCTAGAAAAGACAATACGGGACCTGACGGATCAACTTTTATGATTGATAACTGGACATTTAGTGGGCCTAATGCTTTGGATGATGCCTCTGATAATGCTACGGCTGCTACCCCATTTCCGTTAGGTGCTTATGGCCCTGATTTAATTATCACAGGTGTTGTAGATGGTCCTTTATCTGGCGGTGTACCAAAAGCTATCGAATTTTATGCAACCCAAAACATTACAGATTTAAGCCTTTATGGTTTTGGTGTTGCTAATAATGGCGGCGGAACAGACGGACAAGAATTTACATTCGCAGGTTCTGCAAATGCAGGAGACTTTATTTATGTGGCTTCAGAAAGTACAGGGTTTACAAGTTATTTTGGATTTGCACCCAACTTTACATCCAGCGCAGCCGGAATTAACGGTGATGATGCTATCGAATTATTCTACGAAGGCGAGGTATTAGACGTTTTTGGAGATATTAATACAGATGGTTCTGGTGAAGCTTGGGAATATCTTGATGGTTGGGCTTACAGAACTAATGGCACTGGGCCTGATGGTGAAACTTTCGTAATCACAAACTGGTCTTTTAGTGGCCCTAACGCTTTAGATGGCACCACAACAAATACAACATTCCCTATAGGTACTTATGGTGGTGGCAGTGTGAGCGAACCATTAGAATTAATACCTATTGCAGAAGCCAGAGCCGAAGACACCTTAGGTCAAGTCGTTAAAATTACTGGGGTACTTACTGTAGCCGATGAGTTTTCGGGATCTGCTTATTTACAAGATGCTACTGGAGGTATTGCTATTTTTGATGAATTAGTACATGGTGATGGGGTTTTTAAAATAGGCGATTCCATTACAGTTACTGGAACACGAAGTGCCTTTAACGATCAGGTGCAAATAAGCCCTGTTACCGAAGTTGAAAATAACGGATTGCCTAATCAACCCATCACGCCATTAACGATTACTTTAAGTGACTTAGCAAATCATCCAGGAGAATTAGTAACAATTGTAAACCCTAACTTCCCGCAACCAGGTGATATTTTGTTTGGAAACGCAAATTACGTTTTAACAGATGCTAGTGGTTCGGGTGAATTAAGAATTGACAACAATGTCGAAGCCATTGTTGGTTTAGGGCAACCCGAAACTTGTACCGAAATTACGGGTATTGTTGGACGATTTCGTGACGTATACCAATTATTACCAAGAAGCGCTAGTGACTTGTCTTGCGCCGATATATATATGCCACCTACGCCTCCTGTGGTGATTTCAAAAGAAAAAACGTTAGATATAGTCACTTGGAATATTGAGTGGTTTGGTGACGAAAGTAATTCACCTGCAGCAGGAAATCCCATGTCTGATACCATTCAAAAAGAAAGTGTAAAAATGGTAATAGATTCGTTAAATGCGGATATTATAGCTGTTCAAGAAATATCTGATGATGCTTTATTTGCAGAATTAATAAGCGAGCTTCCTGGATATAATTACATATTATCTCCAGCAGTATCAAGACCAAATGATCCTGGGGTAAAACAAAAAGTAGGCTTTATTTATGACACAACAACTGTAAAAGTTAAAAACACAAAAGTATTACTAGAATCTATTCATCCATTATACAATGGCGGTGATGCTAGTGCTTTGGCAAATTACCCAAGTACTACCGATCGTTTTTATGCCAGTGGTCGTTTACCATTTTTAATGACTGCAGATGTAAAAATTGACGGCGCTACCGAAGCCTATAATTTTGTAGCATTACACGCTAGAGCAAACAGTAGTAATGATCCTCAAAGTCGTTACGACATGAGAAAGTATGATGTTGAAGTTTTAAAAGATAGCTTAGACACACAATATCCAGCTGCTAATATTATATTATTAGGTGATTATAATGATGATGTAGATGAAACTGTTGCTGATGTGACTACTACAGTCTCTACCTATGACGATTATGTTATGGATACCACCAATTATAATATAGTAACTGGTGCATTGAGTGCTGCTGGATTTAGATCGTTTGTGTCTAGAGAAAATATGATTGATCATATTGCATTGTCTAATGAGTTAAATGATAATTATCTCTCGCAATCCGAACGTGTACATTACGAATTTTACAACAGTACTTATACCAGAACAACATCCGATCACTTCCCTGTATCCGCTAGATTACAATTAAAGCCGCTTACATTAGAAGCATTAACCATTACAGATATTGCTTGTTTTGGAGCATCAAATGGTATCGCAGAGATATCGGTTTCTGGAGGTATCGCACCTTACACGTATGTATTAAACGATGAAACTATAGTTTCTGGTACGATTGAAAACTTAAATCAAGGCACCTATACTATGACAATCACCGATGCCATAGGAACTTCGATTTCTGAAGTATTTACCATAGTAGACGCACCAGAATTAGACATATCAACTACAGAAGATGCCACAGTATTCTTTGGTTATGAATCACAAGCTTGTACCACAATATCAGTCACCGATGTTGTTGGAGGTATTGCGCCTTATACTTACGAATGGAGCACAAGTGATACTACCAAAACTCTTGAGGTTCGTCCAAACGAAACAACGACGTATACAGTAACGGTGACCGATGCTAATGGCTGTTCTAAAGAAGCCTCTGTAACAGTAACAGTAATCGATGTTACTTGTGGTAGAGCAGATAACAAAGTACAACTTTGCCATAGAGGGCGTACTATTTGTGTTAACAAAAGAGCTGTACCATTTTTATTGGCAAGAGGGGCGTATTTAGGAACTTGCAACGCTAACGATATCCGCCCAAGAGTTAGATTTAAAGTATCGCCTAATCCTTTTGTTGATAATACAAATGTGGTATTTAATAGTAATGTTGAAACAACTGTTAAATTAAAACTATTTGATGCCAGAGGGCAATTAGTAAAATCATCTGAACATCTAATTAGTAAAGGAAAATCTAAAATTCCTTTGGATATATCAGATTTAAGATGTGGTTTCTATTATTTAAAAACTATAATTAATAACTATGAGACTAGAACCAGAGTTTTAGTGAAGCGTTATAAGTAGTAATACCCAAATAGCTTGATATTAAAAACCAGAGAAGTTAGCTTCTCTGGTTTTTGTTTTTATAAGATTACTGATTATTTATTTGATAACTTTGCTTTTATAATAGCATTATTAAATAAAATTGAGAAAAGCCTTATCAAACAACATAATCGTACTGTTTATAATTAAATCTCTTTTGATCATTCTGCTGCTTTTCTTTTTTTCATGCAAAACACAAAAAGAAGTTTTAGTAAACACAGATAATTCCCTAAAAAGAACACCTAAAATTATTTTTTTAAATTACACTATTGAGTTCCTTGAGAATCAAAACAAAAAAGTAACATTAACTAATAAAATTATTAAAGATGGTAGTTTTAAAGCATCGCTTAACACTTCACAAAACAAATTGCAAGGCGATTTAAAATGTAATCAAGTAACAACAGCTGGAAAAATTCTAGAAACCAAAATCATAAAAAACCCACTACTAAAAACAGTAGAGTATTTGGACGATAACAAAATGTTTCATAGCAAACGCTTAGAGTTAAAAAAAGCCTCTTTTTCTTTGAGATTAAAATTATTGCCAGAAACATCGTATATTAGTATTAGTGAAATAGATTCATTAAACCCCAATATCCCTCCGCTTTTAAAAACTAAAATTTCGCCATGAAAGCTTTATCTGTTTTAATAGCTCTTATTTTTTTTAAGCTAAGTTCTGCTCAGGTTTTTGATGTAGAAGCTATAAAAGATACTGGAAGCACAGACAAACTAATCAATATTGTTATTTTGGGAGATGGCTATCAGGAAAGCGAATTAGATCAATTTATAATTGATGCTACCAATTTCTCAAATGGTATGTTTAATCGATCTCCTTTTTCTGAATATGCCAACTATTTTAATGTATATGCAATAAAAGTTCTATCTAATGAAAGTGGTGTTGATCATCCTGCTACTGCAACAGATACTGATGAATCTGGAGTAACACCAATATTTGTTGATACTTATTTTAATATTACTTATGATTCTTTTGGATTTCATAGACTTTTATTTTACGAAACAGATGGAAATAACACTAATAATAGTGAAGCAAAAATCACTAATGTGTTAGCTAATAATTTTCCTAATTATGATGTGGCTCTAATTATTTCCAACACAAGTGATTTTGGAGGCAGTGGTGGTTTATTTCCAGTAACCTATAATGGTTTTTGGTTTGTAGATGTAGCATTGCACGAACTTAGTCACTCATTATTCAATTTAAAGGATGAATATTTTCCTATTGATGAAGCCCTTGCTGTCGAAGCAATTAATATGACTCAAGAAACGGATCCAAATAAAGTTAAATGGAAAAATTGGATAAATATTAATAATGTTGGCATTTATCAACATACCGATAGTAATGGTAATTCTAAACCTTGGTATAGACCTCATCAAAATTGTAAGATGCGTTCCATAGATAAGCCGTTTTGCTCAGTTTGTAAAGAGGGGATGATTGAAAAAATACATGACTTGGTTTCGCCTATAGATAACTATATCCCAAACAACACTACAATAAACAATCCAACTGGATTTCCTTTGAGTTTTGAATTAAGTCTTATTAAACCCATACCTAATAGCCTAGAAAGTACTTGGATGCTCAATACCAATAGTTATGCTACTAATACAGATAGTGTATCCTTATTAGAGTCTGAATTAGTTGAAGGCTCCAATACCTTAAGTGTTGTTGTTACAGATAATAATACGTTACTAAAAGTAGATAATCATGAGAATTCACATACTTATACCATTACCTGGACCATTAATTATAGCACTTTAGGTGTAGAGACTATAGAGAGTAAAATCAATCGTTACGCTATTGCTTTATACCCTAACCCTGCAAAGGATATCGTTAATTTTAAAATTGAGAGTGATGCCCCTTTTAATTTAAAGGTTGAAATAACGGGATTAGATGGCAAAAAAATTAAAACATTACAACGCTATAATTACAATAATCAGGAAATAAATATTAGCGATTTAAGCCTCGGTATTTATACGGTTAATTTCTACAATACCAATAGTTTAATTGCTAGTAAAAAACTGGTTAAGAATTAATTTAATACTAATCTATCGGAGAAAGAATCATTTTATATGAAGTTAATTCTATTATTCTAAATTTTTTATATTCACCATTAATAGGTATAGTAGTTTTCAAAATTTGACCATTTTCAGCTAAAGTCCATCTAGTCTTTAAATTATACGTTCTATGATCATTACCGCATCTTCTTTGACTTCTAGGATAGCTAAAAGTTAACTCTCCATTATTAGATATTTTCATTTCACGTCTAGTCGTTTTTTTTAGAATATTAACTTTTCTTTGAAAATATAAAAAATCACTATTTCTATTGAATTCAAACTCCCAAGTCCCTATAATATAATTTCTATTTGAAAAAACATCTATTGAATTTAGTGGCGTAGACTTTTGAATAAAAATTAAACTAAATAACATTAAATTCAACAATTTCACACCCATTCTTATATTCTATCTATTTATAATTCTAACCATTTAAAAACTTTACTTTCTTTTAGGCGGATATTTTCTAAACACCTTCTCAACAATAGCGATTAAACGTTCTTCTCTTTTTTCGGGAGTGGCATTAGGGTTAAAACCAGATTCGCTTACGGCTTGCCAAAACAAACCTTTACTTTTTTCGGAAACAAAATCAATACTAATTTGTCTGCTCATATTAGTTTGTCCAATAGGTAACCCTATGGATATGCCTCCGCCTACATTTCTTCCACCACCACCAACACCAACGCCTACAGTTTGTTGCTGAACATTTTGAAACACCTCACTTTTTATATCTATTAAAAAATCGGGATTATCTCCTATAGTAAACCCATTTGCCTGCATTTTAGCATCCAAAGCATTAAGAAGACGTCTAGTGTCTAACTCACTTAATCCTGTTTCCATATCTCCAAAATATTTATACGTTTTATATTTAGAGAAATCAACTGTCTTATCATAATCATAGCTTACATAAATTGGAGCACAGGATGTAACTACAGCTAGTAATAAAATCATGAAGCCTATTTTTTTCATTGTAAAAATTTTAAATAAATGCAATCAAAAAGTATTCCAATATAGCGCTAATTCTTAAATTTAAGCATAACTAACAACAACAAAAACTCACAACATTTTGTCTTTTATGCTATTTTTAGATGATTTAAGAATCACTAATAACTGTTTTTTGCATTCTAAGGCAGTAAATTTAACACACTACATCTCACAACCAACACAATAGACTGAAAATAAAATACTTAACAATATAATTAATCTCTCAATTTCTCTTTAATCCTAGAATTATACAGTGTTAAAAATTCTAAATGTTTCCAACTAAAAACATATAGTATACAAAAAAGAACATCTCTTTAAGTTAACAATGAATTTATCATATACTTTTGTTGAAAACAAAGGATTTAATTTTTTACATGAAAAAAAATAAAACATCAATTATAAGTAAACTAATAATGGTACTATTAATAATGGGTACCAACCACATACTTGCTCAAACCTACAACATTTTAGATTATGGCGCTAAAAAATCTCACACAGAACTTAGCACAAAAGCTATTCAAGCAGCCATTGATGATTGCTCTAAAAAAGGCGGAACTGTTATTATTCCTAAAGGTGTTTACGTGACTGGAACTTTATTCTTAAAAAGTAATGTCACTATAAAAATGGAGGCCAACACAGAATTATTTGGAAGTTCTTCTTTAGAAGACTATGCAGAAATTCCTTTAGGTACAGAAGAACCTCATTTTTCAAAATCCCTATTTTATGCATACAAACAGGAAAATATAAAAATTATAGGGCACCCCAGAAGTGAAATTAATGGAAAAGGGTATATGTTTAAACATAGCCATGAACGCCCTAAACTTTTTAGGATTGAAAATTGTAAAAACATTGAGTTTGACAATGCCATTATTAAAAACTCAGGATCTTGGTGTGCTTACTTTAAAGAATGTGAATTTATAAACATTCATCATACTTCTGTATACAATAAAGAAAATAGAAATAATGATGGGATGAACTTTGATGGATGTTCTAATGTTACTATAAAAGATTGTAATTTACAGGTAGAAGATGATGCCATTTGTTTAAAAAGTAGTGTGGACAAAATCTGCGAAAATTTCGATATATCCAATTGTACCGTAAGCAGTTATTGGGCTTCTTTAAAATTTGGTACGGCCTCAAAAACTGGATTTAGAAATATAAAAGTAACTAATTGCCAGTTTTTTGATAGTAGACATGGGGCTATTAAAATTCTATCTGTAGATGGTGCCATTATAGAAAATGTAGAAATTTCAAATATAAAAATGTACAATTGTGGTGGTCCTATATTTTTGCGTTTAGGTAATCGAGGTAGGACCTACGATAAATCAATAAAACAAGTTTATAAAGCCGATGCTAAACCAGAAGGAAGACCCGTAGGTAAAATTAGAAATATTATTTTTAGAAACATTGAGGCTAGACTTACAGGGAGAATAGACCCTCCTACTGAAGGTATAATGTTTACTGGCCTACCAAACCATTATATTGAGAATGTTACCTTAGAAAACATACACTTTTCCTATACAGGTTTTGGAGATTTAGATGTTAAAAATCGCGTTATTAAAGAAGATGAAGCTAGATATCCAGAGCAATTGTTTTTTGGAGTTTTACCATCTTATGGTATGTATTTAAGACATGTAAAAGGGCTAAACATTAATAACGTAACTATGAAATTACGTAACCATGATAACCGTAATGCTATTGTAATGGATGATGTTATTGACAGCAATTTTACAGATATAAATTTTGATATAACCCCTGAAGCAGAATCGGGAATACTTATAAAAAACAGTAAAAAACTTTCTTTAAACAAAGTAAAACCATCTGGAAAAACAAAATATCTAATAGAAATACAAGGCGAAAAAAACGATGACATAAGTATTAATAAACATTCGGTGAACTCAATAAAAAATATTAAACTCACCGATAAAGCAAAGAAAAAAGCGATTAAAATATATTAAGTAAACAACAGACCCTCTTATAGCGTTTTTATTCCAGTATTATAATAATTAAATAGCTTTCACTTTAAAATGAAAAAAATAACCCTAGTTTATATATACCTCATAGTCATCCTATTTAAACTCCATGCGCAAAATAGCAAACCTAATGTAATCGTTATATATACCGACGATCATAGATTTTCTGGTGTGCATGCTTTAGGCGGACAATCTGTTAAAACGCCTCACCTTGATCAATTGGCAGAAAACGGTATTGTTTTCACTAAAACGTATTTAATGGGGGCATTTACTGGAGCCACTTGTATTCCCAGTAGAGCAATGCTATTAACTGGACGCAACTTATTTAATTTAAGCGGCCAAGGGCATACCATTCCAGAACATCATACTACAATGGGACAAGCTTTTATGAATGCGGGATACTATGCTTATCATGTTGGAAAGTGGCATCAAGACCTAAAATCATTGGCAAGATCATTTAATCACGGGGCTAAAGTCTCAGGAACACCAGCTTATTTGACCGATCAATTTAGAATGCCTTACAGTGATTGGAAAACAGACGGAAATTATAAAAAAGAGGACTGTTATTTATTAGAGTACGATAAAAAAGGAGCTATTAAAAAACGCCCTTTGTTAAAAAGTGATAAAAAAGGGCCCACTGGGACAGAAAAAATAGGGCCTCATGCATCTGAAGTATTAGCAAACGAAGCTATATCGTTTATAACTACTTACAAAAAAGAAAAACCTTTCTTTATGTATTTAGCTTTCCCAGCACCTCACGATCCTCGTCAAGCACCAAAACAATATAAGCGCAAGTATCCAGTGGATAAAATAGAATTACCACCGTCGTACATGTCACAACATCCTTTTCATAATGGGCATATTTTTTTACGTGATGAAAAACTTGCCGAATGGCCCAGAACTACTACCATTGCTAAAGAACACCTTTCTGATTATTATGCAATAATCACGCATTTAGATGCTCAAATAGGTAGAGTAATCGCATCTTTAAAAGAAAATGGCAACTATAAAAATACCCTTATTGTAATGGCTGGTGATAGTGGTTTAGCCGTTGGAAATCATGGGTTATTAGGAAAGCAAAATATTTATGACGAAGATGGTATACATGTCCCTTTAATTATTTCTGGAGGAATAGTAGACAGTAATAACTACGGAAGACGTATTGATGCCTTAAGCTATATTCATGATATTATGCCTACAATATGTGATCTGGTAGAAATTGAAAAACCAGAAACCGTTCAAGGAAAAAGCCTTTTGCCTGTTATAAAAGGTAAAACCGAACACATAAGAGAGTATTCATACCATGCTTACCGCCAACATCAAAGAGCTTATCGTAAAGGAGATTACAAACTTATTGAGTACGTGAGAGCGCCTACTAAAGATTATTTAATGAAGGAAGAAATGCTACTGGGATCAAGAGTTACACAACTTTTTAACCTAAAAAAAGATCCTTGGGAAACATTTAACTTAGCTGACTTCCCCGAATATTCAGAAAAAATTTCTGAAATGAGAGTTGAAATGAAAAACAAAGCTATTGAACTAAACGATGTTACAGATGGAAAAAGAACTAAAATTAACTTTTGGAACTATTTTGACTAGGATTAGGATTAGGATTAGGATTAGTTTAATACAAATTAATTAGATAAACCATATTCTTTAGCCTTATTACTTAGCTCCATTAAATTTTTAACTTCAAGTTTTTTCATCAAATTAAAGCGATGTACTTCGGCCGTGCGTTTACTTATTTGCAGTTCTTCTGCGATATCTTTATTATTTTTTAATTGTAGCACCAAATCCAATATTTGCCTCTCACGCTTTGTGAGTTTAAAAGGCAAATCAACAGGATTTTTCTTAGCTGTTGCGATAGTTGCTGTATTACCGTTCACGAAATTATTCATGATTATAGCAGACACATCTCCCGTAAAATATTTTCCTCCGGAGGCCACCTTATTAAGCGCTTTTAAGAACTCTTTTTTACTAGCGCCTTTAAGTAAATAGCCATCGGCACCTGCTTGAATTGCTTGTAAAACATACTCTTCGGAATCATGCATAGACAAAACCAAAGTCCTAATATTTTTATATGTTTTATTAATTTCTCGTACAACCTCGATACCGTTTAATTCTGGCATCCTAATATCTACTATAAGTACATGTGGTTGATTACTACCAACAACGTCTAAAGCTTCTTTTCCATTTGAAGCTTCAGCCAAAACAACTACTCCCGATTGGTCTTCTAACAATGCTTTAATACCATCTCTTACTAAAACATGATCATCAGCCAGTACAACATTAATAATATCCATTAGTTTATAATTATTTCATACAAAAATAGGAAATTAAGTAAATATACTTATTTAGATTTAAACCTAAGTTCGACCTAAGAACACTATTTTTTAAACACAAAGACCGCTCTATTAAATATTTAATTAAATAAGTGTATTATGTCATCCTTAGAAGCTATGATTCTTAAATCGGACTCAGGTTTTAAGTGCAGTTACTTGTATTTCTATTTTCATTTTATCGTTAGCTAACCCAGCTGAAATCATAGTAGCTGCAGGTCTTACATCTCCTAAATACTTATTTAAAACGGGCCAACATTGCTCAAACTCATTTTCATTTGGCAAAATATAGGTAACACGTACTACATCATTTAAACTTGCATTCGCTTGCTCTAAGGCGTTTATTATATTTAAAAAACATTGCTCTGTTTGCTCAACCACATTATCACTAATAGTCATTGTTTTATAATTATAACCCGTTGTACCAGACACAAATACCCAATCGCCTTGTACCACAGCTCTGGAATAACCTATTTGTTCTTCTAATATCGAGCCTGAACTAATTAATTTTTTACTCATATTTTTTAATATTGAAAGGTAGGATTTTAATTTTTTTACAATGGAATGTTTAAAGTAACACGGGTGCCCTTTCCTTTTTCAGAATTTAAAAAGAAACGTCCGTCTATGTACTTTATACGTTCTTTCATAAACGTCATTCCCATACCTCCTTCTCCTGTTTTTATATTTTTTATATTATCAGGGTCAAAGCCTTTTCCATTATCATCTATAACGATACTTAAAATATCGTTACTATGAGAAAGCGACACTATAATATGTGTTGATTCGGCATATTTTATGGCATTGTTTATGGCTTCTTGTGTTATTCTGTAGATGTTAATTTCTATTAATGAATCTAACCTTAAATTAAAATCTGTTTTATTAAAAAGTACAATATCCTTTCCTGTTAATTTAGACAATTCCTGTGTTAATTTGGTTAGTGCAGGAACAACTCCATGATCGGATAATTCTGGTGGTGTTAAATTAAATGTAGCCGTTCTAACACCTTTAATAATATTTGCGGTTAACTCTTTAAGGTACTCTATTTTAGAAGTCGATTTTTCTATATCTTTTGGATCTATACTTTCAAGATTAAACTTTAAACCTGTTAACATTTGTCCAATACCATCATGAACATCTTTAGCAATACGATTCTGTTCATTTTCCTGATTTTCTATAATCTTGCTTGAAATTATTTTTTGCTGGCTCATCTTCTCCTCAAAACTTTTTTGTTTAAGTCTATCAACTTCTATTTGAGCCATTTTTCGTTTTGTAATTTCTGAGGCTATAATGAGTAACTCCGCTCTTTCGTTTGTGGGATTGTATGGAATTATTGCCATTTCTAACCAAATATTTTCTCCATCTTTAGTTTTTCCTTTTACCTCACCTTGCCACCCTGTTTTTTTATACTTTGATATTATACTTTCTATAACCAAACGGTCACTGTCTTCTGTAGAAAGCACATTCCAAAACATTGCTGATGTATTGAACTTTGAAAACTTAAATAGTCTTGAGAATTTATTTCCCATATGCACCACACTGCCACTTGAGGAGATACGTGCGAATAACAAAGTCTCATCCATTGCGCGGGTTAGGGCTCGTAATTCTCTAATTGACTTCTCCTTGGCTTTGCTTAACTCATCAGCATCATAAGCCATTTTTTTAGCGCGACGCTCTGCAATTAATAAATTAGTTAATATAGATTTTACCGATCTGGCTGCTGGCCAAAAAATAAATAAAAACTCTCCCAATAAAATAAGTAATGTTAAAACTGTTAGCCACATTTCTAATTGACGTAACCAGGATACTTTTTCATCTGCCTCCAAATCGTATTGGTTAACAATATCATCCATCAATATCAAAAAATCGCCTTCGTTAGCTTTTACCTTTTCAACAGCTTTAGCATAGGCTTTTATAGTTAAGCTAGAATCTTTGTTTATTTTATTTACAATGGATTGGGTGGCCTTTATAATGGTATCAAAAACTGGATTCAAAATTTTAAATTTTGAATTGATTTTAGGACTATTCTCTTTTGGTAAGCCCAAACTGTCATTTCCTTTCTGTAAAGAATAGTGTGATAACTCCCAAAGTTTTAAAGTCCCTTTTATTTGGTTTTTAAGAAGAATTTTTTGGTTTACATTGGTTTCTGTAGAAAGTGAAACCACTTCTTTGGTTAATTTCTGACTCAACATACGCTGTCTTCCAGCCACATTAATTATTGTTGAATCGTTTTCTTGTCTTTTTAAATGCGTCCTGATTAGGATTTGACTAATAATAACAGATAGCGCTATGGTACTTAATGCTATAATGTATAAACGACGTAACTTATCAAACGTTTTTTGGTCTAATGAATTACCGTTTTTTGTCATACTTACTAATTTATTTTACGCAATAGCTTTCTGTATTAACGCTAAACTTTTTTCTGAAAGTGGTAACTTTAAAGCTGCTTGATGCCCTTGACTTGACATTTTAGCCCACGTTTTCTTTAAAATATCTACAACCTTATCATCATCATGCTTAGCTGCAAATTCTTCAAAGTAATAATCCAAAAACACTAAACAGATGGTATCTTCTAGCGCTTGAGATTCTTCGTTTTTTTTAATTTGCTTTTTAAGTACAATTAACTTTACGCGATCTGTAAACTGATCGTCATACCCTACTTGCTTTAAAATATCTGCAGTAATATCAGCATGCATTTTTTTAAGTGTTTCACGCCATTTTAAATAGCCTACTCTATCCATTGGATACTCATCACGCGCTATTTTCCATCTACAAACATGTTGCGCTCTTGCTGCTATTTGAAGGGCTTTAGATGCATTAGGATTAAACTGTAATAAAGTCCTCGTCATACGTTGTGAGTACAATAATTCCTTTGGATACTCTAAGCCTGAAACTTGGTAGCTATTAATATCTTCAGAGTTCTTTCTATCTATTAATGCAATGGCTGTTTCAAATCGTGTAGGTTTCATGTGTTACTTTTTAATTCTAAAAGCCAATATACACATTTCCTTATTCAATTTCTGTATTTATACCAATTCCCAAATGAATTGGTATTAGAAATAATAACCAAAGCCTTTGCGGTACTTTATAAGCGAATCAGGAATTTGTCTAAATACTTAATAACCGTGTATCCTTCTGTTTGCAAGTCATACCGCATGCTTTGGCATAGTTTAGTTTACATAGATATTGTAAAAACAATCTCTACAACTAACTTTTGGTCACCTAAAAATTATTTTCTAAAAAAGATTCACTGTATATTTCTTCTAATTAGAATTTAAAAAAATTATTCAGCAAACCCTATATATACATTATCTTCTTCAATCTTTACGGGATAGGTTGCAATAGCATCTATATCGCCATTTAAATTTTCTCCATTCTCCAGAGAAAAAGTCTTTTTATGCAAAGGGCAAGCCACTTTAGGCGCGCCTTTATCATCACCAATCATACCACGTGATAACACCATTTCCATTTTATGAGGACAAACGTTTTGGCAAGCATACCATTTGCCTAATCTTTCAAAATTGAAAACAGCTATTTGTTTATCTTTATATTTTACACAAGCACCTCCATCTATAGGAAAATCGTTTACAGATGCTGCTTTAAACCAAATTTTTACATCTTCTAATTTGGTTGTTTTATATGTATCTAGAATTGCTTCCATATATTTTTTTAATTTTTAAGCTGTTTTTTAATTCCAAGGTTCTGGCATTTTTTGATCTCTCATAGGCACAAACACCAAGTTATCATCTTCGTCTTCGCTATTCACAAAATGACTAAAACGTTTCATCATTTCTGGGTTATTAATAGCTTGTGTCCATTCACACTCAAACTTATTCACCAAGGTTTGCATTTCTTTTTCAAGATCTTCTGCAATACCTAATGTATCTTCTATAATCACTTCTTTTAGATAATCTAATCCGCCTTCAAGTCTTTCTTGCCATGCTGCAGTACGTTGTAAAGGTTTTGCTGTACGCATGTAGAACATTAAGTAACGATCTAAATATTTAATCACCGTTTCGTTATCTATTTGCTCTGCAAATAGTTCTGCATGACGTGGGTTTGCGCCACCATTTCCTCCTAGATAAAGATTCCATCCACCTTCAACAGCAATTAAACCAAAATCTTTACCTCGTGCTTCTGCACATTCACGAATACATCCAGATACGCCTCCTTTAATTTTGTGCGGTGCGCGAATACCTCTGTAACGGTTTTCAAGTTCAATACCAAAGCTCACACTTTCATCCATACCGTAACGGCACCATGTAGACCCTACACAAGTCTTTACTGTACGAAGCGATTTGCCATAAGCATGACCACTTTCAAAACCATGGCTAATTAATTCTTTCCATATTAATGGTAACTGATTTAAAGTTGCTCCGAATAAATCGATACGAACACCTCCAGTAATTTTAGTATATAGATCGTACTTCTTTGCAATTTCGCCAAGTGCTATTAATTTCTCTGGCGTAATTTCTCCTCCCGGAACACGAGGCACCACAGAATAGGTTCCATTACGTTGTATGTTTGCCAAGAATCTATCATTAGAATCTTGAATGGTATACTCTTTATTGGCTGTATCTGCATTAATACTTGCCATTAAAGAAGCCACTAATGGTTTACATAACTCGCAGCCATGTCCTCCGTTTCCATGATTATCTAATACTTCATTAAACGTTGTATAGCCTTTTACTTGGATAATTTTATATAAGTCTTGTCTACTCAAATCAAAATGCTCACAAACGCCTTCTTTAACTGTGATTCCTAAAGATTTAAGTGTGGCATTGGTTAAATCTGCTACCATTGGTTTACAACCTCCACAACCTGTTCCTGCTTTAGTACAAGCAACAACTCCTGCTACATCTGTAGCTTCTCCGTTTTCAATAGCTGAACATATTTGTCCTTTTGTAACGCTTTCACAAGAGCACACCTGCGCTTCATCTGGTAAATCTGTAACGTCTCCAAATGCTGAAGCTCCATCGCTTGCTGGCAAAATAAGTTGTGCTGCATTTTCAGGAATTGCCATACCATTTAAATACATTTGGTGTAGCATGTTATAATCTGAAGCATCACCTACTAAGATCCCTCCAAGTAATGATTTACCATCTAAACTTACGTTAATTCTCTTATATAAATATTCTGTTTTATTCTCAAAAATAATGGAATGTCCTTTTGATGCTGGCATAAACGGCTCACCAAAACTAGCCACATCTACACCAATTAATTTTAACTTAGTAGACATATCAATAGTGTCTACCATAGTATCATCAATATTGCCTGTAATTTGTTTAACAGCAACCTCGGCCATGTCATACCCTGGTGCTACCAAACCATATATCATTTGGTTATATAGAGCAATCTCTCCAATGGCATAAATACTATCATCTGATGTTTTCATGGTGTTGTCTACAACTATACCTCCTCTTACACCAACTTCTAATCCGCACGCTTTTGCTAGTTCATCTCTTGGACGAATGCCAGCAGATATAATAAGCATATCTACATCTAAAACATCATCTTCACCAAATTCCATTCCTGTAATAAACTTATCACCTAAAATTTGATTAGTAGCTTTGCTTAAATGTATATTTAACCCTATGGATTCTAATTTTAGCTTTAATACCTGTGAACTTCTAGAATCTAATTGCCTTGGCATTAACTTAGGGGCGAACTCTACAATATGTGGTTCTAAGCCCATATCTAAAACAGCTTTTCCTGCTTCCAGACCTAATAAACCTCCACCTAAAACGGCTGCTCGTGCATTTGGTTTTTCTTTATTAAGTTTTGCGGCATAAGCGAGCATCCCTTCCAGGTCTTCGATGGTTCTATATACAAAAACACCTTCTTTTTCAACCCCTTTAATTGGAGGGACAAAAGGAGATGATCCTGTAGCCATCACTAAATAATCATAAGAAAACTCACGATCTTTAGCTGTGGTTATTTTTTTATCTGTGCGGTTAATATCTGCAACACGCTCACCCGTAATTAGTGTTATACCATTGTCTACATACCATTCTGCTGGTGCCATTTCTAAGGCTTTAGCATTTTGGTTTTCAAAAAACTCACTTAAATGAACTCTATCATAAGCGGGTCTTGGTTCTTCTCCAAACACTGTTATTTTAAAGTCTTCATTGTTAGACTGAGCTATAAATTTTTCACAAAATTTATAACCAACCATGCCGTTTCCAACAACAATAATATGTTTCATAATTACGTATTTATACACAAAACTAAGTATTTATACGTAATTTTTAACACCTTTTTATAAGAATTTAGTCTTGAAATATAATTATTATCAATTTCTCAAAATTGGAATACAAATAATTTTTTTATAGGAAAATTGTAGGGTGGTTTTAGTAAAATCTTAATCTTGCTCTATTTTGATAATATTACTTTTTAGATGTTAGTATTTTAGCGGTATCTGTAAGTTATTTTAGCGAAATTGCTTGATTAATTTGCTGAAAGGGGATAGTATAAGACCTTGTTATTTAGTTACTTTGAAAACGCTCGATACAGTCGAGTACAGGAAATTTTTGACTAACAAAAAATAATATAGAGCCTTTTAGGGCGTAGTAACACAAAAAACAATTGAAATTTACGTCCAAGGTGCGTTAAATAATTTTAAATCAATTAGAAATCACCTAGATTTGTGAAAATTATAATGGATATATGTAGCAGTACATATATTCCATTGTTGTGAGTCATTTGGGATAGTTTAGATGTATGTTATAAAAAATAAAAGCTATGAAAATTTAATCAAGTATTCAGACCCGTATTAGCCATACTCATCGCTTTACTTGTTACTTGTTGCTCTGATCAAGAAATTGAAAGAAATGACGTACTACGAATAAATGCCAAAAATGACGAAGAATATATTCTTGATTTAGGACTACAGAAAACGTTTGATCGCCCTAATGGAGTGACTGACGCTATTATTATTGTTCAAGCAAATCATTTTAGAAAAAGCGAAATAGAATTCGAAGTTACAGGTTTAGGTTTGTATGATAAGGTTCTTTTCAAATATCTGGCAGTAGAAAACTATGTGGGAAAAGATTATGTAGAAATTAGAGTTTGTAAATCATCTGAATGCCAGAATATTGATTCTGAAATAGAAATCATAAAAGTCGAATTTAGTATTACTAAATAATCCAATAACGGCACACAATAAAACCTATGAATGAATGGGGTTTTATCGGTCAGGATATATTCGTGGAGATTGGAAAGTCCGCCACAATTAATAATTTTAAATCAAGGCGTGGCTATTTGTGAGACGAGAGGTTAGTGCTTTCAATCCCCACTCAGCATAGCTAAACGTTAGCCACATGTTAAGCCTATCAATGAGCAAAAATATTTTAACCATAATGCTTTTAACTTCTATTCTAAATTTCTTCGGTTGTAAAGGGAAAAATGAGCCTGAAAAAACAAAAGAAGATGCTGAATTTGAACAGTTTCTTGAACAGTCCAAAAACAGTATTGATGAATTTAATAATCGGAAAATTTATAAGGAACAAGCAGTTTTTTCTACTTGGTGGTTGGAAGCAGAAGTTAATAATGGTACACCACCTTCAAAAACATAAAACATCCTACAGGATTATTATGTCTCCTCATTATTGTGATAAAAGTTACACTCTAAACTTAAAAAAAGTAATAACTTTAATGAAAATTCAAATCATGAAATCACTACTAAGCTTATTTTTAATACTGTTTTTTATTAGTTGTAGTGGTCAAGACGACAACAATTCAAATGACGCATCTGAAATGATAGAAACTAATTCTAACCTTTCTGTTAAAAAAGTTACGATATTGGGTAATGAAAATAACTACCAATTTAGTGTTACTCTATCTAGCCCTGATACGGGTTGTGAGCAATATGCCGATTGGTGGGAAGTGATTAGTGAAGATGGAAGTACTTTGGTTTACAGAAGAGTATTAGGACATAGCCATGTTACCGAACAGCCATTTACCAGATCTGGTGGCGGAGTAAACATAAGTGCTACAGACACGGTTATTATTAGAGGACACATGAATAATACTGGCTATAGTACAAGTGCTATGAAAGGGAATATTTCTGAAGGTTTTATTTTAACTACTCTAGAAGATGACTTTGCATCTACATTGTCTACGCTTGAGCCGCTTCCTACGAATTGTGCTTTTTGAGAATACAAAACACTCAACTAACAACTACCGCTCAATTCTTAAATTTTAATAAAATGAAGATGTTACAAGACTATTTTAATAATAATTAAAGAATCCCTATCCAACCTGCAAAATTAGCCCACTCATACGTTTTTAAATTTAAACCTGAATTATGCAATAGGATTAAAGTCATTGCTATTGTTACTTATTCTTACTAGCTTTAAGGTGTATTTT
>CANMLX010000019.1 GCA_947498845.1 uncultured Flavobacteriaceae bacterium | reverse complement strand
TTTTCTAATTCATACAAAGAAAAAAATCATTATTTTCTTTTACAGTAAATTCAAAATATAACTGGTATAACACAAAAACTAAGGCTTTGCTTCACAATGTATAAACCTAAGTTCGACCTAAGAACACTATTTTTTTTAATACAAAAACCTCTCTATTAGGTCTTTCAATTTAAACAAGTGTGTTATGTCATCTATGATTCTTAAATCGAGCTCAGGTTATAAAGCAAAATCTTAGTTTTTTATTAAAATAGTGTTAGTATTTCTGGGAATTAAAGAGTAATGTGGATAACATTATATTTTATAAATACCATTTTTAATAGCATATAATACCAAACCAATTCTATTTTTAACATCTAATTTTTGAAAAAGCGCATCGCGATAACCATCAATAGTTTTGGGACTTAAAAACATTTTTTCTGCTATTTCTTTATAAGTCATTTCAGAACAGGTATGTTTTATAAACTCTATTTCTCTTTCTTTTAACCTTACCTTGCCAGACTCATCTTCGTTTAAAGAATTAATTAAAATACTAGAAACGTCTCTAGTATGATAATACCCATGTTTTATAGTTTCTGTTAAAGCTAACTCTAGAATATCTTTTTCTACATCTTTTAACAAATATCCCTTAGCTCCTGCTTTTAGCATTTTTATAATTGTAGCTTCGTTTTCTTCCACAGATAATGCTATAACTTTAATTTGAGGGTATTCGTTCCTTAAAATCTCTGTAGCTTCAATCCCATTTAAAATAGGCATATTAACATCCATTAGCACTATATCTGGAATATTTCTTGGTGTTTTTAGTTTTGTTAAAAGCTCTTTTCCATTTTTACAGGTATATAAAACTTCAAAATCATTAAAAGAATTAACAAGACTTGCTATGGCTTGAGATAGTAAAACATGATCTTCTACAACTACTATATTATGTGTTTTCATCTGCTTATGTCTGTATTTTAATAGTAAACTACTTCGGGGTAAGCCCGCGGGATAGTTTAGCACATTTTAATCTCGATTATCGCATAAAAAGAATTTACATGATTTAAGAAACTAAAGCGCATAAACTATAGTTAACTTTGTGCCTTCATTTAGTTTAGAAAAAATTGTAGCTTCTGCATTGACTAATTTAGCTCTACTTTTTATATTATCTAAACCAATACCCGAATTATTTTCTTTTTCAATATCAAATCCTAGCCCATTATCTACAGCTTGTATTGTAAGTTTATCTATTCCATAATCTAAAGTAACATCCAATTTGGTTGCTTTAGCATGCTTAATTGTATTGGAGAAAAATTCTTGTAAAATCCTAAAAAAAACAACTTCTATTTTACAATCAATTTGTTTTGGATCTCCTTTTACAGTAAGTACAGATTCTATATAATTTAGCCTATTAAAGCGATCTATCTCCCCTTTAACAGCCTCTTCTAAAGTCATTTTTTGAAGTGCATCAGGATTTATGAGCTTAGACAATACTCTTAATTCTTTAAGGCTTTTATTGAGCGTTGCTTTTACATCATCTACATGCGAGTTGTTCTGCAGTTGTATTTTAGCGAGTGTAAGCAACTGCCCAATGTTATCATGGAGTTCCCAACTAATATTCCTAAAGGTTTCTTCCCTAATTTCTATTTGCGCTTTAGATATTTCTTGTTCAAAATGCTGTTGTGCATATTTTTGTTCCAAGATAAAATCATTTCTTCTTTTTCTAAAAAGCGCAAAAAGAGATATCATGGTAATAACTACAATAAATAGTACTACCGATGAGATAATTAAAAATGATTGTACTTCGTTTTCGTCCATATAAACCCGATTGTATAACAACCATATAAAATTACGTTAAGAAAAAACAAAATTAAAGCAAAAGCTGTAGTAAAAACCCTAACGTTAAAATGCTTTGATAATAGTATGAAAGGAATCATTCCTATATTAAACAAAACTAAAGCTATGGTGATCCAAAAACTTAATTTATATTTAATCTTTACAGTATAGTCTGCATTAGACAATTGGTATAAATGAAATCCTGTTAAAATGAGTATAAAAAAAGCACCTACAATAAAACTTTGTTCGTGAAATTCTATAATTCTACCGTTGTAAACGTAAAAAGTAAAAAAAATAATACTAAATATAATTGTTATTTTTTTTTGTTTGGCATTATTTAAAATTTTATGATACCAATAGAAGTAAAATAAAAAACTTATACCTGTATATCCGTAAAATATCCAGATATTATCCATGTTTAAAAAATCACCTACTACAGGACCTAAAATTGCATCTACAAAAAAAGTAAACCATAAAAAAGGCAAAAAATACTTTTCTGTGGAATTTATATATTTTTTGTAATGAATAAACGCTGTAATAGCTGCAATTAATTCTAAAGCATTAACAGAATAGGATAAAATTACAGGAAATGTTACACTCATTTTAACAAGATTCTATTTTAATCAGTAATACTTTCTTTTAAACCTTTTGGAGGTTTACCAGCTTGTCCATAGTTATAAGATTCAATTTCTGGGATGTTGTTATCTTCTGATCCCAACATTGTTGAAATAGGCAATACACTTCCTTCTGAAATCGCTTTTTTACCAGTAGGCACAAAAAATACGGTAGAATATCCTGGATCTGGAAAAGATTTATCTCTTGGATATGCTCCTTTATATACTCTAATTCCAAGGTCTTTATATCCTAATCTGTGTGCTTCGTATTCTACATAAGCAATATATTTTTTTAACTCATCCAAATCAAACCAAAATTCGCGCGTATCACGTATCCCTAAAGCTTTATTTATTACACTATCCCTAGTATTTAGGAACTCATCCTCTAACTTAAGAGCATAGTCATAATTAATAGTCTGTTTAGGAGGTTTTACTTTTTTAGGTTTTCTTTGATCTAGATTTTTACATGAAAAAAGTAAGGTGAAAACCAGAACTAATGGGGTTAACTTTTTAATTACATTTAGTTTCATAAGATTAATTATTTAGTTGTTTCTATCAAAAGTACATATTTAAAGCATAACTTTTCTTTTAACGAAACTTCAAGGCGCACCAACACCAAACACAAACTACTGACTAACAATAATTTAACATTTAAACCCTAAAGAAAAACCACTTCAAAAAAGGGGAAAAACCCCTATTGTAATGGCAGTTAATGACGACATGTTTAAGCATCAAAAACAAGTCTATGTTCGAAAAAAAAGGGGAAAAACCCTTATAGGTATAGGGAAAAAGTCTCTTTTACCAATAAAGGAAATATTGGACATTGTGTAAGCAATAAAATTAAAGTAAAACCAACCCTCAATTATGCTTTTAAGTCCATTAACTAATTCAATAACTACACGTTTACAACTCTACCAATTTACAGCAAACACACAAAAAATTAAAATACTTCACCTAGGTAATCTACTCCCAGAATTGAAAAATTACTTTTCTGGTAATGGTATTAACTACACTATGCTTGAGCACGTTTCTGAAACAACAGAAATAGACATCGTGTTAGTTAATAAGAAAGAATTTGTAGAATTACCCGATTGGGCTGTCACTATTAGACCTGTAGTAAATTACACGACCTCATATACCACAAACCCAGGTATGGATGTTATACATTTTTCGATTATTCCAATACTTGTTAAGTACATTATAAAGATTAAAGAGTCTATCGATTTTTTAAACAAAAACAAAATTGATATGAGCAAACATCTGTTTATAAATAATGTTATTGTCTGTATAGATAATCATCTTGATGACCATACATTTACTATGTCACGCTTATGTAAATCATTGTGCATGAGTAGAAGTGCATTGAGTAAAAAAATAAAAAAGTTAACAGGTAAAAAACCTACCCAGTTTATTAATGATTACAAACTAAAAAAAAGCAAGCATTTATTGGTAGTAACCAATTGGCAGATTGCAACCATAGCCGATAAATTAGGCTTTTCTTCACAACATTATTATTCAAGATTATTTAAAAAAGAAGAAGGGGTAAGCCCTTTGCAATATCGTATACAAAATAAAAAACATTAACCTGAGATTCCTCTGATACTGAAACAAGTTCAGCACAAGAAGTAGGATTAGTTCAACTTACTATTTTGAATGTATTGCTACGCAATTTTTCAAAATAGAGTTTCACTAATAAACCCAATAATGAAAAAAGTAAACCCAATAGTGCAAATTAGTATTAAAATTCCACTCTAAATTTACAGTTGAACCTTTACTAAACTAGTTATTAATGCATTAACTAATGTACTTTATAGATTAAAACTGTAATAATTCATAAGAAATGAAACCGCATTTAATTATAAAACTTCACAATATGCAAAGCTTACCAAAATTGGCGCATTGGGAAGATATAATTACAAATAGAAATGCCATTAAAAAAACACTTATTCCAGCTATAGATAATATAGTGAATAAAACATATAACCTAAACTTTATATCAAGTCAAAATTATAAGCCAAAAGGGCAAGTATGGTCTGCCAAAGAATTAGAAAACGGGCTTAATAGAGTATACAGATTAATAGTACTTACGCATAATCCAAAAATACCCAAGGAGCTCCTTAGAGATATACGTTTATTGCCAAATGTAGACTATGCAGATGAAGGTAAAATAATTTCCAGTAAACTTCCCGATCAACAATTAGTAAGTGCACAAAGTTTAAGCAGCAAGTATCAAGATTACTCCGTGTACCTCAAAGAAGCGCATAACATAACTAAAGGGCACTCTGAGATTAAAATAGCAGTATTAGATACAGGTATAGAAACCAGTCATCATGAATTTGGTTCTAATTTCTCTAACCCTAAAGACTTTGTAAATATTATTGATGGTGCAGAGCAATTTGTTGGCGATTATTTAGGCATGGATGAAGTTCCAGACGATCTTGTTGGTCATGGGACTCACGTCACAGGAATTATTTCGGCAAAAGGATATAAAATGCCAATAGGCGTAGCGCCTTTTTGCACTATAGTCCCTGTAAAAGTTTTAGGGGCATTGCAAAACAAAGGCGCATTAGTAGGTGCAGGTCTTATAGACGATATAGATGCAGGTATTAAATATGCTGTAGATAAAGGTGCAGATGTGATTAATATGAGCTTGGGGATAAAACATAGCGGAGGCGGCTTACCACATAAAGATATTATCAAATACGCACTAAGTAATAATGTTTGTGTTGTTGCTGCATCGGGTAACGATGGGACTAACGACAAGTATTATCCAGGAGCTATAGAAGGTGTTATCGCTGTAGGAGCAACAGATAGAAATGGTACTATAGCCCCCTTCTCCACTTTTGGAGGTCATGTTTCGGTGTCTGCACCAGGTGTGAATATTTATAGCTCATACCTAAATAACGGGTATGCGATGTCCTCGGGAACATCCCAGGCATCTCCTTTTGTAAGTGGTGCCATTGGTTTACTAAAATCGCATGCTCTAAAAAAAGGAAAAACCTTAACAAATACCAGCATAACCAATATCCTTCAGGATACTAGTGATAAATTAACAAGACAGTACAAAGATGAAAAAGCTGGCTTTGGGAGAATTAATATATACGATGCACTTAAAATGCTAGACTATAATTTATAAAAACGAAACATTATGATAAACCTTAAAACACCGCTTATCGGAACAAAGATTGAGAGGCCGCTAACAACATATTACGATAAGATCACAAGAACCAGTGATTTATTATTAGGTAGTGGTAAGCTTGCTGTTCCAGGAAGAACATTAGTGCCTCCAAGCTATTACATCGCTCCGGCAACAACAAGTTTTGATGATATGGTAAAAGAAGCCTTATATGAACTTAATACAGCTTTAAGTAAAAAAATGGTACTTCCAGATGCTAACACAATCGTATCTAGCTCAATAAAAAACCTATTAGAAAACTCAGAAAACACCTCTAATAGTACTAAAGAAACATTTCAAAGCTTCTTACAAAAATCTGGGTATTCAGGACCTCTTATTAAAGTAGCTTCAGAAATTAATACATCCCGAGTAGACGCCTTTATTAGAACAGCATTATCCAATCTGGGCATATTTTTCTTTTTAGCCTATCGTACTATCGAAGGTAATGGGATTAAAGATACCAGTGGTATAGCTACCAACATCATGGAATCCATAGGTTTAGTACAATCTTATGTAAATACCAAACTTATTAGCAAGGTTATAAAAAACGAGAATTTAAATGTAACTCAGACCGAGGTTACAAAAATGGAAAACTATTTTAAAAATCGAGAAATAGACTATACACCAGGAAAACCAACCCAAATTATCGAAGCATTTTTTGTTTCCTTAAAAGAAGGTGGTTCTCTTTTTGGATTAGTTCGCGATTTTGTAAACAGCGATAAGGTAAAGTTGCCCAGAGACATTAACAAAGACGAACTCATTAAAAAAATGGTGGATTATCTGGTAAACATAGGTTATGTGTACGATGAAAACATAAGTCAAGACGATAATCTTTTAAAAAGTGGTCTTCTTCCAGATGCAGGAAATACGTTTGATAACACCATGGTAGACGATTTCGATGGCGCTATTGAAGGTGTAGGAGCAGCGATACAAAAACGCTTTGTTAAAGCTGGAATAAAACGATTTGCACACTTGGCAAGTTTAGATAACAATAAACTAAAAACCCTATTAAATGATAAAGGTATAACCGATTATACAGATATCATTAAACAAGCCAAGTTTATAGCAGATAGTAAATTTGAAGAATTGATTGCGTTTCAAAAAAATTTAAATAAAAAATAATATTATGAACTGTACAGACCCAATTTTATGGCATACGCTAAGCGAAGTTCTAAAAACAGGAAGTGACTCAAGAGACCCCGTAAAAAATGTATATTATGATGCGGTAAACGAGTTTGACCACACTAATTCTTTTCAGTTCTTAGACCCTGCATTCTTACCTGGAGGTACAATTAACGTTGTAAATATCCAAAACGCAGCATCCCTATATGCTTTAATGATTATGATGGATGAAGTAGGTATTATTCGCGTAGCAGATACCATTTTAAAATATGTAACTATGGGAAAAGTAGATGTAGAATCTACAACCACGGCTACCCGCTTATACAACTACATGCAACTTCGAGATAATAGAACAACCATAGAAGAACGTTCTATGTGGTACAAACAAGTCTTTAATATTGGAAATGGTCAAGTGGTTTCAGATATGGCTACTAACGAGAATTTCTTACCGCAATGGGAAACTTTAATGACCGAAGTTATTAAATACATAGATAAGTACGAAAGTGCAGAAGATCCATTACGCGTTTCAAAATCAGGAATAAATCAAGTAATTACAGATTTACAGCACAATTTATCTCGAGCAGCCTCAGGTATGGTTAAGATTTTTATTCCAGAAATGTATGCCCATTTAGAGGATGCCATTGCCATAATTAATGCAGAAGAACTTCGCGATCAATTAGGACATGGGGTTTCCA
Source organism: uncultured Flavobacteriaceae bacterium (assembly GCA_947498845.1). Taxonomy (GTDB): domain Bacteria; phylum Bacteroidota; class Bacteroidia; order Flavobacteriales; family Flavobacteriaceae; genus Jejuia. The sequence continues at coordinate 72,130 of CANMLX010000019.1, read as the reverse complement.
GAGATTTATGGAATATTATAGAAAGTGTAAGTCAAGAGGAGTTTAATTATTTACCAAATACATCTGCCTTACGCACAATAGCCGATGCAGCGCGTAATATTATTTTGGATATAGCACGTTATAATCAGGCCACATTTAGTGAGACAGAATTTCAAGAGTTAGTAAAAAATGTGGAAGCATTTATTATTGCTCAAAATCAATTAGAAAGCGAAAGCAGCTATGGCAGCAACGACGCATCAGGAAATGGGACATACCAAGATGACATGGATGAGTTGCAAAACGCAGAGCAAAATTGGGACTTTTAACCACATAATTGTATGATTTTATGGATTTAAAACAGATAAAAGATTTGGCACGCTCAAGAGCACGAGAAGTACTCTCTAAAAGTGACACCTTTAAAAATTTGAGTATAGAAGAGCAGAAAAAAATGTATATGAATGTGGTTGAAGAACAAATTCATGCTTTAAAAAATGATGCAAAAGAAGGTAAAATGATGCTTTCGGAAGCCAAAAAGGCATCAGACCAAATAAATGATAAACGTCATGAAAAAGGCTTTGATGAAGGTGTAGACTCCTTTGAAGACTTAGTAGATTCTGTAGATTTTCCTGTTTTTGTAAAAGATTTATTAAAATCTGTTTTTGATGCTAACATGAACGTTATGAAAGCACAAACAGATGATTACATACGCTTAATGAAAGAAGCTACCGCAGGTTTAGCCAAATTTATTAAACAGGTAGACAATACAACAGCATTTTCTTATCTGGCAGAAAATAATTCAGATGAATTTGGGATGACCATGGAAGAAGATGCAGATGGTAACGAAAAAATGAGCTTAACTAAGCCCAATGGGGAAGCTGTAGACCTTGGAGACAATCAGGTGAAAGCCAAAATAATGGAAGCCAAAATAAAAATGGCTCAGGAATACAGAACCACACTAAGAGAAATGTTACTTGGAGGTATTTCAAAACTTGTTGTAGAAAAAGGAGTGATTGAAGCAGAGGTGAATTTTGAATTTAAAGGAAAACGTACCACAGAAAGAAAGGATAAAGCTATGGAGAAAAAATCCTCTTCAAGTGGTACATCCAGACGTGCAGGTACGGGATTAATAAGTAAACTGTTTGGAAATGCCAATTATGGAAAAACCAATAGCGAACAAAAAACACAGTTTAGCGTATCGTCTGCCAAAAGTAATAATGAAGATGAACTAAAGGCCAAATTACGTGGCTTTGTAAAAATTGATTTTAAAACAGAATATTTTAAACTAGACAATTTTGCAACCATGTATGGTCCTGTAACCGAAAAAGAGAAGCAAGCAGCGCTTCCTTCAGCTAAATAATATTAAAAAATAATGGCACTTGCAATTATAAAATATAAAGGGCCACAAAAAGATGCATTGCTTTTTCACGCAGATATAGGCACATCTCAATACTTTAAATATGTATTGGGAGAACGCATAATAAAATTAAAAGTTGGTAAACGTAAGTACATTAAAGTTTTAGGAGGTGAGAAGAAAAGTTCAAGACTGTTTCAGTTAAAAAAAGGTAAAGCAAGGCTTTTATTTGGCATGTTTCCGTTAGCCATTCCCAAAAAAGAATTAACAGAAAACTATAAGTACATACAATTATATAGTTTTAGTAGCGGTCAAAAAACGGCACCAACAATTTCAAAAATATTACGGTTACCCGTGTATGGAAGAAAAAATAATTTAAGTGAATTTATTACAGGATTAAGTACTACAATACCAAAGCATACTGAAATAATGGAGCATATAGACATAAAAAATAAAAAACACTGCCCAGAAGAACCTGCAATGAGTAAGGTCATGTTCTGGAATGCTATAATTGGAGTATTACCTGGGTTGTTAAAACAAGCTGCACCTATACTAGGAGGGTTACTAGGTAGCTTAGGAGGAAAATCAAACAATAACTCAGATGCGACAAAATCAGATGAGATTACAGCAAAGGTAGTGGCCGTTTTAGAGGCATTAGCCAATGCCAAAAATGGAGCGGCTCAAACAAGTGGTCAACAATCAATACGTCCATATAGTAGTGCTTACAGTTTAGAACCAGACACACTAATTAGGCTAAAACCAATACTACAAAAAATATTATCTCCAGAAGCTATAGAAGCCGTTGGAGACGATGCTCAAAAACTGTTTTTAGCTATCAAAGATGCGGTACAAAACACAGAGCATCAATCCATATCAAATCAAGGAGTTTCAAAAGGAAAAGCCTTAGAACCAGAAATGATTATTGAAGGATCATCAAATTATTCTAAAGCAAAAGTAGCTCCTGCCCTACTAGCAGCATTGCCTTTAATAGAAAAAGCTCTGGACCCTAAAACCATAGAAGCTATAGGAAACCAACCTGTAAAACTATTTAAAGCCATTGGTGATGCTGTTTTAAAAATGGATGAACAAGAAATAAAACATTTAGAAGCCATAAATCCAGGAGTAGATTCTGCCAACGATATTGCAAAATTAATGGCGGGTATGAGTATATCTTCGGCTTATAATGAAGAGTTAATTAAATTCAAGTTACTAACAGACCTCAACTTAGATTTTGTAAATACTAAAACCGTGTCTTTTAAAAATAAGGATAGGGTGCTGTACTGTAAGGAAAGCCAAATTATAATACCTTTTAAAATTACAACTAACCAAGGAAACACGCTAAATAAAACACTTCCAAAGTCGGTAATACAAATCGTAATACGTCACACAAAAACTATGAAAATAGTGTTTAGAAAAACGATTAAATTAGTAGATGTATCGATTAACGCTATTGTGTCTGAAGCCTTTCTTACACCACAAGAAACAAAAAGCATTCCACTACATACCGAACTTAAAATGGAGGTGGCTTATATCTGGAAATCCAAGAGTAATGCCAACATAGGTATATTTAAAAATCATTATATCCATTTTATGGATACGTATTTGTATGATCGTATAGGCGAGAAAAAGGAAAAACCAATACCATTAAATGATAGTAAATTACACAGAAAACTTTGGCATAAAGTATGGGAAGGTGGTTATACAAAAGGCAACAGGTGGCACTTGGATATGGATGTTAAATATTTCTACACGCTTAATGTAAAAAGCAAATCATTATCCAGATTAGAAACTAAAGTACAAGTTACCCAAGACAATGCACACGAACAAGAAGAGCTCCCTACAAGAAGAAAAATTAGAGCAAAAGTAAAAAGCGGTTTTGAGTGGAGTCTCGAAGCTATTAATAGCCTTATGCAAATGCAAGGACTACAAACATTAAGTCCAAAAATGCTTAATGTATTAAAACATAGCAATATTATAGAAGATTTTAAATTGGTAGCAAGACAACATGTAACCCTAAAAGGAAGAAACGGGGATACAGGAACCTTATGGGTATACCCAGAAATGGCTATGCACACAGTACACGTATCAAAAAAAGGTAGTGTGGATGTCTATGGGCAGGTAGCCCATTTAGAACCTGTAGAAATAACCCTTTTAAAACCAGAAAGCATTCATTTAATAGGTACAAAATCAGAATAGTATGAAAACAAATATTCCAGATTTGTCACAGATGGCATCAGAAAAAGTAGTCTCGCAAAACATCAAATTAAATGGACAGCGTATTTTATTTGACACTAAGGTCCTATTAATGCCTACAAGTATAGAAAAACAAGTAAGTGATGAGTAAACAAGAAAACGAAGATTTTATTGGTTTATCAGATTTCATGGAAGAATTAACAGAAGTAGATTACTATCTGGAAGATCGGTTTGGAGATCAAACAATAGCATCACATATAAAGCAGGTAGAAATAGAAAGCCCGTGCCAGATGCATATTGATGTAGATGAACATGGCCATGTTTCTATTGGGGCTATACCTCCAATGTATTACATAAGCACATCATTTATGCCTGTTTTTCATAATATAAAAGTAACTATAGAAACAGATACTAAATGACAGCTTCTAACAGATCTTGGAACTTAGAGTCTTTTCTAGATTCATTAATTGTAGAACTCGACAAAGCTCGAGAAACACTAGCTGTTAAGGCTATAAACAAACCCTTAACCTATGCAGTAAAAGATGTTAATTTAGAAATGCAACTCTTCCCAAGTTTTGATGGAAATAATGTAAGATTTATAACAGCGCAACCAGGACAAGAAGGCGCTTCAAAAATAGCCATACAATTAGGGTCTATAACCGATCAACAAATACGTAAAACAACAAAAGGTCCAACAACAACAGACGATGTCTCCATAGAAGTTATTGAGGATATTGACGCAGATACCAAAAAAGAACTCCGGAAAATTGGAGTAACATCGGTCAACGATTTAGATAAAATTCAAAAGAAAAATGTAGATATCGAAAAAATAAGTAATAAGAAAGTTAACTATGGTAAACTGGCAAAACTATTAAACAAGGCAAGACGTACCAATAACCCGCCACAAATTAAAAATGTAAATTTTAATATAGGTAGAAGTGGCACCATGATTCAGGTAGAAGGCAGTAATTTAATTTTAGATAAAAAATATACCCCAGTAGCTGTTGTTAATGGAAAATTAGCCCAATTACAAGAAGCAACAAAAGATCACTTGGTTATAGACCTTTCTAAATCAATTATTAATGAGGATAACAACGAGTTGGTGGTAGTCTCAGATCCTTATACCATATATAAAGTAAAATTAGATTTAAAAAAATAACCAATGAGCGTGCATAAAAGTTTTATAATGAGCTATGGCTCTAAGAAAAAAGAAAAAGACATCATTATTGATGTAACACCTCAAGAAGACATCCCCAAGATGATTATAGAACAGGTATCGGTGATTAAAAGTAAGATCACAACAACGCATTATGACCAAGGTTCTCCAATAACTTTAGAGTATGAAACCTATGCCATTGAACAATCTGTAGAAACCACATTAGATGATTACGAAACTTACGATGATGTTGAAGAAATGTCTCAAACTAAATCTCGCTCTTATAGTGTAGCTGATATAGAAGATGCTGTTATTATAGAAGAGAAGGAAAAAGATGAGGATACCTATAGCGAAGCCAATATGTATTTTAAAGAAGATATCCCATTAAACAATCCCAAAGAAGTTACCTATGCACAAGACCTTGTGGAAGACACAGCAGATGCCTCTAAAAAAAACAAACCAGAAACACCAACAATAAATGAGGATGTTCTTAAAATTCACAGCGAGCAAGAGGAAGAAGAAAGTAAAAAGTTTGAAGACGATTTAAAAGACATTTTAAAGAAGAAAAAAGTTATTGATGCAGAAAAAGTAAAGTTAGATCCCGCTGAAGCTGCGAAGAATAAAAATAAAGGTGTAAGTGACAAGCCTATAGAGGAACAAATACAGGATAAAATGAAAAATAACCATGCTATTTTCGATCAAATCGCTCAAAGTATGGATATGGCTAATACTTACGATTTTGGTTCTATTGCCATGAATAAAAAGTTTGATGACCTGGAAGAAGAAACCAATGAAGATTTCAATAAAAAAATTACCGAATTAATTGATAAAGATGAAGAAAAAAAGGAAGATACCAAACCTACATATACCAACAAAAAAGAGGATGATAAAATACTTACCGAAGACTTTTTAAAAGATATCGATAAATTAAAAGAATTATCTTCTGAAAAATCCACAAAAGAAGAGCAAGAAGCTATTTTAAAGGCCTATAAAGAAACACTAGAAGCGCCTAAAAACGTTTCGGAAGCCATTATAATAGATGAAGAAGGTAAAAAAACACCTAAAGACTATGCAAAACAAACAAGCTTTGAAAGTACAATTAGCATAAAAAAAAGACAATTAGACAGTAGAGTTTTTAACGTTACAGATTTTGTAGAGCTTACTGTTGATAGTCAATACGAACCTCACGATTGTAAAAGCTATACACATATAAACGTCACATTAGTAAAGGATAATATCGCTATAGATGATAACATTTCAACAGCTAAATTCAAAATTGGGGATGGTCCAGTAACTCATAAATGGACAGACCTTGAATCTGGAGACTATTTCCTTCGCTTTTGGTTTACAGAAAAAATAAAACACACCTGTGAGTTAACAGGTACCGTAATAGTTAAAACATAAACATAAATCTATTGGACTATGAATAATAACAGATTTTTATACTTAGAAAAAGAGTTGACAGTGTTTGCTGAAAACCCAAAAAAATACGCCACAAAGCATAGCAAAGCAAAAGGGTATTCCACACAAAAAAACCCAGCTTTAGCTGGAGCAGTAATTGCAGGAGCAGGATTAGGATGGAAAATATTTGAATTTGCATGGAGCCAAACAGAGGGTGATATAAAGGTGAAATTAGCCCGATTAGAAGGTGCAAAATACCCTTACGATAAAAAAGATGATTACCATAATAAAGCAGCCTGGAAACGCAAACGCAAGACCGTATATTCTAAAGTGACAAACCACTTAGGCGATGAGATTTCCTCTAAATTCGATCTTAATTTTAAATACAATGGCTATGGTGTAGGTTATATCGAAATTGATCACTCCAACTCAAATGATGCCGTAGGCTGGGGCTTAGATGTAGAAGCCAAAATAATGGTAGATCCTAACCAGTATACTTCCAGAAACGGAGGACAAGAAATGGCAATGATCGATGTTACGTTTAATTACAGATTTTCAAGGTCTTTAGGTAGCGACATCATTAAAATAAAGCGCTATAGTTTATATGGCGATGGCACTGTTATAGCACGTTAATATGAGTAATAGGTTTTTTTCTTTACATCAAGAAGTAACTAGCCAAAGGTTAGACACAAGCAGATTTACGCATTCAAAAACATTTGCTGTTCCTAAAAGCCGTATGCATAGGTTAACAAATAAAGTATCACCTAAACATGGAAACATGTTTCAATACCTTACGTACGGGCAATCTACAGCACGTAAATCACCTAAAAGTTATGTGACAAGCGAGAAAGGAATTAATTTTATTAAAGATTGGGAAAGTTTTAGATCAAAACCTTATAATGATTCAGAAGGGTATTGTACCATAGGTTATGGGCATTTAATCGCTAAAGATAGATGTGAAAACATTACACTTTCAGAAGAATTCAAAAAAGGTATCACAAAAGAAAGTGCTACAAAACTATTTAAAAAAAGGCTCGCTACTTTCGAGAAAGCCGTACAGCGCGATATTACTGCGCCTTTACACCAGTATGAATTTGATGCTTTAGTGAGCTTATTATTTAATACTGGAGCTAATTTTTTAAACGTTGGCGGTGCTAACAGCGGAGAAACTAAAATAAAAAAGTATATCAATGCTAAGAAATATATTGAAGGAGCGAACGAAATGGCAGATGTTACCAACGGAAGAGTCTCAGGTTTAGTAAAACGGCGTATTGCAGAAATTAATATGTTTAAAAATAATGTATATGATGCAAGTCATTAAATATAAGTTAGAAGAAGGAAGCTTGGAGCATGAAGTTTTAAGAACGAAGTATTTCTCTTCATGTTTCCAGCTTATAGTCAACGAAGTGCTTTTAAAAACTAAAATAACTGTAATAAAACGTAGGGTAAACCTTTAACCAGATAATAAAAATAGAGATAGATATGGCAACTTACAGAAATATTAACAGGTTTTCTAATGCAAGTTCAAGAAGAGCAATGTCTTTTACTTCACAGCAATTGGTTCTGGAACCAGAACTAATAATTGAAGACAATTATACATCTCAGTCCTTTAATTATTTAGAGCCTGAAATGATTATTGAGCACACCGCACAACAATCGATTCTAGACAGTCCAATTGTGGGAGATTTGCTATTTCCCTTTAAAACAATGCCTTTAAATCATCCGGACAGCCTAAAAAATAGCAGTTATGCCAGTTACGATTACACAAAAAATGAAGCCAATGCAGCAACTTTTGCTTATAGGAGAGGAAGTAACCGCTTGCATGCTGCCAGAGATTTATATTATGATGTAGGTGAACCTATTTATGCTATTACCAGTGGCAAAGTTCTCAATGTAAGCGCTTTTTATTGGGATACCTGGGTTATAGATATAGAACATGACTATGAGCATATTTCTGGACATAAAATTATTGTACGTTATGGCGAAGTCAATAAGAATAACATTTTGGTAAAAAAAGGAGATAAAGTTGCCAGAGGCGCAAAAATAGGTGAAGTTGGTTTACTTACTAAAGATGGAAAGTACATTAAGCAACCTAGTCCTGATAAACGAGGTATGTTACATATGGAAATATATACAGGAGAAGTTACAGGAACCTTGTCTCCTGGCTGGGTGGACTTAGACGATATGCTACATGCCAAAGCTGTTACTTATAAAACAGGACGCTCTTTTAGAAGACGAAAAGATTTAATAGATCCTTTACCTTTTCTAAAAACAATGCTCAATAACTCTAAAGCTTCGAGGATTATTACCTAATTAACCTGAGCTCGATTTAAGAATCATAGATAAAATTCAATAAACATGCTAGATTCAACTTATAATTACGATAGACTAGCTGGCTAGTTTATTGTAATTTAAGGAAGAAGATGGCGTGTTTAGTGGTTTTTAGCTAGAATTTAATATATTTTCATGGCTTCTAAGAGTATATAGCTTAAGGGCTTAATAGAGAGGTCTTTGTATTAAAAAAATAGTGTTCTTAGGTCGAACTCAGGTTAATTAAGTATCTGTTCAAAAAATTACTGAGAATAAAAATGTTTACGATTTAACTTAATGAAATAGTTATCATTAAGACACTATAAAAACAAACTATAATTTGTTAAAAACACATAACGAAGCTTTTAAGAAACCTTTACAGAAATGACATAGTGTTAAAAACCAACAACATAATCATAAAAAATTAAGTGATATTGAAATCACGCTATTTTAAAATTAATCTACATTTTTAGAGCTAAGAGAAACTACTAAAAGATGGTTGATACCTATTCGTAATTGAGGTATCATTTTAAATTAGTTTTTAACTATACTTGAAAATAGGATTCAACTTTAAATAAGTCAAACCTTCGATAAATTTTATTTACACACTTTATGGGGATAGTGTCGAATTAGTTACTGCAATAGGAGTATCTGCATGAGCTGAAATACCTGGATAGACAGGATACCAAGAGCCTCCTATATTATTTTGAATAGTAGATTCGTTAATAACAACATTCCCAGAATGATCATTGGAAACAAAAAATATCGCTGCACCAAAGTCATTCACCTTGTTTAATTCTATAAGAGCCCCAGAGATATTCAAAGTCATCGTATTTCCATCATTATAAATAGCTCCACCACTTCCACCTCCTGGTGTTCCTGAACTGCTTGGATTACCGCCACTACCAATCGCGCTATTATGAGAAAACAGACTATTAATTATAGTCCATGATACGCCAATACTACTAATAGCACCTCCATTGGATCCTGTATTCCCAAAGCCTTCTTTACCACCAAATGTACTATTAACTATATAAACAGGTTGGTTGTTATACTGGCTAAATACACGTATGGCCCCACCACCTACATCTGGCCCCGTTTCTTTACATACATTATTAAAAAACCTACAATTAACAGCTTTAAACCTACCACCTCTTACCCAAATAGCGCCTCCGCCATCATACGCCGTTTCATTTTTTGAATTACCGTTTGCAAATGTTATATTTTGAACTGTAAGCCTAGGATGATCTTGATTTTGACAATGAGGTGTTGTCCATACCTGATCGGGATCACAAGTATTCATGTATAAAATTCTTGTTTCATTATTTCCATTTAAAGTAACAAGTCCTCCCCCATCAATAACAACCTCGTTATTAGCGTTATTAAACACTTTCGCAGGCTCGTTTAATGTTATCGTGATTGGTTCCTCTCCACAATTAAACACAATTTTACCTCCTTTGGCTACAGCATCTATAAAAAGTGCTCCTGTACAACTCTCTGGTGTACCATCTCCTATAACTGTATTGGGATTAGAAATATCTTCTAAACCTGCCTCTTCTGGAATTGCTGCATTACCATCTGGATTCCCTGCAGGAATGCCATCAAAAGGATGGTCTAAAGGGGTACTTATATCTGTATCATTTTCATTCGCTTTACTACAGTTATAGAATAACACCATAACTATTAATAATACACAATGCTTTGCTAAAGTAAGATTAGGCATCATAATTAAGTTGGTTAAGTTTTAGTTATAACGACGCTATCAAATGGTTATTGCTTTTGAATTTATTCACAGTCAACACTTTCACAGCGGATTGGGAATTAAGAATGCATCTATTTAATAGTCTAATTGGCAAATTTGAACACTCCAGTCTTCTTGACAATATAAAATTATCTTTAAATAGAGATTGTAAGTATATACTATCTATAGTTTAACAAGCTTAACCGTTTCTTCTTTATCTTCAAAATAAATCTTCACTAAGTATTCACCTGAACTTAAATTGCTCAAATTCAAAATATTATTTTCCCTTATATTTTCAACACTATACGTTTTTACTTTTACTCCTTTAATATCAAAGATATCTATATCCAATTTTGTGTATCCTATCTCTGTAGTTCCAAGAGACAGCCTATTTTTTACGGGGTTAGGATACACATAAAACTCATTTTTGTTTTGCTCTCTTTCAAAATTGGTAGTACTTAATATAGCTTTAGGTTCGTTTAACATCAACCATTCAAAATCACTTGTAGTTCCAAATTGCCAATTAAATTTTCTGGCAGGTTGTAATCTATATTTAGGTTTTAAGGGATCTGTTCTTGTCCACGCATTAATAGTATACTTAGAAGTTTCAACCATATTATTTATTTGTGGTATAACTTCAGAAGTATCTAATCCTAATTTTTTTTGAGCCCAATAGGCTCTTGCTAATAAACCAGCAACATCTGGCGCATGTTTGTCATCATCCCAAGGTTGCCAATAAATACCATTTCTTTCAAATTGAGACGCTGTTTGTCCGCTAAAGAGATAATAAGGTTGCTTGTTTCCATCTATATTTAGATGTACTCCTGAAACTTCATAAATACAATAACGCGCTACATGTGTCCCTAAATCTGATAAAAAACCAAGTGCTTTTACATCTTCAGAATGCAAGTAATATCTCCATATAGCATCTGATAATAAAGCACTCAACCAAGGTGAAATTATAGGTTGATAATACCCTTTAACATCCGGCTCTCCATCGGGAGGACGATTAGCACCTTCGTGAGGTCCCATAGGATGTAATAATACAGCATCAGGCTGGTAACCATTTACTGGATTATCTGCTCTAAAAAAAGCATGTGCTGCTCTTTCATTAACTTGATCTTTATAAATTGTTTCTCCTGTAACTTCAAAAGCAGATAATGCTCCTAGTAACCAATATGAAAAATGTCTTTCTGTCCAAAATGCAAAGTTACTTTCTAGATTAAAGTTTTGTGTAGCAGCAAATCCTGCTACAGCTCTAATTTTATTTTCAAGAATAAGATCTCCTGTTAGCATTAAATCTATAAGCATAGAACCACCATAGCTATACTTAAGATCGTCCAGAAAACTTGGATTACCTAAAATAAAACGCCCTTGAGTGTCTAAAAATTTTGAATAAAACTGTGTTGCTCTATGCGCTGATTTTAACCATTTTAAGTCTCCTGTTCGAAAATATAGATTCCAAAACACCCCTGCACGATCAAACAGCCAAGGCGCTCTATCATACACATTAACTTTATTTATATCTAATACACTACCTTCTACATCATTAATAGCTGAAGCTCCAAAATTAATCATAGCATCATTATGCCATTCGTATGGGGTTGATACGCTATTAGAAGGGATAAATTTTGTTCGTATAACACATTTACTCATCCAATCTGGAGGCAATGTAGCATATACAGCAGGTTCCTTAAGCTCTACATACCTAAGGTTACTTGGGTCGTCTAAATATTCATCTTCTGGATCTTTAACTGTTACCCAATCTCTTTTTACGTCTCTTTGACCTCCTAATTCTAAGGTGCGATTTTCCCCATATTTTACTTTAACTGTTATGGGATCAAGAGTCGTAAAAACAACATTAAAATATAATAATGCAGATCTTACTCCAAAAACATTTGAATTATTAGATAAAGAATGCCATCTTACCAGTTCTCTAACATAAGATGATTGTTCATTATCTTGATTATCTGTAACAATTATTTGGGAAACATTGTTTACTGTATTTCTAGGAAAAGGTACCCCCATAGAGATTAAATGCGTACTTCCTGGTGTTACGGTTTCTCCCGGATGCAATGTTACTATTATTTCTCCTGTAGCAGGTAGATCCTCATAAATAGATTGGCTCTGAATGCTTAAACTAAAAAATAGTAATACTAAAAATAAATACTTCATAAGTTATAAATAGTATGGTTACAAAAAAAATTAACTGATTCGCTATATACGAGTTAGCTCATTTTAAGGAAATTACAAATAATTGGTTTAACATTTATTTAACACAATCACGCGGCTATTATCTTACTTATTAGTTAACCAGATTATAGATTAAAACCCTATGTTTTCTTATAAACTGCTAAAAATAATAGCCTGGTAGCTATATTTTAATTTTACTTATTATGTAAAAAGATGGAATAGTAAACTACCTCGGGCAATCCCACGAGGCATTCTTTGAAAAAAACATTTTTATTTCGAGGCAAGCCTCTGAGTATTTAAATCTCGATTATCGAGTAAAATATTCATACTTACAAATACCAAAATTTAAACAAGTCTCTAATTATTTATACCAATTCTTAAATGAATATACTGTAAAGGAAAATGATGGGTTTTGGAATTATACCGGGCAGAAAAAATAAGCATAGCCGTAGTTCAATGTCATTAAGTTAAGCTCAATTTGTATAATTTGTCACATTGAGCGCAGTCGAAATGTAATTGAATTACACGTTTTTATAGAAATAAACGCATTTAGTTTAATTATGAAAACTTCTTAACTTAATGACATTGAGCCGTAGTTACAGTTCTTTTTTATGTTGAAGATAGAATTAGAATTTCAAAAGACACTTTTTAACTCAGTAAATTCATTTGGGAATTGGTATTATTTTAAAGCTCTCTAAAAAAAGTTTAAGAAACCAAACGCAACATCCTATTTATATGCTTATATATTTTATAATCAACACTTTTATAACGTATTAAGAATTTATTAAAATAATAATATAGACATTAACTTATAAAATATTTTTCACTTGACTTCGTTACAAAAATATGAAGTTTGCCATACCTATTTTAGCTTGTTTTATCCTTCAAATTAGTTTTTCGCAAGATGTTATACTAAAAAACAAAAAAGGAGAACCAATAACTTCCCCAGAAAAAGGAATTCCTTTAAGTAATGTGGAAGAAGTTATTCTTCGTCCTACCGTTACAGGTACGGCTTATGGCGTAACTTCTAAAGTGGTCGTTTATCTGTTATTAAAAAATGGAACTATTTACAGTAGACCTAGTGCTTCACCTCACGATTTAGATGTATTAAATTCAAAAAAAATACAACCAAAAAAATGGGGGAAATGGTCAAAAAAAGGCAATCAACTAATAGTTAACTTTAAAAGTGTACAGACTTGGAAAAAATTCTACAAGACATCCAAATACAATACGAATGAACGTTTTAATGGTATTTTTAAAACAGTAGGTGCATTTAGTGATTCAAAATTTCATACTTTCAACACAATAATTTTTAAAAGCAATGGCACTTTTACTTGTCGTTATTTTTACAAAAATAAAGGGAATTACAAGCCACACTCTAAGGATAAAAAAATACAAGGTTCATACAAGATAAAAGACTATACAATTGAATTGACTTATAATTCGGGGGACATAGAACGTTTTCTTATTGCAAAACATATGAAGGGAAATGGTCTTATCATGGGATCAAAAAGTTTTTACCCATTTACGCACTCATTATTAAAATAAAATAGAAAACGTCCCTAATAACAGTACGCCTAAAGTTTATCCCATTACTTTATTTAAACTATCTAAATAACCTACCACCTAAACTTCGTTATATTTTCATACTTTATGTGCACTTTAAATTTAATTAAAATAGATTTAGAATGCGATAAAGAAAACACCTTATTAATCTCAATCTAATCGAACGATGGGTGCAATGCCCTTCGGGACAATTGCACCCATCGTCCCGCGGCTACGCCGAAGATGTGTGCGCCCTGCGGGACTACACTCATCTTCGCCTAAATGCAATTTCCAAATTCTACCGACACTTCGTATCTTGCAAATTCGAAAACCGCATTTAGCCGCGGGACGATATATGCAATTTTAAACAAAAGCATAGACAAGTAAAATGTCTCTAGTTTAAATTCACATTAATATATATAATACAATTTACTTTAAACTTTAAGCCTCCGCAACTAACTTTTACTTATCTTTGCCGACTGAAACTTAATTTGACTAAAAAATTTAAGTTTCATTAAATTCCTCAGGGTGAGGATGTGTTACTAGAAGTTTAAGGTTAAGTATGTCGATGCACTTCTTTATGTAACACTACATAACAAAATCGCATACATAAACAAGAATGAGCACATTCCAAGATTTAGGTCTCAATGATGACCTATTACAAGCAATTACAGATTTAGGGTTTGAAAAACCTAGTGAAGTACAAGAAAAAGCAATCCCTATTTTATTAGAATCGGAAACCGATTTAGTAGCCTTAGCCCAAACAGGAACTGGTAAAACAGCCGCTTTTGGTTTTCCTATGTTACAAAAAATAGACGTAAATAGTAGAACCACTCAAGGGCTAATCCTATCACCTACCCGTGAACTTTGTTTACAGATTACAAACGAAATGAAGCTTTATGGCAAATACTGTAAAGGTTTAAACGTCACAGCTATTTATGGTGGAGCAAGCATTACAGACCAAGCCAAACAAGTAAAAAAAGGAGCACAAGTGATTGTAGCCACTCCAGGGCGAATGAAAGATATGATAAGCAGACGCTTGGTAGACATATCTAAAATAGAATATTCTGTTTTAGATGAAGCCGATGAAATGCTAAACATGGGCTTTAAGGAAGATATTACCAATATCCTTTCACATACCCCTGATGACAAAAACACATGGTTGTTCTCGGCAACAATGCCTAAAGAAGTAGCAGCTATTGCTAAAAACTTCATGCACAATCCACAGGAAATAACCGTAGGACATAAAAATGAAGGTAGTAAAAATGTATCTCACGAATATTATTTAGTAAATGCCAGAGATCGTTATCAAGCTTTAAAACGTTTAGCAGATGCTAATCCAGATATTTTTTCTGTAATATTCTGTAGAACTAAAAGAGACACTCAAAAAGTAGCAGAACACTTAATTGAAGATGGCTATAGTGCAGGAGCTTTACACGGTGATTTGAGTCAAAATCAACGTGATTTGGTGATGACCTCTTTCCGTAAAAAGCAAATCCAGATGCTTGTAGCTACAGATGTTGCTGCCCGTGGTATCGATGTAGATGACATCACTCACGTAATAAACTACCAGTTACCTGATGAGATAGAAACGTATAATCACCGTTCTGGACGTACGGGACGTGCAGGAAAAACAGGTGTTTCTATGGTTATTGTCTCTAAAAGCGAAGTGCGTAAAATTAAAAGTATAGAGCGCATCATTAAAAAGCAATTTGAGAAAAAAGAGATACCAAACGGTATGCAAATTTGCGAAGTGCAACTAATGTCTCTTGCTAATAAAGTACATAATACGGAGGTGAATCATGAAATTGACACCTATCTGGAAAATATCAATCAGCTTTTTGAGGATACAACAAAAGACGAATTAATTAAAAAATTCTTTTCGGTAGAGTTTACACGTTTTTATAACTACTACCAAAAGTCAAAAGATTTAAATATTTCTGCATCAAGTGATAATGATCGCGATTACTCAAGTAATTCTAAATCTACACGTTATTTTATAAACGTTGGTAAAAAAGATGGTTATGATTGGATGAGCTTAAAAGACTTCTTAAAAGAAATTTTAGAGCTAGGTAGAGATGATGTATTTAAGGTCGAAGTAAAAGATAGCTTCTCATTTTTTAATACAGAAAATGAACTTAAAGAGAAAGTATTAGCCTTCTTTAACGACTTTAAACACAACGGACGTTTTGTTAATGTAGAAGTTTCTGAAAACCGAGGAGGCGGCAGACGCGGTGGTAAAAGACGTGATGGACGCAATGGAGGAAGAAGAGATGATAGAAAAAATAGTAATTATGGGAAATCTAAATCCAGACGCTCTAACTCAGGTGAATTTGCTAACTCCAGACCAAGACGTTCAAGGAGATAAACTTAAATGTTTTTGTTAATTTTTACTCAAAATACTATAATTTAATCTCATTATAGTATTTTGTTTAGTAATTTTATAAATCAATAGACATTATTAGCAGTAGACTTATGAAACAGTATCTTTTTATCATATCACTTATCCTAGCCTGCATAAGTTTAAATGCTCAGGATACAAGTGTTATAGGTACTGTAACAAATGCTTCTAACGATAAACCTCTGGAAAGTGTAAATATTGTTAACTTAAATCAAGTTAACGGTGTAATTACTAATAAAAAAGGAGAATTTGAAATTGCAGCAAATGTTAACGATACGCTTTACTTTTCGTATTTAGGGTTTAAAGCTATTAAGGTTAGAGTAACTAACGATTGGATTAAATACGGTAATTCCACTATAGAACTAACCGAATTAGCTTTAGCATTAGAAAAAGTAGTAATTAACCAATTGCGTTTAACAGGATATTTAGAAGTCGATATTAAGCAATTACCAACCGTTAACGATAATTATCGCTATAGTATATCTGGATTACCTTCTAAAGGCTACGAAGCTGGAAAACGCTCTGGTTTAACTAACGTTATAGGCTCAATTTTTAATCCTGCAGATTTTTTAAACCGCATGTTTGGTAAAAAAGGTAAAGAATTACGAAAACTCAAAAAAATGAAGCAGGATGATGAAATTAGAAATTTATTGGCTTCTAGATTTGACCGAGAAATGCTTACTACACTTCTTAATGTAGATCGTGTTGATTTAGACGAAATGGTTAACCAATGTAATTATTCTAAAGGCTTTATTCAAAATGCTAACGATTTACAAATTCTTGATGCCATTAGTGAATGCTACGAGGAATATAAAGTATTAAGTCGCGGGCGTAAAAGGATATAATAATTATAACTTTCACCTTCTTTTTCCTCTATTAGTTATTACATAGTTAGGATATGGTGTTGTTTTCTTTTCTACAGAAATACCATAATTATCCTTCATACTGGAGACCATTAAATCAAAATATTTGTAATGTATATTCCAATCATGAAGTTCATTAGCAAGGTCTTTATCATTTATAATAACTGGCATTTCTAAAATATTTGCGAGTTTGTAACTTATTTGGTTAAGTGATACATCATCTGCCTGAATCTCGCTATCTCCAATTAAAAAGCGTTGGGTATCTGGGCCCCAATTTATTTGATTTGTATCCCAAAATCTAGGTTCTGTAATATTAAAAACAATAGCCTCTCCTTCAACATCAAAAATTTGTTTGCGTAGTTTTAAACGTTTTACAATACTACTCGCAATATTGTTATAAGATTTTGTTCCTTCCTTAAAACGCATACTATAGTTTAAATTCGCGTCTGGAGCAACTTTTATTTGATCTTTATGGATACTAAATGCATAGGTTAAAATATCTTTTAAACTACCATTTAATTCAATAAAATCAGATTTTTTTATGACTTCCAATTGCGCAGTAATATCTGTAGTTTCTAATTGAAGAATATCAAAATCTTTCTTAAAATTTGCTGTTTCTTCTACAACAACTTCTTTTTCATAAGACTGTACTTTTATAACCTCATTTAAAGCACTTTTTTGAGTATTAGACCTTAAAAATGGTCTCAGATGATAATCTTTAAAATCTGCAGGGTGACCTTCCCAAAGTTTTTCTCCACTAGCGTTTAATAATACACCATATGGTAAGCTTTTAACACCATATTTATTAAACACTTCACCTTCGTAATCTATAGCCATAGCTAAATCTGTTTCGTGCTTGGTCATAAAACGCTTAACGACTTCAGAGCTCTCCTGACTTAGAGAAAGTACATAAAAATTATCCGGATACTGGCCTTGAAGTGATGCTAAATAATTAGAAGCATGTATACAAGGACCACACCAAGTCGCCCAAAAATCTATAAAATAGAGAGCGTTATCTGTTTCAGAAGCTAACTTGGAAGATTGAATAAACTCAGACACCCTAATTTGTCCAAAGAAAAATAGTGGTAATATTAAAATAATTAGGGTTGAGGATAACGTCTTTATTTTCATTATTTTTAGTTTGAAAACCTATATTTATATAATTTATTTAGCAAATACCATGCAAAAATAATATTTTAATCAAAAAACTATTGTTATACTTTAAAGAAACCTGTAAAAATAATTGTTAATCTTAATATATTTGCACTAAATCATACTATGCTAAACCCAAAAATCATGATACGCAAAATTTTTCTCCTTTGTTCTATTTTTACCTTAACAGCTTGTGCTGAGTTTCACGAAATAGCCAAACAGTTACCTCAAGGTGTTGGTATAAGTAATACTGAAATTGCTTCTGGTTTAAGACAGGCTTTAGATTTTGGAATAGATAAACAGGTTACTAAACTTACACAAAAGGACGGTTTTTATAAAAATCAATTAGTAAAAATAGTATTGCCTCAAGAATTACATAAAGTTGATAAAACCTTAAGAGATATAGGCCTAAGCAAATTAGCAGATGAAGGCTTAAAAGTACTTAATAGAGCTGCTGAAGATGCAGTTAAAGAAGCTACACCAATTTTTATAGATGCTGTTAAAGGCATTACTTTTGCAGATGCTAAAAACATTTTATTGGGAAGTGATAATGCAGCTACACAGTATTTAAATTCTAGAACCCAATCTGCTTTATACTCTAAATTTAACCCTGTAATAAAAAATTCATTTGGTAAAGTTGGAGCGGATAAAATTTGGACTAATTTAATTAATAAATACAATAGTATTCCTTTAACTAAAAAAGTCAACCCAGATTTAACAGATTATGTAACAAACCAAGCTCTAAATGGTGTTTATAAAATGATAGCTGTTGAAGAAAAAGAAATTAGAACTAAAATAGGCTCCAGAACAACCTCTTTACTAAAAAAAGTTTTTGCTTTACAAGATTAACTAACTATAATGTTTTTAATTATTTAACATTAGTTAACATCTAAATGATAGTAAAGTTCGTAACTTATTACAAAGCATAATAGGTAATGAACACTCATTTTTGTAGAGTTGGTAAAATAAAACCCAATTTTAATAAACTTATCAGTTTAAAAGAACTGGAAAATATAGTTTCTCATTTTGTAGAAGATGTGTCTAAGGTAGACTATTCTAAAGATTTCAAATAATTTTAGGCACTTAGATTTCCGCTTTTTCTGTACACTAAAAAAGGAACGCTTATACAGCGCTCCTTCTCTCCCTTTAAAACAATAACTAACCAAATTGTTTTTTTTAACCAAAAATTAAAGTTTTTGAGTTTACACTATAAAGTCTACAAAGAGACATGAGAGTTATAGCTTTTAATCATACTCAAATTTCTAGTTAACGTAAAACTACAAACAAACTAATCCATATAAAACCTTTAATGAGTAAACGCTCCTTATTATTTAGTAAAATGACGTATAACCAGAGTTTGATTAATCTTTAAAATAGAAAAGGAACGCTATTTAAACAACGTTCCCCTTCAACTTAAAAACAACTAACCAAATATAACTACCAAAAATTATTGAATTACAGTTTTTACTAACCTTAAAAATTCTGCTCTATAACCACTTTCATCTTTTCCTCTTCCAGCCTTAGCTAAGGCTATTACATCTTCTACTTTAGAATTATTATGATATTTAGATTGCCTTAATTGCATACCAAATAATGCTACTGCTGAAGTAAATTTTAAATCTTCAGAAGCTTCAGACACCTCATCTTTTTGTACATGAACCATCTCTATACTTGTGTTTTCTTTTGGTTTTTTATATCTAAATTTCACTGTAAACAATTCATTAGAATAATTGTGAATGTTTTCTGGCGTCGTATATTTTAAATCACTCACTTCTTTTAAATAATCGCTTTTAACGCCCACTGGAACAACTTCATAAAGCGCTGTTACTTTATGTCCACTTCCTAATTCACCTGCATCTTTGGTATCATCTACAAAATCTTCATCATTCAACATTCTATTTTCGTAACCTATTAATCTATATGCTTGTACTTTGTTAGGGTTAAATTCCACTTGAATCTTTACATCTTTTGCTATAGTATAAAGTGTTCCTCCAAATTCTTTTCCAAATACTTTTTGAGCTTCTTGCATATTATCTATATAAGCATGATTTCCATTACCTTTGTCTGCCAAAATTTCAAGTTTAGAATCCTTATAATTTCCATAACCAAAACCTAATACAGATAGAAAAACACCTGATTTTCTTTTTTCTTCAATAAGTTTTTCCATAGCCTTATCACTAGATGCTCCTACATTAAAATCGCCATCTGTTGCTAGGATTACTCTATTATTACCTTTCTTTTTAAAATTCTTTTCTGCCAATTTGTAGGCTAATTTTATACCTTCTCCCCCTGCTGTTGATCCTCCTGCATTTAAATTATCCAAAGCTTGTAATATCACCTCTTTATTTGCGCCAGATGTAGGTTTTAACACTACACCTGCAGCTCCAGCATAGACAACTATGGATACTTTATCTTTTTCTCTTAATTGTTTTACTAATAATTTAAACGCAGATTTTAATAATGGTAATTTATTATGAGAACTCATGGAGCCAGAAACATCAATTAAAAATGTAAGATTAGACGCTGGTAATTCTTCATTATCATACGTTTTTCCTTGTAATCCGATTTTAACAATTTTGGTCTCTGCATGCCAAGGTGTCTTAGCTACTTCTGTATTGATTGAAAAAGGATGTTCGCCTGTAGGCTGTGGGTAATCATAGTCGAAATAATTAATCATTTCTTCAATTTTCACTGCATCTGGCTCTACAGCCAGCCCATTATTAATCATACGCCTTACATTACTGTACGATGCTTTATCTACATCTATTGAGAAGGTTGATAAAGGAGATCGTGTCGTCCTCTCAAAACTGTTTTCTTCTATTACAGAATAGCTTTCATTATTTTGTATTCTAAAATTACCTTGATGTGTTGTTATTTCTATACATCCGTTTTTAGCTATTTCACCAAATTTTTGTTTGGCTCTCACTTTTTTATATGTTTTTTTACTACTAATAATAGTTTCTGATAAATTTTCTATGATGTGACTATTTTCTTTTTTTATAGGTACTCCGTCTACTATATATAATAGCCCTTTCGTGAAATTTTCCTTTTCTTTTTTTGTTGAAATAAGTATAACTCCATTTGCTCCTCTATTGCCGTATATAGCAGTAGAACTTGCCTCTTTTATAATATCTATACCTTTAATTTTATTTGGACTAATTTGCTGTAAATCACTGTAGGGTTTAACAACACCATCTACAACAACAAGAGGTGCTTTACCAGGTATGGAATTCATCCCTCTAATAAAAACCTGAGAAGTATTTCTTGGCACACCATTATTGTTTAAAACATCACCACCAGAAACTTGACCTTCTAATGATACTTGAGACGAATTTGATTGAATTTGACTTGCTAACTGATTATGATATGCTTTTTGTTTTTGGCGCCTTGATGGTGATTTTGAAATATAGTCTGCTTTTACACTTGCCACTGCACCTGTAATTTCTCTTTTCCTTACTGCTCCATAGCCCATAACTACAACTTCGTCTAAAGTTTGAACATCTTCTTCTAACGCTACTGAAATATTGGTTTGATTTTCCACCTTAACCTCTTTAGTTTTAAATCCTACATATTCAAACTTCAAAATATTTCCTGTATTCACTTTAATTTTATAGTTACCATCAAAATCGGTGACTGCGCCTCTTGTAGTTCCTTTTATTATAACATTTACTCCTGGTAATGGGTAACCATCATTAGCAGAAGTTACCACACCTATAATTGTCTTTTCTTGAGCTTTAATTTGCATTGATATAGCCAATACAAAAAATAAAGTAAGTAGTGTTTTCATTTTAATTGATTTTTAAGTTCTATGTAAAACTATAATCAACCTCTCTAGAATAAAACCAATAATGAGTAAACACCTGTTTTTAGTGAGTAAAGGCCATAAAAAAAGGAGAACCAAAGTTCTCCTGACAATAAATAAGCATTAAGAATATGTATGCTACTTAATCTCCGTACTAAAAGGGAACATTAACTGTACGCCTTTTTTCTGAGACATTTTTTTAACATCTTGTAATAATTTATAATTTGCCTCTCCCAATTCTTCTTTTAAAATTGTTTCTTTGGCTTTTGCTATACCAAAAGCTTCAAGTATTTCATCTAGTTTCTTTTCAAAAACAGGAAATTCTTTAATTTTATAATCTTCAATTTCTGCTGCTTCTGCTGCTCGTTCTAAAGCAAGGTCTAAGCCTCCTAGCTCATCTACTAAACCATTTTGTAAAGCATCTGTACCTACCCAAACACGTCCTTGCGCTATAGCTTCTACTTGTTCTGCTGTTAAGTCTCTACCTTCTGCCACTCTATTGGTAAATAACTTATAAATATCTATAATGCCTTCTTTAATATAAGCGCGCTGGTTATCGTTTAAAGGCTCAAAAGCACTATAGGTTATTGCATTTTGGTTAGTAGATACCTGTTCTGCATTAATGCCCATATTATCTGCTAAACCTTTAAAGTTTGGTAATACGCCAAATACGCCTATACTTCCTGTAATAGTTGTTGGTTCTGCTATAATTTTATCGGCATTAGCAGAAATATAATACCCTCCAGATGCTGCTAAATCCCCCATAGATACAATAATGGGTTTTATTTTTTTAGTTAATTCTACCTCTCTCCATATTAACTCACTGGCTAAGGCACTTCCTCCTGGTGAATTTACGCGTAACACTATGGCTTTAATACGGTCGTCTTCCCTTGCCTTTTTAATAGCCTTATTGGTTGTTAAATGCCCTACATTATTTTCATTACCTTCTCCATAAACAATATCACCTTCGGCATAAATTACTGCTATTTTGTTTTCGCTTGATTTGGCTTTAAGTTTAGGATAAGTGTATTGTGCATAATCTTGAATAGTAATGGTTTCTAGTTTTTTATCACTAGGAACACCTAGAGCCCATTTTAACCCTTGAACATATTCATCATGATATGCTACTTTATCGACTAATCCTGAAGCCTTAGCTAATTCTGGTGTTCTTGCTAACAAGCTATCTGCAATGGTATTTAATCGCTCTACAGGCACCTCTCTGCTTGTAGAAATTTCTTTCTTAATCTCTGTCCATAAACCTTCTAAATACGCTATAATTTGTTCACGATTGTTAGCACTCATTTCATTTTCTAAAAATGGTTCTACAGCACTTTTATATTTACCGTGACGTACTACTTCCATTTTTATACCAGATTTTTCCTGAAAATCTTTGAAATACAAACGTTCGGATGACAAACCTTTAAATTCCATCATACCTACCGGGTTTATAAATACAGTATCTGCTACAGAACTTAAATAATAGTCTTTTTGGGTATAAATATCGGCATAAGCCACAATAAATTTCCCAGATTCTTTAAACGTTAGCAATGCATCTCTTAGCGCTTTGGTTTGAGAAATACCTGCTTGTATAAAATTATTAGCAATAGAAATGCCTTTTATTTTATCGTCTGTAGCTGCATAATTAATGGCATCTATTAAATTGAATAACCCATTTTTTTTATCTTCATTTAAAAAAGGATATTCTTTAAAAACGGTTTTACCTGCATAGTCTTTTATAGGAAAATCAAGTTTTAAGTCTAAAACGGAATTGGACTCTACCTTAACCACTTCCTCTGAGGCTCTTCCAAATAAAGCTCCCAAAATAAATAATAGAAAAAAACATATTATACAGAAAACAAAAATCCCTGTAATTGTTGATAACACTCGTTTTATAAAACTCATAGTATAAATAATTTGCTCATTAGTATTAAGTAGAGTAAAAATGTTACGTTTAATATCATTTTTCTCTATTTGCAAATCTAGAAAACTTAACTTAAAAGAAGTTATAAGTTTATAGTTTCATTTACCATCATTAATAAATAACTATCACTATGAGCGCTACCTTCAAGAAAAAATGTATTTTTCCTGAAGGTATAAATCTCATCTTGAGAAACATAGAGCCATACACAGCAAAATGTTTGGGTGTTAACACTTCGTTTCACAAATAAAACAAGTACTTGTTTTCAGATAATTACACCTATGATCTCGGTATGAAATTACACTCGGAAATTATAAAACCAAATTTTAGTTCTTTATTTTATCTTCATTTATAGCTATAAGACCTCCTTTACCTACTCTTCTTCGCGTATTGGGATCAACCATAGTTCCTTCATCTAGCTTAAGAGTATCGCTTTTATGAGTTGTTACATAAAGCGTATCAGGTTTATTAATTTTAAAAGTACCTGGTTTTGTTTTAATGGTTTTTGCAGAAATACTAGCAGTAGCTCCATCTACTTTTGCAGTTACATCAATATTTATTTCTTCTTCTAACACATCATCATTTACACTACAAGACATAAATAATAATATTGAAAAGCTTGTTATTATTTTAAAATACTTAATTCTCATTATTCATTGATTTTTAATTATTACTAAATTTATTCGTACAAAGTCGCTCTTCTACTAATATAGTTATTCATTTAACAAAACTCTATCAGTAATTCGCTCTTCTAAATCTTCTTTATACTTAAGTGCTTTTTTATTACCATACTCTGTATAAGATTTATTAACCCATTCTACAGCTTTTGTAAAATCGCCTTTTATTTCATTATAAAACGCCATATTGTAACATGCTTGCCCAGCTATTTCTGGATCTTCGTTATTGGTTTCTTGTCTCCATAACTCTGCTGCTTTTTCCCATTGCCCTGTTTCTACATAACGCCTTCCTTTTTCAAAATTTGGGGTGTCTGACGAATAATATTTTCTATAAATATTATCTTTATAAGGCAATAATCTAGATGCATAATCTATAGCGACTTGTTGGCTTATTTGCAACACAGACTGCTTTCTGTTTTTCGCTGCTTCTATGGCTTTTACAGGATTAATACCTCTTCCTGTAGTAATTGTTTTTGTATCTATTGGCAGTTCATCTTTAATAACTTTGTTTATTGGGTCGTAAATACGCCATCCTGTTTTTATTTGTGTTACTATTCTAACACTATGGTGCACTGCTGGTATATCTACCCCTAAAGGCCCTTTTACTTTTGTATTGAAGGTATCATAGGTGGCATTAGCATCTGTATCGTAAAGCGCAAGTACAAAAAGTGCATCCACATTATTAGCATTGCAAATTTGCCCTACTCTATCCCAAGAATATGGTGCAGGAAACACACCGCCTCCTGGATTATCATCTATATTCGTTTCTATTAGCTTAACTTGAGTAAATTTTGTGTTTTTAGCTAGTTCATTTTTTAAAGCTAATACAGCTTGATTCGCCCCTTCTTTATCTAAATCTGCACCTTCAATAGATAGTATTTTATCTAACTTATCGAGTACTCCATTTTCTTCTGATACTATACTTCTGTTTATTATACCTATTTTTTTTAAAGAGGAATCTAATGACACAATGGCCGGCTTAGTGACTTCTGTACTTACAGATTTCTTAGAACCGCAAGAAGACACTATAATTACTAACAAAAGACACAATAGCCTTAACTTAATAAATTTAATTTTCATAATTAAGAGTTTTTGGATTAACTTTTAAAACTAAGATTAATAGATACTTTTTAAAATTAATATGGATTAGTAATATATTCTTGTGGACAAATAACATGTTATTAAGGATTAAATTGAAAACAAATCATTTTTTTAAGCTGATAATTCCTTTATTTCATTTAATTTTTGTGAATGAACAATATCGCTATCTAAAAGTGGGAAACTTAAATCGAATTTTGTTCCTACTCGTTTTTCTGAAGACACCTCTATTCGTCCTCCATTCATTGTTACAAAGCGATACACTAAACTTAAACCTAATCCTGTGCCTTTTTCTCCTCTAGTACCTAAACTAGAGGCTTTATTTTCTAATATAAATAGCTCCTTTAATTGTTCTCTAGACATCCCTACTCTTGTGTCTATTACAGAACACTTTAATATATTTAAATTCCTTTTCATATTATAAAGGTTAAAGTTTTTATTTAAAAAAATAATTTTTTTTTCTAAGCAGATAATTCTCTTTCATTTACTTTTTGGGTTGCAACAATATCACTATCTAAAAGAGGAAAACTTAAATTAAATTTTGTTCCTACTCGTTTTTCTGAAGACACCTCTATTCTTCCTCCATTCATTGTTACAAAACGATACACCAAACTTAAACCTAATCCTGTACCTTTTTCTCCTCTAGTACCTAAACTCGATGTTTTATTTTCTAAGGAGAACAAATGTTCTAATTGCTCTTTAGACATTCCTACACCTGTGTCTATTAGAGCACACTTTAAAGTATTTAGCTCTCTTTTTAACTCTATTTTTATACGTCCGTTTTCAGTATATTTTAATGCGTTACCTATGAGGTTTCTAAATATAATATGAAATGCACCTTTATCTATTGTTAATGCTAGTTCTTCTTTTGCATCTATATTAATTACTGTGTCTTTAAATGCTGCTTGCTGTTTAAAGCTTGTTTTTATTGCTCTTAATTCGGTCTTTACATAAAGTAATTCTGGATTCATTTTATAACCATTCATTTGTTCTAAGGACCAGCTTAATAAATTATCTAGCATACTGGATAGTCCCTCTGAGTTTTTTTGTAATTCTTTAGAAAACATGATTGTTTTATCATAATCTTTACCCTCTATATAATGTTGTAATATACGTCCCGAACGTTGAAATGGGATGAGCATACTCCTTAAATCGTGAGAGATTATAGAAAATAATCTATTTTTCACCTTATTAGTGGCATCTAATTCTTCTTTTTGTTTTTTTAATTTTCTAAATAACCAATATCCTAAAACTAATATCAAAAGAAGCACTATTGCAGCCATGAGATACATGTTTTGCTTAGCTTTAGCTTTAACGGTTAATTGCTCTTGCTCCTTTTTTTCTTTGTCTAGCTTAACGATTTGTAATTCTTTATTTTTAGTATCGTATTGTTTTTCCAGATTAGCCACTTGGGTTTTTACTTTATCATTTGATATAGAATCTTTTATTCTATATTCTTCCCTAAGGTATTTAATAGCTTTAGACGGTTCTCCTATAGCTTGATAATATTTACTATATAAGCTATTTAATGTTTGTTTGTGAGTTAAAATACCTGTCTTGTGCGCGTCTTTTTCAAGAATATCTAAAAAGTACTTTACTTGTTTGTATCTTTTCTTATACAGGTAAATCTTAATCATTCCATGAATAGCTTTACTTTTTAAGACATCATCGGATTGTTTTGATGCATTAGCTTTCAATGCATACTTATACGATTCCTTAAAATAATATTCTGCTTTATCATAATCTTTTATTTTTTCAAAATAAACAGTGCCTTTATTATTGTATGCGCTACCTAATCTTCCGTAATCATTAATTCTTTTTGATTTAACTATCGCAGAATCTATTGAAATCATTGCTTCGTTCATCCTGTCTAAAGCAAATTGAGAGTTAAACATTTTAGAATATGTAAGCATTGCTATATAGTCATTCCCAGCATCTCTACTATACTTTAGCGCTTTTCTATGATATTTAAGGGAGGTTTCATACTGTTCCATGCTATTGTAGCATTCGGCTAACTTATAATAATATATCTCTATGCTATTGTATTCTTTTGTTTCTTCAGCACGTTCTATTGCTTTAATAAAACTTTCTGCAGCAGCTTTATAATTAGATTTTTTCATTAAAAAGATACCTTTATTAATATAGCCTGATTGCAAAAACAGATTTGCTTTTATTTTTTCAGAAAATATAATTGAAGAATCGGTATAAGTTAAAGCTGTATCGTAATCTGAACTTACATTTGCTATATAAGCCTGTGTTTGAAAATATAAATTCCAATCCTCATTTTTTGGCATTGTTTCTAAAACCTTTTTAGCTTCTTTTAATAATGATTTGGCCTTATTAGCTTTATTGGTTTGTACTAATATGTAAGCTTTAGAAATAAGAGGAGAAATTAGTTCTTTATTAAGGTGTAATTCTTTACACAAAGAAATAGCTTTATTAAAATTAATTAAAGCCGAATCCATTTTAAGCTGTTCTCTATATAAAATACCATTACTGGTAAAAATTTTTATCTTGCATTTAACACCCACTTTTGAAAGTTTTTTGTAATTATTTTCAAAAGCTATTTTATAACTCCCAACAGTATCATTTATTTTTTCCCATTCTGCACAATAATTATCTTTACTTTGAGCTTGTAGAGTACAACCTATCAAAAAAATAGTAATGCAAGACATCAAGAAATGATTTTTCATTTTGAAGTTTTAGGGTTATACTATTCTCAAAATTAGGCAAAATTTTATATTCTTATTTTTCCTACTATTTATGTTTTATATAACAACAAAGGCTTTTCTCTATTTAAATTGACTTAAGTTTTATATCTTACAGTCTTAATTTAAAACCAAATTTCACCTAATTTTAATGGTATCTATGAAGATTTATGTTGTAGAAGATGATGTTATTTCCTTAGATGATATACTTATAACCATCTCTAATTTAGATCATAACTGTATTGGTAATTCTGCTGATCCTTTTGAAGCATTAGAACAAATAGAGCGATTAATGCCAGATGTTGTGTTAATGGACATCCATTTAAATGGAAAACAACAAGGCATTCAATTGGCCAGAAAAATAAAAACTACATTAAATATCCCAATAATATTTACTTCTTCAGAAATTGCTAAACCTATTATTAGTGAAGCTGCAGATATTTCTCCAATAGCTTATATTATAAAACCTGTTGAAGAAAAAGATTTACGCTCTGCCCTTATCCTTGCCGAAAAAAACACCAGTAAACTCAACGAAGAAGTACAAAGTAAGGATACAGACTTATTTATTAAAGTGAGAAATAAACTGGAAAGAGTAGCTATTAATGATATTTTATTTGCTTATACCGATACTAAAAACTATTGCACTATAATAACTGAAGATGATAAAAAATTTACTGTTCGTAATTCAATAGTTGGTTTAAAACAATTATTAAAGCATGGGCAATTTATACAGACACATCGTTCTTATATTATAAATTGGACCAAAGTGAGTGCGTTTTACGAAGGTACTCAATCTATTGAGATTAAAGAACATAGTATTCCCTTAGGCAGAACTTACAAAGAAGCTGTATACAAACGGCTAAGAATATTGTAATTTACTACTAATAAACAATCCTCGAGCAGTAGTTATTTGTCCTCAAAAATTGGTTATTCAGACACAACACATCTTTTTTCATGATCACTGAATTTACATTTGGGATTAAAATAATCCAAAATTTTAATTCTTAAACATTATGAAAAAAACAAATTTAATTTTAAACACAATTGTAAAATCGGTTTTAATATTTAGTATAATTGTCTCTGCATTTTCATGTAGTAGTGATGATGATAATAACAATAGTGACGATGATGATTTACCTGCATCTGGAGTAACATTACCTGCCGATAGATTAACCACATATACAGGTGTTTTAGCCTATGAACCTTCATCAGGAGAAGATATTGTAAATTTAACTGGAACAGCAAAAATTACAGGTTCTAGCAGTAATTATACAATTTCGTTTAGCGATAACGTACCTAGTATCTCAGGAATAACATTTTCTTTAATAAATGGTCAATATGTATACGTAAACCCAAAAGATAGCGATGAAGGGATTACTATAGATGAAGATAATGAGTTAACTGTTGGAATGACTATAGATAATAATGAAACTGCTTTTTCCAGTAAAGACGACTTCTAGTAGTAGTTAGTAGATTAGCCTTTGTCTAAAACTCTCCTTTGATTAATACTAAATATTTAAGAGAATTTTTGGATTAATATCTTATTCGTTTGTATTTAATCTAAAATTTAGTCAAAGGTTTTTAATTTTAAGTTATAATGAAGAGTTTGTTCGCAATTGGCTTTAGAATTAACAGGAAATCCCAATATGCCTTCTTTAGTGACAACAACAATGTTTGATGAAACGTTTTTAAACACTATCATACCTAATGGTACTATATACACCTTTGAAAATACATCTCTTAGTGTAAATGATATTAAAAGTATAAATTCGCTAAAGTTATTCCCAAACCCAACGCAAGATATCTTCAATATAAAAACAAGCAAAAATATTGGCATAAAAGAGGTCTCAATTTTAAGTTCTAATGATAGTATTATTAAAGAAGTTAAAAATCCAAAAGCGAGTATCGATATATCTTTCTTGTCAAATGGGTTCTACACCATAAAAGTAAAAACAGTAATCTCATACTTCCATAAAAAAACTTGTAAAAATTTAAACTCATGAAAAATATTAAACTTTTATTTTCTCTTTTTGTAGTCATGCTAGTTATCAATGTTACATCTTGCTCTGGTGATGATGATGGAGATGAGAATGGAAACTCTAATTCTAAATGTTTAAAAGATGATTTTAAACTAGAGGAAACCAATGTAAATAATTTAGCACCATCACTTAACGAAATAGTAGTCTCTTTTGATTTAACAAACAATTCTAATTCCAACTATAACATTCAAAATGGATCTAGCCCTATCAATACTACCATGATAGTAACCACTACAGATGGTGATACGTTTGAAACAACAAATATTCTACTTGTAAACGCTCTATCGGCAGGAGCAAAAACCAATGTTGATGTTATTGGTACTTTTGGTGCAAATAAAACATTTTCAAGCTATGAAATAACACTTTCTTGTAGATAATAACACATTAAAATTAATTTTAACTCTTTAATAAGCTATAGCCAGCTATAGCTTATTAAAGTCTTTATTTATCCTAAAAATCGATAACGTTTACTTTTTAATTTTTAAAACTAAAAGTCTTCTATTAAGAAATCTATCATAAACGTTATAGCCCCATAATCATACATATATTTCTTTTTTTATTATACTTCTAATTAATCGTTATTTTTCATCAAGACTCGTAACCTTTTTAAACGTCATAACATAACCCAAATCTTTTTATTTATACTTCCTCTCTATAAATATTAAGGAGAGGAAAACCTCATAATTCAAAATTATTCTCTCTATCAGTATTAACTATTTTTACAATCAAATTACCAAAATATTATTTCCTTGAGAGTCTATCACTACTTTTATATCGTAAATAATGCAGTCAAAAAGCTTAACTAGCTCTATTCAAAAATGACGTTTTATAAGTTAAAAGCATGTATCATGAGAGCTTATTGTTTTAATTAACTTATTTAACAAGTAAAATTTAATCATGAGTTTATACAGAAACGTATTTATAATTATTGTTTTTCTATCAAAACTATGCATATACAGCCAAAATAAAACATGTGACCAATGGGAAAAACAATCTAGGGGGATTACAGATTTAAATAAAGGCATAGAGCTATGCAACCTATATTTAAAAGAAGTCCCAGAGAAGTGCAAAATAAAAATATACATCGATAAAGGGAATTTTTATCGAGGAAAACTTGAAATCGATTCTGCCACCTATTATATAGACAAAGCAATTAAGTTGGCAAAAACTATAAAAGAAGAAGAAGAGCTAGTTTTTGGGTATACAGAAAAAATACCTGTTCTACTTGCTCAAAATAAGCTTGATGGAGTACAAGATCTCATTAAAAAATCTAGAACTATTTTAGAAAACTACCCCAATAGTTTTGCCTGGGTTCATTATTACGACAAAAAGGGATATAGCTCTTTTTACCAATCAGATTATTATAAAGCGTTAGCTTATATGGATTCAACTGTTATTGCTGCTAAACGTAGTAAATATACACAGACATTACACCAAACCTATGAAAACAAAGGCGTACTCTATAGCAATTTAGGTGATTATGAGAAATCTATTAAGAATTTTATAGAAAGTATTGAATATCAAGAAAAAAACAACAATATCCAAAATATAGGTATTACATACAGGTATTTATCCAATAGCTTTTTTGAACTTAAGCAATACAACAAAGCAAAAGAATATATACTAAAAGCCATAGAATTTGGTCAAAAAGGGAATCATGACTTTATTTTAATGACTTGCTATACTAAATTGGCAAGTTACAATAGACATTTAAATCTTAACGATGAGGCAGAAATAGCTATCAATAAAGCTATGCAGTTATCTTTAAAGACAAATATAGATAAGATAATTTCTTCTACTTATCTGGAAAAAGGAAGGTTGTATTTATACAATCACAAAAAATATGATGAAGCTGAAACTTTTTTTATAAAATCTCTTGAATCTGCAAAAAGAGCACAATTAGAAGGTAACGTTTATGATGCTTTGGTAGAGTTAATAGAATTAAACATTATAAAAAAGCAACCAATCGCTCTTAAAAACTACCTCTCATTGTTAACTGAAACCCTTAAAAACACTCAAGACCCAAGTAAAAAGGCTCAACTACAAAAAGCTTATAGTAAATACAATGAAATGATTGGACAATCACATAAAGCTTTAAAACACTATAAAACCTATCATCTACTCCAGGATTCTATTTTAAATATAGAAGTCACAAGTAAAGTCGCAAGTCTAGAAAAAAAATATGATACTCAAAAAAAAGAACTCCAAATTATTTCATTAAACAAGCAAAAAGAACAACAAAAACAAATCACCGAGAAAGCTAAATTTAAGCAAAATTTATTCTTACTATTTGCTATATTTCTGCTATTATTATTAGGAATAAATTACTGGACTTATAAAAAGTTACAACGTAAACAAAAGGAATTAGCTTCTACAAATCAGGTAAAAAACCATTTATTTTCTATTATAGCACATGACTTAAGAGGCTTAATTATACCTTTTCAACGTTCAGGACGTATATTACAGCATCACATAGAAAAGGGTAATAATGAAAAAACAATTGAATTCTCCAAAACATTAGAGAAAAACTCCGAAACCCTCTCTTCTACGCTTGATAATTTACTATACTGGTCATTAGAACAAATGAATGGCTATAGAATAGATCCAGAAAAAATAAACGTTGCAGAAGAGTTAAAAGAAATAGTATCTAGCTACTTACCTCAAGCTAAATACAAAAACACAAAAATAGAGCTCAAATACAAAGAGGATTTTCAAATCAATTTTGACAAAGGCGCTTTTCATGTGATTTTTAGAAACTTAATTGGCAATGCACTTAAATATACAAAGAATGGTACTGTTAAGATAGAATTTAATAATATAGGTAATGCTATAAGATATTCAATCACAGATAATGGCATTGGTATCACTAAAGAACAATTAAAAGATATATTTACTTTAAAGAACAATAAACAAACCGTAAAAGGTACGCATGGTGAAAAAGGAACAGGGTTAGGGTTAAATCTAATCTATAAATTTGTAAAAGCAAACCATGGTTCTATTGATGTATCCTCAAAAGAGCACGTTGGCACACAGTTTAAATTAACATTTCCAAAAGCATAAAATTAAGATAACAAACCTCGTAAAAATTATATATCAATTACACCTAAAGAATTAATAACTTTGCTGTTTATTTTTTGATCGAAACACAAGAATGATTCACATTCACGAAAAAACACTACAAGACTTAGAATTCCCAACCGTTTTACAACAGGTTAGTGAACTTTGTATAACGCCTTTAGGGAAAGACAAAGCGTTAAAAATACTACCTTTTAAAACTAAAGAAGAACTGCTAGATTCCCTTAAGTTAACCAATGAATATGTAGCGTCTTTTTATAATGATAACCGTATACCTAATCATGGTTTTGATACTATTGCCAAGGAATTAAAACTCTTAAATATTGAAAATACGTTTTTAGAGGTACACGGGCTAAAAAAAATTGTAGCTCTATCAATAACTGTAAACGACATCGTTCTTTTTTTAAAAAAATTTGAAGAATATTATCCAGAACTAAACAGGTTCGCCTCGCATTTAGAAGTCACCAAAGTGCTTATTGAAAAAGTAGATAGTATTGTTGATCGTTTTGGAGATATAAAAGATAATGCTTCGGTTTTATTATCAGAATTACGCCAATCTATAAACCGCGTAAAAGGAAAAATAAACCAAAGTTTTGCTACAGCTTTAAATACCTACCATAATTTAGAATACCTGGATGATATTAGAGAATCTGTAGTAGATAACAGGCGTGTTCTTGCTGTAAAAGCAATGTACCGACGAAAAGTAAAAGGTGCCATAATGGGAGGCAGTAAAACTGGAAGCATTGTATACATTGAACCAGATACTACACTGCAATATTCCAGGGAACTTAATAACTTAGAATACGAAGAACAGGAAGAAGTTGTTAGAATTCTAAAAGAAGTCACCGATTTTATTCGTCCGTTTTTACCATTATTAGAAGACTATCAGTCTTTTTTAATAGCCATGGATATTATTTCAGCGAAAGCGAAATACGCAAAATCCATGAATGGAATTCTTCCTGAGTTTTCAGAAGAAAAAAGCATGTATCTAAGAGATGCCTACCACCCGCTACTCTATTTGAATAATCAAGAAAAGAAAGAAAAAACCTTTCCTCAAACCTTGTCCTTAAAAGAAAACAGCAGAATTATTGTTATCTCCGGCCCCAATGCTGGCGGAAAAAGCATTACCTTAAAAACAGTAGGCTTATTACAAGTTATGCTACAAAGTGGTATGCTTATTCCTGTTCATGAACGTAGCAAAGTGTGTCTATTTGATAGGATTTTAAGTGATATAGGTGATAACCAATCCATCGAAAACCATTTAAGTACCTATAGCTACAGGTTAAAACAAATGAATTACTTTTTAAGAAAGTGTAATAAAAACACCCTTTTTTTAATTGATGAGTTTGGCACAGGTAGTGACCCAGAATTAGGAGGCGCTTTAGCAGAAACTTTTTTAGAGGAATTCTATCATCGCGAAGCTTTTGGCATCATTACCACACACTATTCTAATTTAAAAATATTAGCTACAGAATTGCCTTTTATGATAAATGCTAACATGCTGTTTAACGAGCGTACTCTGGATCCCATGTTTAAGCTTGTTGTTGGGCAAGCAGGTAGCTCATTTACATTTGAAGTAGCACAAAAAAATGGGATTCCTTATAGTTTAATAAATCGTGCAAAAAAGAAAATAGAACGTAGCAAAGTACGCTTTGATGCTACCATAGCTAAACTTCAAAAAGAACGTTCCAGACTAGAAAAAACAGGACAATCTCTTAAGCTTAACGAAAAGAAAAAGGGTGAAGAAGCAGATAAACTAGAAGAAATCAATAACAAAATTCAAAAAAAACTAGAAAGTTATCAGGAACTTTACGATAGCAATCAACGCTTAATTTATCTGGGACAAAAAATAAACGACATTGCCGAAAAATACTTTGAAAACAAGCGTAAACGCGAATTAATGGACGAGCTGTTTAAAGTTGTTCAAATAGAAAACTCAAAACGTAAACGCGCCACCACTAAACAGAAAAAAGCTCAAAAAGTTAAAGAGCAACAAGTAAAAAAAGAGGTTGAGAAGAAGGTAGATGTTATTAGAAAAAAGAAAAAAGCCGAGAAGAAAAAGGCTATTGAGGCTCCCAAACCAAAACCTATTTTAAAAATTGGTGACCGTGTACGTATGGAAGATGGTCGCGCTATTGGCAGCATAGATAAAATTGAAAAAAATAAGGCTGTGGTAAATTATGGTATGTTTACTACTAATGTAAGTTTGGACCAGTTAGAATTGGTTGAGGTAAAAAAATAACAGCCAACACCAAGTCGCGTTGAATCCACAACTTATAGGTGCCGACTGTTTTTAAAAGTGACTAACTTATAGCAAATTATTTAGCCCTCACTGAAACCTTATTACAAAAGCCTAAAAAATCTCTACTAGAACAATAAGCTTCGTATTTTTTTTCGCTTTTTACATAGTTTAAATTAAATTCTCCCATATGTTTCCATGTTGTAAGATCTAAGAGCTCAAATTGCACTTTTACACCATGAGCTCCTGAAGGAGGTTTAATACCTACTGGCGCATCATTCTTTTTAACTTCTTTCCATTTACTACTTTCTAAGGTTTGCGTCCCTCGCTTTTTATATTGAAAACGAAATCTTGTTGTAACTGAAAATTTACTTGTATTATTATCTAAAAACACATTTTTATGCTCAAAAGCCTTAGTACTGCAGTCTGTTATTTTATAGTCTGTAGTGTATCCCATTTTTGCAAAGGTGTTATCTTTTAAATATCTAATAGTATAAGCTATAGGTACTCCTGGATTATCTCTACTATACACTGCATTTTTACCTTTAATGATGTCGTTTAAAGATCCTGGACCAGTAGCAGTCACTGCTTCTGAAGCAACCTCGGCATTTCCTCCTATGGTAACAACCGTAATACTTGATTTTTTCAAAACCTCATCGTATTCCGAATTTACACTACCAGAACCATTTACACCACCTGCATATTCTAAAACAGCATCTAAATCTATAGACTTACGCATATCGGTAGTTTCCATTCTAAACATAATAATACGCCCATAAGACACAGAGTTTATATAAGCTGGAGGTGTCTTTGAATTGATTGCTGCTTCAGCTTGTGCTAAAGTCACATCTGGTCCAAACACACTTGCGGGCGTCGCTGGTGTATCCATAGTAACAGTATAAAACACTTGCTTATACACCATGGCTGCTACACGCTTTGTGGTACTACTTTCGTATTCTAATTGAGAAGCGACCGATCCTGTAGCCCATTCAATATTTAAGCCTACATCTAAACTTAATTGCTTAGATGAATATGACGTACTTGCTTGATAACTGGAATTAGACGCATTTACATAGCCTTCTTGGTAGGCATTAGCATTCCACCATTCTAAAGCACCATCAATACTTGATTGTACAGATGAATTCGTTGGGTTTTCTACCTGAATATTTCCTTGCTCACCAATACCCGGTAAATCTAAACGTAAGGTCATTGAAGAGCGCTCTAAAGTTATAGGATCTGGCATACCATCTAGCATTCCTTGATTACCTACAACCACAGCTCCTGGCCAAATAATACCATTTGTTGGACGTAAAATAGCGACATCATCAAAATTAGAATCTAAAGTATAATCCTTTTCAGAACACCCTGTTAAATTTCCTAGACTTAATTGCTCTGGTAATGATTTAGTTGTAAACGTTCTTTTATTTGGGGCGCCTCCTGTGTCTTTAACGTTTAAAAGTGAATTAGCATCATAATCTAAATTAGAAATCAAATCTGAAATCTCTTTCGCTTCAGGAGATACTTTTGGTTCTGGGTCTGTTTCTTCTTTACTACATGAAGAAAAAACGAATAATACAAAACAAACAATACCTGTTATTTGTCTCATTGTTAATAGCTGGGTTTTCATAAAATTTAAGTTTTGTGATTCAACACTTCAAAATTATATACGAACTACATTTAAAGCTAATTTTTAGCATGGACAAAGCAAGGACAAGTTAAAATTATTTTATGCTCAACCTCCAAAACAAAAAATACAAAACAATGATTTTCAATATATTACAAATATGAAGATAAAAAAAGAATGGACATCGTGTAGACATGTAGCTAACTACGAAAATTAAAAATAATTACCTTAGCAAAAGCTAACCAACAATTCTTATGAAAACTCTAATACCTCTCATGGTCATCATTTTTTTGGTGTCCCACAGTGTTAATTCACAAAACACGAAACTAATAGATAGTTTAAAAAATGAACTCAAGCAAAGAAAAGAAGATGACTCTTTAAAAGTTAAAATCCTCACTAGACTTCATGAAAAGCTCATGTTCTCCAAACCCGAAGAAGCTAAAAAATATGCAGAAAGGGAATTACAAATTTCAAAAAAAATCGACTATACCAAAGGCATAGCTCTTGGTTATATGCACATAGCAGACTACTATGTTAACAGAACCGAAAACGATTCTGCTTTACATTACTATGCTTTAGCTAAAGATTATTTTATAAAAGCCAAAAGTAACAGAGGCATTATATTTATTAATCATACACTATCTTCTATAGAAAGTACTAGGGGTAATTTAGATAAAGCCATACAAATTACTAATGAGAATATAGAGCTTATTAATAATAATGAAGTTGAAGGAAAATCAAAGACTAAATTTTTAGGAGCTCAATATAATAATCTGGCCAATATTTATATTGAAAAAGGAAATCATAAAATAGCAATGAAAACTGCTCTTAAAGCCCTTAAATGTTTTGAAGACATTAATCACGAAACCAGAAAAGCCGATGTTTTAAAACAAATAGGAGATATAGAAAGCGGCCAAAAAAACCATGAAGCTTCTATTAATTACTTTAAACAAGCCATAGATATATATGAACGCTTTGATGAAAAATTTTACTTAGCCTATGCCTATAATTCCATTGGTATATCTTACCAGAACATAGAAGATTATACTAATGCTTCTAAATATTACAATTTAGCCATAAAATATTCCAAAGACATCAAAGATAACCTATCTCTTACCAATACATTACATAATTTAGCTGATATAGCATTTATTGAAAAGAACTACAATAAAGCAAAACAATTGTTTACAGAAGCTAAATCTGTAGCAGAAAAAGCAAATATTAAATTAGGTTTAGTGAATGCTTATGATGGGTTATCAAAAGTTGATTACGAGTCAAATCATTTAGCCTCTGCATTAAACATCAATCAAAAGGCTATAGAAATCTCAAAATCAATTGGAGCTATACCACATTTAAAAGACCTTTATAAATACCGTTCAAAACTATTTCAAGCTTCAAACAAAAACAAAGACGCTTTATTTTACTTAAAGTCTTATCAAAATATAAATGATAGTTTATTTAATATCCAAAAAACGCAACAAATAGAAGAACTTAAAACCATATATGAAACAGAAAAAAAAGAAGCTAAAATTGTACTACAAAAGCAAGAAATAAAAGCGCTTAACCAAGAAGTAGAGATAAGTCATCTCAAGAAAGGACTTTATGCTGGCGGTATGCTTTCTTTTGTAGTGCTTTCTGGGTTATTATATTTTGTATTTAAACAACGAATCAAGAAAAACAAAATAGAACAAGAAAAACAAGAAGCCATTTATAAACAAGAAATTGAGTTTAAAAAGAAGGAATTAGCATCTCAAACGCTACACCTAGTACAAAAAAACACATTTATACAAGAACTTAAAGATAATCTGGAGAAAATTAAAAGTTCTCCCGAGTTGTTTAAAGTTGAATTTAGACGCCTAGTATTGCTACTTAAAAAAGAAAGTGCTGAGGATAAAGACTGGGAAGTGTTTAAATCCTATTTTACTCAGGTTCACAACAACTTTGATAAAAAGTTAAAAGAAATTTACAGTGAGATTAATGAAAAGGAAATACGTCTAGCATCATTTTTACGCATGAATTTGACCACTAAAGAAATAGCATCTATGTTGAACGTATTACCAGAAAGTGTTTTGAAATCTAAATATAGACTCAAAAAGAAACTCAATCTAGATAAAACAACAGATTTAAATGTGTTTTTAAATAATTTGTAATAACACTTTAAAAATTAGAAATCGGGTGCTTATACCAATTCTACCATAAAATGCGACATATAATTCGTTTCTTTCACATGATTTCTGCATTAAAAAAATAAACCGTAGCTAAGGCTATGTTTGATTTTTATGCTTTGAACTCTTGTAAAATAACTCAAATTATTTATACCTCATTTTATAGCAAAATTGGTATTACTTATAGTTAATTTATTTATATTTAAACTCTATAATTCATTACTATGAGTGGACTTGAAGAATACATGTTACCCTGCCTAAATAAGAAATTATTTGGTGTAGAGTGTATGGGCTGCGGTTTACAGCGTAGTTTTTCTTTATTACTTCATGGTGAATTTGTGGCTGCATTTAAAATGTATCCTGCTATTTATACACTAATACTGCTTTTTATAACGGTAGGGTTTAATTTTTTTAAACCTTTTAAATTTTCAAATAAACTTATTCTTCTTTTGGCGATCATTAATGTGATAATAATCGTTGGAAGTTACACTTTAAAATTTTTAACTTAATAATAGATATTTTTATGGAACAACAAAAATTACCAAACTCCACGCTTATTCTCGTTTTCGGGATATTTTCAATAATAACATGCTGTTGCTACGGTATTATAGGATTAATACTAGGTATAGTAGCCATTGTACTTGCTAAAAAAGCAACACAAATACATATGGAAAATCCAGATACTTACACTGGTTATCAAAATGTAAAAACAGGTAAAATTTTAGCGATTATTGGAATTTGTTTGAGCGCTTTATATTTATTATTTGTTATTTGGTCTATTTCAACATTTGGATGGGAGACAATGCAAGACCAAGAATTAATGCAGGAAAAAATACAAGAAATGTTTGGACAATAACAATTCTAATTACCTTATAAAAATCAAAAGGCAATTCATCACAGAATTGCCTTTTCTATTATCTTTACTTGTTTCTTATTTATTAGAATAGATTTTTTATTTCGAAGCAAACAACTTCACATCTTCCTCACTCACTTCACTTCCTCCTAAAATTATTAAACGTTCTATAACATTACGTAGTTCCCTAATGTTACCTGTCCAATCGTAATTCTGTAACAATTTTATTGCCTCGTCTGAAAAGTTTTTTTGAGCGTTTCCTTGTTCGCTTGCTATTTTTTTAGAAAAATACTTTACTAAAAGTGGGATATCCTCTCGTCTATCATTTAAAGCAGGAACTTTTATTAAAATAACTGCCAAACGATGGTATAAATCCTCTCTAAACTTACCATCGGCTATTTCCTTTTTTAAATCTTTGTTGGTGGCAGCAACCACACGTACATTTACTTTAATATCTTTATCACTACCCACACGCTGTATACGGCTTTCTTGTAACGCTCTTAATACTTTTGCTTGCGCAGGTAGACTCATATCCCCTATTTCATCTAAAAATATAGTACCACCGTTAGCTGCTTCAAATTTACCTGCTCTATCTTTATTAGCACTTGTAAAAGCACCTTTTACATGCCCAAATAGTTCACTTTCGATTAACTCACTAGGGATTGCCGCACAGTTAACTTCTATCATAGGACCTTTAACTCGGTCGCTTTTTTGGTGTAACCAATGGGCTACTAGCTCTTTTCCTGTTCCGTTAGGTCCAGTAATCAAAACTCTAGCATCTGTAGGTGCCACTTTATCAATGATATCTTTTATTTGAGAAATAGAAG
Organism: uncultured Flavobacteriaceae bacterium; assembly: GCA_947498845.1. Taxonomy (GTDB): domain Bacteria; phylum Bacteroidota; class Bacteroidia; order Flavobacteriales; family Flavobacteriaceae; genus Jejuia. The sequence goes on along the minus strand of CANMLX010000019.1, from coordinate 30,820 downwards.
CACTCTCGCCTATCATTTCATACTTTTTACTTACTTTTTTCTTTAAGATTTTGTTTTCTACAACAAGTTCTTTTCTATCTAAAGCATTACGAACCGTATTTAATAATCTATTTAAATCTGGTGGCTTTGAAATATAGTCGAAAGCACCTAAACGCATAGTATTTACAGCTGTATCTAAATCACCATGACCAGAAATCATCACCATAGGTATTTCTGGCTTTAACTTTTTTGCAGCTTCTAATACCTCTACACCATCCATTTTTGGCATCTTTATATCACAAAGCACTAAATCGTAATCTTCTTTTTTTATCTTTTCTATACCGCTTAAACCATCTTCGGCTTCTTCAACTTGATACGTGTCACTTTCTTCCGAAAGTATTTTTACCAATACACGTCTTATAGCCGCTTCGTCTTCTATTATTAATATTTTTGACATTTTTTTATTTTATAATGTGTATATCCCTTTGAGGAAAAGGAATACTTATGTTATTTTCTCTAAATAATTTATCTATTTCAAAACGAATATCACTTTTAATAAATTCTGCTTTAAAACTATCATTAAGTGTAAAAACTATTTTAAAATTGAGTGCACTGTCACCAAAATCTGCAAAAATCACAGTAGGCTCTGGGCTATCTAAAACACTGGGGTGCGAATTAGCACATGCTATTAATAATTGTTTTACTAGTGCTACATCACTTCCATAAGCTACACCTACACTAACAGATTCTCTTGTTTTAGTGCCATTTTGAGTCCAGTTATATAAACTATTAGTTAAATATAAATGATTTGGAATGATTAACACCTTATTATCTATGGTAACTGCTCTGGTAGTTCTTAGTTTTATTTCTTCTACACGCCCTACTTTACCTTCAATTTCAATATTATCGCCAACATGAACACTTTGGTCTATAAGAATAAAGACCCCAGATATAATGTCTTGAAAAAGTGTTTGTAATGCAAGACCAATACCAATTAGTAATGCTGCAGAAGCTGCAAAAACTGCTGTAACATTTATACCAACGGAATGAATCGTTATAAAAAATATAATGACATAGATTAACCATTTAAAATACCCATAGACAACTTCAAACTTGTTTTTATCCTGATTGGGTAGTTTTCTAGTGATTAATCTAAAAGAAATTTTTAGGATAAGCTTAGTAATAAAAATAACGCCTATTACAACAATAACATCTAGAATAGAAATACTAATATGGTCATTAAAATCGACATGTAGATTTAAAAAATGAACCACTTTTTTCCAAACCGAATTTTCAGAAATACTCTCTTCTAATTTATCTAAATTTTGAACCATATTAATACCTAATCCACTTAATTATTTCTTTATAGGTTGGTTTTTTACCATACATTAAAATCCCTACGCGATAAATTTTTGCAGCTACCCATACTATAGCAATAAATGTACCGATTAAAATTACTAAAGATAAAACTTGCTGCCATATAGGCACACCAAATGGTATACGCATAAGCATAACTACTGGTGATGTAAATGGGATAAACGAAAACACTGTTGAAACTGTACCATGAGGATCTTCAATTACTGTAAATATGCCTATATAAACGGCTAGTATTAGCGGCATTATAATAGGTAACATAAATTGTTGTGTATCTGTTTCGTTATCTACTGCAGCCCCTATGGCAGCATAAAGCGAACTATATAAAAGATACCCACTTATAAAAAAGAGTAAAAATGCCACAATTAAGTTTATTAATGGCATACTTTTCAACGCCTCTTTAAATAACCCCAAATAATATTCCATACTTTGTCCCTGTGAAGCTATTTCAACAATCTCTTGTTGTGGCGCAGAGTCCATTAAACTAACGCCTAAAACTAATGACACGATTGTCATTAAAAGACCTCCAAATGTAACCCAAATGGCAAATTGTGTAATGCCTGCTAATGATGTTCCAATAATCTTGCCTAGCATTAATTGTATAGGTTTTACCGATGAAATAATAACTTCTATTATTCTACTGGTTTTCTCTTCAATCACACTTCGCATGATCATATTACCATAAATAATGATAAACATAAATAATAAATAACCTGCGGCACCTCCAAAAATTAGTTTTAAAAGGCTATCTTCTTTTGAAGTTGTTTTGCCTTCAAAATTTTCTTGAAGTATACTTACATCTACTTTAGAAGCTTCTATTTGCGCTACATCTATTCCCCTATTTTTATAATTAATTTGAGTAAGTCGATGCGCTAATTTATGTTCCAACGCAGTTATTATTGATAGTGATGGCGACTCTTGCGAGTAAAAAGTAATCTGTTTAGAAACTTCGGAAACATCACCTTTTTTAGCAATATGTAATAAACCATAGCCTGAAGATGCTGTAACTAAATGTTTAGCATCATCAAGCGACATAGGAGTGTCTCCTAGAATATTAAACTTAGTATTGCCTTGATTTACAAATACATCACTTACTAATCCAGATTCGTCTAAAACAGAGATCACACGCACTTTATCATTATTTACTTGCGATAAATAAGCAACTACACTAAAAAGCGCTATCATGATAATAGGGCTTAAAAATGTCATTATTATAAACGATTTGTTTTTAACTTTAGCTAAGTATTCTCGCTTAATTATTAATGGTAAGTGATTCATAAATTGTTGCTTGTAACAGTTTGAATAAAAATATCGTTAACACTTGGTATTAGTTCTACGAAATGAGAGACTTCTCCTTTTGATGTCAAATAATTTAATAAATCGTTTGGGGTATCATTTTCAAGTGTGATATTTAACTTTAATTCTTCATTTAAACTTTTAAAATTGGCTGGTGCTACTTTAAATTTATCTGCCAGCTCTTTTTCGAGTATGGTGTTATCTAATGCATTAATACCAACTTCAAAGGTATTTGTTTTATAGCTACGCTTTACATCCAGAATTTTACCATCTAAAATTTTGTTAGATTTATGTATCAAGGCTATATCATCACATAACTCCTCTACAGATTCCATCCTATGTGTAGAAAAAATAACTGTCGCTCCTTCTTCTCGTAGACGTAAAATTTCATCTTTAATTAAATTAGCATTAATAGGGTCGAAACCCGAAAAAGGCTCATCAAAAATCAACAACTTTGGTTTATGTAATACAGTTACAACAAATTGTATTTTTTGTGCCATCCCTTTTGAAAGCTCCTGTATTTTCTTGCCCCACCAGTCGCCTATTTCAAGACGATCAAACCAAAATTTTAATCGCTCCTTAGCTTCTTTTTTAGATAATCCTTTCAATTGAGCTAGATATAAAGCCTGTTCTCCAACTTTCATAGACTTATACAACCCTCTTTCTTCAGGTAAATAACCTATGTCTTTGATGTGTGATTTATTTAACGAGTCTCCATCGAGTACTACAGTACCAGAATCGGGTATTGTTATTTGATTGATAATACGTATTAATGTTGTTTTCCCTGCTCCATTAGGTCCCAATAAACCATAAATACTTCCTTTGGGCACGGTAATAGAAACATTATTAAGCGCTGTAAAGCTTCCAAATGTTTTACTGGCTTTACGAACTTCTAATAAGTTATTCATTAAGTTTTTTTAAGTGATAATCTATAGTGGTAAAGATATTAAATGTTAGTGAGTCCTTATACCGTTTCCAACTTAAATTTACTCAATAAAACGTCATCTTTTTGCCTAATATTTCAAAATAAAATACAACCGTAGCGCCGCTATGATTGGGTTTTATTTATCATCTAAGCCAAAAATCTATTATTTTTCTTATGAGTAAATTTAAATCAGAACGGGTATTACTTATAGACTTAAAAAACAGAAAAAAATTAAGCCTCAATTATAAAAACAAAACCCACCCTCAAAAAAATTAAGGATGGGAAAAAAATTGCTATGAAAAAGAAAAATTATCACTAAAAGTTATTAGTGACTCTCAAATATAGTTTTTTTTTTCTAACTATAGGCATAAGTAGCTAGATAAGTTACATATATAATAAAAAAATGTCTACTAAACAGCAGACGTTTTTTTGTATTTGTAATAAGTCGAGGTATTAAATTTGTGATCCCGCTTCTCAGCGGGATTAGTTCAATTTCAAATATTGCGTACGTTCTATGGCTTCGCAATAATGAGTTTCACTAAGAAAACATATCTTTTACTTTCTCAAAAAATGACTTTTCTGATTTTTCTGGTTTTGGTGAAAAATGATCATCTTCTAGCATATTTTCGAAAAACTGACGTTGTTGTTTGTTTAATGTTTTTGGTGTCCAAACATTTACATGTACTAAAAGATCTCCTTTTCCATAGCCATTAATACTTGGGATACCTTTTCCGCGTAAACGCAAAATTTTTCCAGATTGTACACCTGCCTCAACTTTTATACGCACTTTTCCTGTTACAGTATCTATTTCTTTTGATGTACCAAGAACTGCTTCGGGGAAACTTACGTATAAATCATAATGTAAATTATCACCCTCACGCTGCAGTTTTTCATGTTCAACTTCTTCAATAGCGACTAACAAGTCTCCCGAAATACCATTCCCAGGTGCTTCATTTCCTTTACCAGAAACTTTAAGTTGCATACCATCTACAACGCCTCCTGGTATTTTTATAGAAACTGTTTCTTCAGAAATTTTTAAACCTTGAGCATCTGCATCTGCAGGCTTTTTATCTATGGTTTGCCCTGATCCTCCACATACATTACAGGGCGATGCTGTTTGCATACGTCCTAAAATAGTATTAGTAATACGTGTTACTTGACCTGTTCCATTACATGTAGAACATGTATTATAGGTTGTTCCCGGTGCTTGAACTTTTCGTTTTACTTTTATTTTCTTCTCTACGCCATTAGCTATTTCTTCTAGAGTTAGTTTAACACGAATACGCAGGTTACTTCCCTTTACACGACGCTGGCCACCGCCACCACCAAAACCAGAGAAACCACCGCCAAAGCCACCTCCAAAAATATCACCAAACTGGCTGAATATATCATCCATATTCATGCCTCCGCCGCCGAAACCGCCTCCGCCGCCGTTTTCAAAGGCTTGATGACCAAACTGGTCGTAACGTGCTTTTTTATTCTCGTCACTTAAAACCTCATAAGCTTCTGCCGCTTCTTTAAACTTAGCTTCTGCGCCTTTATCATCTGGGTTTTTATCTGGATGAAATTCTATAGCCTTTTTTCTATAGGCCTTCTTTATTTCAGATGCGCTAGCTCCTTTACTAATCCCTAATACTTCGTAATAATCTCTTTTAGCCATACCCTATTTTATTGACCTACCACAACTTTTGGAAAGCGAATGATTGTATCTCCTAGTTTATATCCTTTTTCAATAACATCAATAATTTTTCCTTTTAAGTCCTCACTAGGCGCAGGAATTTGTGTTACTGCTGTATGTATATCTGCATTAAAAGCATCACCTTGAGACACCTCAAAGACAGTCAATCCCTTTTTCTCTAATGTAGATAATAGTTTTTGATAGATAAGTAAAACGCCTTTACGTAATTCTTCTGCTTCCTTATCGTCTTCTATATGCGTTAAAGCACGTTCAAAATCGTCTAAAACGGGTAGTAATTCTATCATGACCTCTTTACCTGCTGTTTTAAACAACTCAATACGCTCTTTTGATGTTCTCTTTTTATAATTTTCAAATTCGGCAAATAAACGTAAGAACTTATCTTTCTCCTTTTGTAACTCTTCTTGAAGCTTTTCCTCAACGGTTTGCTCTTCAACTACTTCCTGATCTGCTTGGTCTTCAACAGCTACTGTTTCGGTGTCTATGCTATTTGCCTGTTCGTCTTTTATATCTTTTGCTTTATCTTTTTTGCTCATTGTGTGTACAATTAATACGTCTACATTTCGGTTGGCAAAAGTACTGCCAATATTATAAAAATGTCATAATGTCACTAAAAAAATAATTTTTTTTGTTGGAATAATAAGGTAATTTTACCTGATAACACTAAAAACCTTATATAATGAAAAAAAATGTTTTGTCTATAGCCGTAGTTTTAACTTTAATACTATCGGTTACTAGCTGTAAAAAGAAAGCTTCCGAAGCAGAAACAACAACTGTTGAAGCTCCTGCTGAAGTAAAAGTTACTTCTGTAAAATATATTGCCGATAAAGATGCTTCTATTATAGAATGGATAGGTTCTAAACCAACCGAATCTCACAATGGCACTATTAAATTAAGTTCTGGAGTATTTAACTTAAATGATAACAAAATTGAAAGTGGTTCTTTTTTAATTGATATGGCATCTATAGTTGTTTTAGATATACCAGCTGATAAAGAGGGAAATGCTAAGCTAGTTGGTCATTTAAAAAATCAAGACTTTTTTGATGTATCTAATCACGCAAATGCTGCTTTTGAAGTGACTGGCGTAAGCGAAGCCGAAGGAAAAACGATGTTATCTGGAAACTTATCTATTAAAGGGATTAAACATAATATTACATTTCCTGTATCTGTAACTCAAAGTGATGATAAGGTAACATTAACCAGCGAATCTTTTTCTATTGATAGAACAAAATGGGATATTAAATATGGTTCTAAATCGTTTTTTGATAATTTAGGAGATAAATTTATTAAAGATAATATTGATTTAAAATTAAATATTGTAGCTAAGAAATCTTAATTTCTTACTTTTTAAAGCATTAATCAAAGCCATTTTGTTAAAACATCATGGCTTTTTGTTTTTACTGCCTCAATAAAACAAATATTTTGTAATTTTATCTATAAGTTTTAGACTTAATTAAAAAAAGCCCCTTATTATGAAGTATTTATCGAAAGAAATAGAAGCTTTGCTAAAAGCAAGCCACTCAAAATCATTGGTTAGAGCCAACACATCCTGTGGTATTTTTCAAGACTGTGATTATAATATTGATACTGGAAAATTGTATTATCAAAAAAAACCGAATTATTTAATAACTAAAATTAATTTTTTAAAAATTAACGCTTGGTAATAAATATTTTCCAGCATTTCATAATAGTTAGATTCGTTATTGTAATTTCCTGCTGTAATTACAACTACCATTTCTAAATCTGGGTATATCGCTATTGTTTGCCCTCCATGTCCAGCTGCGTCATAAAAATTTATTGTTTTTCTGTTAATAACTACAGGAGGTTCTATATACCATAAATAGCCATAATCTATAGCTCCAAACAATTTACCATAAGGTGTTAGACTCTCTTTTATCCAATTTTTAGAAATAATTTGCTTTTTATTGTATATGCCATCGTTTAAATACAATAATCCAAAACGAGCCATATCTCTAGGGGTCATTTTTGCTCCCATTCCCATAGTTGGATTTCCTTTAGGAGTTTTTTTCCATTTAAAACTTTTTATGCCTATTAGAGTGAAGAGAAATTTTGATGCAAAATTATCAACCTCATAATTAGTACTCTTTCTAAGTACTGGCTCTAATAACTGTGTACTACCTGTACAATAAGCATTTACTTGATCTACTTTGTGATTCATTTTCACATCAAGCATGTAATCTACATAATCATTTGACTCCTGTAATGCATTAAAATCTCCTGATGAACTAGTATTAAAATCATCACAATCTAAACCATGTCTCATGGATAGTAAATCTTTAACCCTAATACTTCTTTTTAAACTATCCCATTTATTTTCATATTTGGATTCCTTATAAAATTCCCATACTGGTGCAGATGTATTTTTTATAAAACCTTTATCTATAGCAATTCCAACTAATGCCGATGTAATGCTTTTTGTTACAGATGCAATATCATGAGGTTTTTCTTTATTAAAACCATTATAATACTCTTCAAAAACTAATTTTCCATCTTTAATAATTAATATACTATGTATATCCTTATATTTTCCCCCGTTTATTTGTGCTCCAAATGCATTAATCTTATCAAGATTAATACCAACATTTTCTACATGAGTAGTTTCCCAATCATTTTCTAAACGCTCTGGAATATTATAACTAAATTGAGAATTACATGAATTCAAAAAAAAGCTAAAGAATATAATATATATAACTTTCATCGTATTAAACTTTACAATAATATATAGCGTAAGTCTTTCAAACAACTAGAATGTTACAACCATTTAAAAATATTTAAATTAAAGCAAAATATCCTCTAGAGCAGGCTGTAAATGGTGGAATTTAAATTCAAAACCTTTTTCTTCAATTGGTTTAGAGGCAACACGTTGGCTTTCGAATAAAAGTATGTGCATATCACCTAAAATCGTTTTCATAACAAACTTAGGGATATTGGGTAAGAACAATGGTTTTTTTAGAATTTCAGCGATAGTTTTAGTTAACTCTATGTTACTAACGGGGTTTGGTGCTACGCCATTATAAATGCCTTCTAGTTTATTCTGGTATATAAATAAAAACATATGTGCTAAGTCATGTATATGTATCCAGGATTGCCATTGTTTTCCTGTTCCAAAAGCAGCTCCACCTCCATATTTAATAGGTTTTACCATTTCTTGAAGTGCGCCTCCTTTTTTGGAGAGTACTATCCCAATCCTAATTTTGGCAACTTGAATTCCTATTTTAGAAAAGCCATTAACTGACTGCTCCCATGCCTGAACCACTTCTCCCAAAAAAGAATTACTTTTTTCTCCGTTAACCTGATCATAATAATTAGTTAAGGAGTCTGGATAAATACCTATCGCACTTGCTGAGATAATTTGGGTGATTTGATGTTTGTTTGCTTTTAAGGCATCTATAAGCAAGTTTGTTCCCTCTACTCTACTATTTACAATCTCTTTTTTATAGCGCGATGTCCAACGCTTTGAGATAGTAGCTCCTGCAAGATGAACTATAGTATCTACTCCTAACAAGCAATTTATGTCTATTTTTTGAGTTTTAGGGTTCCAATAAAACCCTTTATAGTTAGGTGTATCTACAATTTTTGACTTGTTGGTCGTTAAATAACTAATTTTAATATCTTTTTCCTGAAAAAGCGCTACAATCTCTCTCCCTATTAATCCCGTAGCACCTGTAACTAAAACACGCATTTTCTTTTTTAGCTAATTTACAAAAAGCCATATGAGCTATCTAAATCTTAACAAATATTTGGGGAGTTGGTTAATGGTTAATGGTTAATGGTTAATGGTTAATGGTTAATGGTTAATGGTTAAATATACTTATTCTAACAACTAACTACCAACAACTAACAACTAACAACTAACAACTAAGCTATCAAACCCATTGAACACAGCCAAACCTCTATCCCAGAACATTCTCTTTTAAAAACATCACCTCTTGACAGCCCGTAACATTTCTCTTTTTCCTGGTGGGCCTGGTAATTTCTCTACATTAAAACCAGCAGATTGCATCGCTCTTCGCACACTTCCTTTAGCCGAATAAGTCACCAAAACACCATTATTTTTTAGAGCTTTGTACATTTTTTTAAATATAGATTCTGTCCAAAGTTCGGGTTGGACTCTAGCACCAAAAGCATCAAAATATACGATATCGTAAACATTTGTTTCATTTATTTCATGAAACATTTTGTTTTGCTTAATAAGTGAAAAAGTCTCGGTTAGTTTATGCTTTTCTTCCCAGGATATAGCATGCATTTTATCGAATATAAACTGTTTATCTTCAGCATTTAGTTCTGAAGTATAATTTAATAAACCTACTTCTTCTTGGGCTACGGGATAGCCTTCAACACCACAATAATTTAGTTTTAAATTACGTTTTTCTGCTTCTAATAAAGTAATAAAAGCGTTTAATCCTGTTCCAAACCCTATTTCTAATAACGATAATTCATTAGAAGATTTGGAACTATAATAAAAGTCTAGTCCGTGTTTTATAAATACATGATATGCTTCCTGTATAGCGCCATGTTTTGAGTGATATTGCTCATTCCAATCTGGAAGATGAATAGTTGTAGAACCATCGGCAGTTTTAATAACCTCTCGTTTCAATGTTATTTAGTAATTAATACACCATCTGCTTCAAAAGCAAACGTTCTTTTCGGTGCTGTTATAGACGCAATTTCTGCTTCTGACTTGCCTGCATCTTTGGCATAATGTTTTTGATCTTTAACCGAAACTTCTTTTATATAAGCTTTACCATTAATTATTACTTCTTTTCCTTCAATATCTTTAGGTACAAAAAAGCCATAGTCTTTAAATTTTACCATAACGTCCTCCCCTTCAGGTAAACTCAAGGTCATCCAACATCCTTTTGCTTTACACACATCTGTTACAATACCTCGTATTTTAGAATTAATACTATCTCCTTTTTGCATTACCTTATAATGTGCCTCCATTGAGCGGGATGCTATAGCATCGTCTGCAATAATTTTTTTTCCAAATGATGAATAAGTGCTTTTATTTTCGCATGAAAACAATGCTAAAGTGCAGATTATGAGAGCTATTAAAAATTTCATTATCGAAAAAGTAAATTTTAGGCTATTTATGTAAATATAAGTCTTTTTTGACAATGATTTTTTTAAATTTGTAGATTAAAACAATATGACATGAGTAGTATAATCAACGACATCGAGATTATAAAAACAAAAGCTACAAAGATTAACGATGTAGATTTTGACAATTTGCAGTTTGGTAGCGTTTTTTCAGACCATATGCTTGTGTGTGATTATAAGGATGGGAAATGGCATATGCCTAAAATTATGCCTTATCAACCCATTGCTTTAGATCCATCGGCTAAAATTTTCCATTACGGACAATCTGTCTTTGAAGGCATGAAAGCATATAAAGATGTCAATGAAAATGTCTGGTTATTTAGACCATATGATAATTGCAAGCGTTTAAATATTTCGTCAAAACGATTAGCTATCCCAGAACTTCCTGAAGATTATTTTATGGAAGGTTTAAAAGCTTTACTTGAGGTTGATAAAGATTGGATTCCAACAAAAGAAGGGAGTTCGTTATATATTCGTCCGTTTGTATTCGCCTCGGGAAATGGTTTTCATGCCTCTCCTGCTGATGCTTATAAGTTTATTATTTGTACTGCACCTTCTGGTTCTTATTTTTCTGGTGAAGTAAAAGTATTAATTGAAGAAAAGTACTCGCGTTCGGCTAACGGCGGTGTAGGCTTTGCAAAAGCTGGTGGTAATTATGCGGGACAATTTTATCCAACACAATTAGCAAAAGCAAAGGGGTATCAGCAAGTTATTTGGACCGATGATAATACCCATGAATACATAGAGGAAGCTGGTGCCATGAATATTTTTGTTCGTATTAACGATACATTAATAACGGGGCCTACCAGTGATAGAATTCTAGATGGTATTACACGTAAAAGCATTATTGAACTTGCAGCATCTGAAAACATTCCTGTAGACGTTAGAAAGATAACGGTTAATGAAGTTGTTGAAGCTGCTAAAAATGGTTCTTTAAAAGAAATGTTTGGTGCTGGTACTGCTGCTGTAGTATCTCCAATTGCTGCTTTTGGCTATAAGGATACAGATTATGATTTACCTAAATTAGAAAAAACATATGCAAGTTTCCTTAAAAAACGTATTACAGATATACAAACTAATAAAACCGAAGATCCTTTTGGATGGAGATTTAAGGTATAAGCCCATCCCAACCTTCCCAAATGGAGAAACATATACAATAAATGTAAAAGGTAGCGATTCGATTGCTACCTTTTTTATTTGTCATTCAGAGCCTCAGGAAAAAAAATTACAAAGCATAGTGAACGACGTTTACAAATCGTAAATAGTGGCTTGTCATACAGAAGAAGGTCACGACTGAAGCATCTCAACTTAAGGCAGGCATATTTGAGAATGAGATTCTTCGCTGCGCTCTGAATGACACCATCTTTTTAAGATATAAATATTAAAAGAGGAAAATAAATATTACAAATTTCAAACATCTGAAATTTAGTACTTTATTTAATTACATCATTGGTAGCATTTCGAATATATTCGAAGTCGAAGACTCTTCATTGTGAATAAGTATATTTTTTATCATCTTCCTCCTGAATCCTGAATGAAAATTCTATTTTTTAATGAGAACCTGAAACAACACTTCGACTGCGCTCAGTGTGACAATTAGGTTGACGACCCTATTTTTTTAAAATAGCTTCTATATTAGGTTTAAAGTAATTTGGCCCTTTTAAAACTTTACCGTCTTCACGATAAATAGGTTGTCCATCACCTCCTAATTTACTCATGTTACTACGTTGTATTTCTTCAAATACCTCTTCTATTTTATGTTGCATACCATGTTCTATAATGGTGCCACATAAAATGTAAAGCATATCCCCAAGTGCATCTGCAACCTCAACTAAATCGTTATTTTTTGCTGCTTCAAGGTACTCTTCATTTTCTTCCTTCATTAAATTAAAACGTAGAGTATTTTTATCACTCCCTAAATCTGCTTTAGGTGTTTCTCTGTGCCCTATTTTAAATGCCGTATGAAACGCTTTTACTGCTTCTATTTTGTCTTTCATAAGTAATCGTTTGTCATTCCTAAATTCGTAGGAATCTCGTCTTTATTAATTAAATTTGCATAAAAGTAATTATATGTTCAGCAACGGTCAAATTGTTTTTGGTATTTTATTTTTTGTGGTATTCGCCATCATTATTGGCATTATGTACCGTAAAGACTTAAAGCTTCATAAAAAATACTATGCTGGTAGCATTTGGGTTCTTATTGCATTTATTGGCTTTATTTTAATGATTAGTGCCATTAAATTTTTCTTTAAATAAAGAATTTGAATTATTGTAAAATAAAAAATCTCCTTAATTGAGGAGATTTATTTAGTATGTATTTTTAGTACTAGACTATACCAATTTTCGTCTATTAATTTCTGGGAATAAAAACTTAATATTACTTTCTTTTCGTTCTATATTCAAATACACCTGCATATCTGTTCTAATCTTGGCTACTGTAGCTTCTTTTATTTCTAACAAATCAATAATAACTTCAGTATTTTTTTCTTCTGTAATAATAACTTTTGGATTTATTGTTTTATTTAAAGCATTATTTTGGGCTCCTAAAGCAGAAAACGATAATAAGATTAAAAAAAGAGAGAGATGAAAAGTAGGTTTCATTGATTAAGCAATTTGTATGTTCTTGTCAAATATAAATTGTTACACATGTTCTCATGTAATAAAATAGGCGTATCACCCTGTATTTTCGATAATTAGAGCATATGAATCTTTTTACCGACGAAAAGATAAAACGCTTTTTTACTCGATAAAACGTTTTTATAGTCAAAATTCAAACTAGTGTATAACCTTTTTTAAAGTCATTTAAATCGTAAAATCATATCCATTTTTAAGGTTTAGATAAGTATATTTGCCTCAAAATATTTTAAGACTAATGACAGACTTACAACAAATTATAGAAAGTGCTTGGGATAACCGAGAGCTTTTAAAAGAAACTACTACTGTTAACGCTATTAGAAGCGTTGTAGATTTACTGGATAAAGGAGAATTAAGAGTAGCCGAACCTGTTACTAATGGTTGGCAAGTTAACGAATGGGTAAAAAAAGCTGTTGTTTTGTATTTCCCTATTCAAAAAATGGAAACTTTAGAAGCTGGTATTTTTGAGTATCATGATAAAATTCCTTTAAAGAAAAATTTTGCTGAAAGAGGTATTAGAGTAGTTCCTAATGCTGTAGCCAGACATGGTTCCTATATTTCTAGCGGTACTATTTTGATGCCTAGTTATGTAAACATAGGCGCTTATGTAGATGAAGGTACTATGGTAGATACTTGGGCTACAGTTGGTAGCTGTGCTCAAATTGGTAAAAACGTACATTTATCTGGTGGTGTTGGTATTGGTGGCGTTTTAGAGCCTTTACAAGCTGCTCCAGTGATTATAGAAGATAATGCTTTTATTGGTTCACGTTGTATTGTTGTTGAAGGCGTTCGCGTTGAAACCGAAGCTGTTCTTGGTGCTGGTGTAACACTTACTATGAGTACAAAAATTATAGACGTAACAGGAGAAGAACCTGTTGAATATAGAGGTTTAGTACCTGCACGTTCTGTAGTGATTCCTGGAAGTTATACTAAAGAATTCCCTTCTGGAAACTATAATGTGCCTTGTGCTTTAATTATTGGAAAACGTAAAGAAAGTACAAACAAAAAAACGTCTCTTAATGATGCTTTAAGAGAACACAATGTTGCTGTTTAAATAATGAACTTATTTATAAACTTACATCTATTTAGATGAAAGTCCTTGTTATACAACAAAAAATGATTGGCGACGTGCTTACAAGTACTATATTACTTGAAGCACTTCGCCATAAATACCCCAACGCTCAACTAGATTACCTTATTAACGAGCATACATTACCTGTTGTACTTAACAATCCATACATTAACAATACGCTTATTTTTACTAAAGAAGCAGAATCCAGCAAAAAAGCGCTTTTTAAACTTGCTACTTCCATAAGACACACTAAATATGATGTTGTAATTGATGTCTATTCTAAATTCTCAAGTAATTTTATTACGTTTTACTCTACTGCTAAAACCAGAATATCTAAATATAAATGGTACACTTCTTTTATCTATACCCATAGTTTTAAAGAACATAAAATTCCTAATACTAATGCTGGTTTAGCCATAGAAAATAGAATGCAGCTTTTAAAACCAATCTATCCTGATGACATCGCTGCAATTAAGCCAAAAATATATCTTACGCAATCTGAAATAGATGCCGCTAAAGATAAACTTACCCAATACAACGTAAATTTATCACAACCTCTTTTTATGATAAGCGCCTTAGGCAGTAGTGATAAAAAAACCTATCCTTTACGCTACATGGCGCAATTAATTGATCTTATAGTTTCTAAAACTAAAGGTTATATTCTATTAAATTATATCCCAAAACAAAAAGGTGACATTGAAAAATTGTATAGCTATTGTTCTGTTGAAACAAAAAAGCATATCCACTTAGACGTTTATGGCAAAAGCTTAAGAGAATTTATCGCTATTTCATACCATTGTAATGCCATTATTGGCAATGAGGGCGGTGCTATTAATATGGCTAAAGCTATAGAAAAACCTACGTTTGCTATTTTTTCTCCCTGGATAAAAAAGGACGCTTGGAGCATGTTTGATGATGGCGAAAAAAATGACTCAATGCATCTAAAAGATGTTAAACCTAACCTTTACAACAACAAAAAACTAAGTGTTATCAAACAAGAGTTTAATACATTCTACAACGAATTCTCTCCAGATTTAATACGTCCTAAACTAAATACGTTTTTAAAAAACAATCTTTAATTTAGAGCTAAATCAATTTAGCTGTCTATAGATAAAATATTCAGATTAAATTAAAGAAGAGCGTAATACTCTATTGTTTGTTGATTTGTTGATTTGTTGATTTGTTGATTTGTTGATTTGTTGATTTGTTGATTTGTTGATTAAAGCTGCTACTTATTTTTATTGATTACTAATTATCATCTATTTATCTTTAAAATAATTATCAACGACTGCCTACTGCCTACTGCCTACTGCTTACTGCCTACTGCTTACTGCCTACTGCCTGCTGCTTACTGCCTAATGCCTAATGCCTACTGCCTACTGCCTACTAAACTATAAAACACAACTATTGCCTATTAAAAACAACCAAAACATCATAACACTTTCTACTTTTAAACTTCTAACTAAACATATTAATTCTAAATTAAATTTCATTATTTTACAATGACATATTATTTTAATCTTGTCACATTACACTTATTCTAAAAAAGGTTTTTCACTAGCAAATAATCCTGCTTTATAAATCGTTTTCCATTTTGATGGAATATCGCCATCTAAGATAACACTTGCCATCACATACGTTTGCGCTTTCCATCTAAGTCTTAATGCTTTAATATGATTATCTACTCCAGTATAGTTTCTAGACTTAATTAAGTCAATTAACTTTGGTATAAATTCATCTTTTTCTTCCAATTGAGCAAATCCATCTAGATAATCTCTGTAATCTCTATTTTCTTTAATAGCTAGACCTGTTGCAGCCCATACAGAATTTAAATTAAGTCCCATTTGCTCCGAATTATTAATTGCGGCTTGTTTTATTTCTTTTGAAGCCCCTTTAGATGCTGCTAATAAATACCCCACATAATGTTTTATATTCTCGTAATCTTTAGACCGTTTAAAAGCTTTATCTAAATCTCCCTTTTGCATTAAATAATAGACATAATCTGGATTTGTCTTTTTTTCTTCAATATTGCCATTTTCTAAACTGTTATAAAAATCGATACTCTCTGTGTTTACAATGGTTTTATAGTTTTTGCGCGTTTTTAAATTTAATATCCTTTTAATACGTTCTGCATCATCAGAAATTAATTCTGCTAACGAAGAGGCTTTAGCTGCTACACGATATGCTTTGTAAGCCTTATCGAAATTATTTTGTTCGGTATAAACATAGCCTGCCGCATAAGCTAACCAACTGTGATTTTTCCATTTTTTATACCCTTTAATAAATGTATTGTTTTTAATAGATTCGTCTTCTATACAACGGGCTGCTAAATAATAATAGTCGGCATTATCAGGATTATCTAATTTAAGTTGTGTATGCTTTTCGCAAATGTGTTTATGTGCTAAGGAATCTGTTAAATCTTGCATGACTCTTAGGCTTAAGAATTCATTGGGATTTCTTTCTAAACGAGATTCTATGGTATGTATTCCATCTTTGCTATTTCTTAAATAATACATCCAATTTAAAAGGTATTTACTATCTGGATTATCCCATTTACTATGGGCCTTTACTATTTTATTTATAGCGACTTCATCTTCAAGAAAAGTCATTAAATCATATGGAGATTCACCCGCAAATGCCTTAATCGCTTCTTTTCGTTCTCCTCTGCTTCCCGATGGTAATGATATTTCTCTAGGTGGTTCTTCTAAAATATAATCTGCTTCTAAAGGCAATACTTTTTTAACGCCCAAAATAGTTCTATCGCTAATCCCTTTTGGTATTCTATTCTCAAAGCCGTAAAATACTGGATATTTAACAAGTATCGCTGCATTTGCTACATTATAAGCAAAGGCAGAATGTTCTGTAAACTCAAAGTCTTCTTCTTCTATAGACTCGCCGTTATACGTTGTTGTTTTTATAGGGTAACTAATGCCATAATTTAATTGAATGGTTTCTGATGTATTAGGCTTTAAACTAATATTAGAATTATTGATATGTACATTAATGGCAGTTTGTAAACCATTATAAATATGTAATGGCAATTTTTGAGAATAGCTACCATAAAAAATAGCCGCAAACAAAATACCGCCTGCGACTCCAAACTTAGCAATAGATGGTATTAATCCATCTCCTGTTGCAAAACGATCCCACAATCCTAATTTTCGTTGAATTTTACGCTCATTTCCTGGTAAAAGTGTCGCATAATCGTCAGGTACTCCCGATGTGATTGGAACTGCTCCTAATGCTGTAGCGTTAAAATAGGCATTTTTAACATCTTCTTCTTTAACTAAAAGTAATTCCAGAGCTTCATTTCTTAACTTGTGTAAGGCTCTTAGAGCTAAAGATGCCCAACCTCCTACTACAGCAACCCAATCATTAATATTTTCTTTTACAGGACGCCCCAGTTTAAACTCCTCAAATGCTGATTGATAACTTTCAATCTTCATATTTTCAAGTAGTTTTGTATCTAGCTTTAGAGTTTCGGAATGTTTATAAATACGACTTAAAACGTTATAGTAATCGTTTGATATATTTAGTATATCTGTTAATTCTGATGAAGACACATTGCCATCTGCCAAAGCAATAGTTAACACATTATTAAATTTTCTATCTACATCGTTTATATTTGTGATACTATGCTCACTATAATGTATTAAATGGGTTAAGGTTTTTAAATAATTTGCCCAATTAACATCTAATTTCCCTGCAACTTTGTAATGCAATGTTCTACACAATACATCATGAGTTCCCAATGCGTCTCTTATTACTTTTTGTTCTTTTTTTAATGATTTTAGTATCTCTGGTATATCTTTTCGCTTAATTTGATTTCCACGATGCCAAACACGTCGTTTCTCTAGGGTTAACGATTCATTTTGACTAATTAGAAGTGCATTAATTTCTTCTTGAATTTCTTGTAAATCTTCGATTTTTTTGACATTACTTTTTGGATATAACTTCTTAAAGCCTTCTTCTATAGTAAGACCGCTAACGGGCGCTTCAAATAATTCATCTGAAGATTTAAAATTTAAAAACGAAAACCTATTTAGAAAGGTTGAGTGGTATTTAGAATCTAAAAACGTCCAATTAAAATGCTCGTTATCTTGGTGTTTTATGGCTTCTTCTGTATGTATAGCAGTAGTTTCTACTTTGGCTGTTTTTATAAGCCTTCCTGTCATGTCTTCTTTATACTTCTGTGGATCTGAAAATAAATTCCAAGACGATTTGTTATCTACAGGCTCAAAAATGTAGGTTTTTTTAGCATTATTTTCACGATCTATATCGGCTGGATGTGTAGACCACATCTTTGGTGGATTGTATTTATTTGAAGTAAAAATTCTGTTTCTCTCTGGAGATTCTGCTGGTATTTCTGGCGATTTCCCATATCTAGGATTATCTAATACTATGGCCATTTTTTGTATGTAATTACTTTGTAATGCATACATATCCTTTATGGCTTTTTTATCACCTAGTTCTTCATTTACACGGTCTAATGCATTTGAATAAGCTTCGTCTGCAATCTGTAGTTTATATAATGCATGAATTAAAGCATCGCTCCCTGTTAACGATACTGCTACCAAATCTGCCTGAAATTCCATTTCGCGCGACAATGCTCTTTCTGCAACTACTACAACACTAAAACATGTTTCTATTAGCGATCTAATAGCCCAAACCAATATGGACAATATCCAACCTATCCATGCTATTCTAATATCTACACTAGATAATCCTGAAAGAAATTTATCGAAGATATCACGCTTACCTACTATTCTTGCTGCTATTTGCTGTGCTACATAAACGTATCTGCCCAATAGCATAGAACGCTGTGCAAAATGCCCGAATTCGTGTGCTAAAACGGCTTTAAATTCACCTAAACTCAACACATTAACCAGACCTAAGCCTATCTCTAAATTCTTTCTTGACGGAATTAATAGGTTTATTAATGATATATCGTAAGATACACTAGCATTCACACGATCTGTTAAAAAAACTTTGTGCGGTCTAGGTGCTCCTGCTTCGTCTGCTAATTTATAGAGGTAATCAAATAATACTGGTTCTTCCTTTTCGTTGACATATCTGTGAATAGGGTTTTCTTCTTTTTTATTTAAAAAGAACAGTGATTTCGCCATAAATAATGACAAAAACCCAAAACCTATGGCTAATAAATAATTTAAAAAATGACCATCAAAGTTATTGGCATCTACAAATAAATTATAAGCTAACCTGCCAAACCAGATCGTTAAGACCAGATAAAGCGAAATAAAAAGTAATAAGCCAAATACAGATAACCATACATGTTTTGTAAACGATGGTGTTGGTTTGGTTAAATCGTCTGGTACTTTAGCTGAGATTTTAGAGTAATAACTAGTCATAAACAGTTGGTTAATTGGTTACAATAAATATAGTATAAAACGAAATACATTATATAAAACGTCGTTTCATACTCATCTTACTCAACGAATCTATGAATAGAAAGTGATACTTACCACAGCTATTTAGTTAATGGTAATTATTAATGAGTAAACTTGCTTTAAAAATAGCAATACTCTAATATTTTAATAACTAAATAGTTGCGCCTTTTTGTTTTATTACTTTTACTGTATAGGAAACTACCACTACATTATCCAGTTTAATATGCACATCATAAGTGCCTTTTTTGGGAAAATTGTATCTTAATTCCAGCTGTTTATTCTTTTCATCATATCTCTTATAATTAATTTTATTAGATTTCCCATTTAACACTACACTTATCTTATCTACCAGCCCAGCATCGGGTAATTTAAGTTTAAAAGTCACTGCTTCATCTATAAATACTTTTGTTACCAATTGTATTGGTAAAACTGGAACTACACCATATTTGATGGTATTGCTATAGATTATTGGGCCTTTAACAAAGACATTAAGAGTAATATTATCGGCTAATAACGTCCATTTTTTATCTAATGGATAATGATTTTTTATAAATAGCTCTGGTCTTGTTAAGAAATAACCATCATTATAGTTTTTAATAAATTTATACGCATTCACATCAAAAAAACCACTTGCCAATGTGGCATCCACCAGATACCATTTATTATTTAGTTCCACAGCATTCCATGAATGGTTTGGGTAGTTTGCTTCACCAATATTGTTATTTACAGTCCTGCTATAGCCATCAACAATTTTGCAGTTAATATCTACTAATGCACATAATTCTTTAATTAGATAAGCATAACCAGAGCATACCGTTTTTTTATCTCTTAATAACCGCTTAAACATCTTGGACTGTACTTGCGTATTCCAATGCGTAAACGCTAAACTATTATTCTTATATTTTCTGCGTTTATGCAATGTTTGTTCTCCAAAACCATAATCACTTTCTATAGTGTTACATACCCAAATATAAATAGCTCTAAATTTTTCTACTGGAGTATCCAGATTATGAGTAAGCCTGTAGGCTAAAACTGGTAAATTATTTAACGATGCGTCTTGATAACTATTAGCTATACTATCTGCTTTCTTAAAAGCTACATGCTTAAAATCTAATTTTTGAGCATGTAGATAACTGGTTAAAAAAAAAGCTATTAATAGATAGTTTAAAATATACCCTTTATTTTTTGCCATAATGTTCTTTTAGATTTATAAACTTCATTCACTTCTACTTCTCCCATTAAAACACAAGTATCTGCCTTTAAGCTTACTTCCAAGGGCACATTTAAAGTCTCCTGTTCGTTTTTAATAACAATAGTTTGGGTTTCATAACCTAAATAACTAATAACCAAAACATCCCCTTCTTTAAGTGCTTGAGGAAATTCAAACCTACCATCAAAATCTGATGCCACACCAATAGACGTGCCTTTTAATACAATATTAGCTCCTGGAACTGGACCTGCTTCGTCGGAAATAACACCTGTAAGTAATTTTTGTTGAACGGCTGCCTTATTATTAAGTGGATTTTGTTTTTCATTAATAGTTTGTACAATTTCTGTTTTATGCTTTTTATCTTGGGCTTGAACATTGTGAAACGATAGCATCGAGAAGACAGTAAATCCAACTAGGCTTGCTAATTTAAATCTAGACTTTTTCTCGTTAATCTTAACAGATGGATAATCTTTTAACTGTGAGGCTTTAAAAAAACCACAAGCCTTTTCCTGTTTATTAGGAAAATATGTTACGAGCTGTTTATCGCTCATATTTCGAAAGTCTATAACTTCTTTTTTGCATGATTTACAAAATCCGCCTGATTGTGTTTGCTTAAACGTATTGAATTGCTCTGAGCAAGGTTTGCTAATTGAAATGTTAAAATTTTGTTTCATAATATTAGTTTTTATAGAACTAAACTATGATTAGAAAGGCATGATTACTATTTAGATTTAGTGAACTCCTGTTTTGGATGAGTAAACACGATTTTATTTCTAGTTTTAGATAAAGAATTCTTCTTAATTTTTTCTTTTTACTAAAAATCACATCCACTTTTTGTTACTTCTTAATTCATCGCATTGCTATAATTTTCAAAAACATCCTCAGTTGGTCAAATTTCAACACATCCCCTGTTAAAAATAAAAAGTTGACATGAGCTCAATTTCAAAAAAGGCAAGTATATCAGTGTAAGCACACCTTATATAAAAAATATTATCTTTACACATCAACCCCCTAATAATCAAACCATGAAACCTATAATTCTACGGTGGATATCTTTTATCTATTTGAGTATATTGATATGCATATCTACAAGTTGTAGTGACGATGAAACTAGAACCCCATCTAATTTTGAGCCTGATCCTGAAAACCCTGCCACTCAAGAAGACCCCTCTACAAAAATAACCGGTTGTATAGATCCTTATGCTATTAATTTTGATACTGAAGTCAAATATTCGGATAATTCATGTACATACGCATCTGTTTCTTGTAGTAACTGTGATTTTGTACTAGAAAATACCAGTGGAAAATTAGATAATAATGAATTAAAGCTCCCTCCAGGCTCGGTAATAGGTATTAAGTCTGGAGATAGACAGCCTATTGATATTCGTAACTTCCACGGCACAGAAGATGCGCCGTTTATATTTACAAATTGTGATGGTAAGGCTATTGTTAGCTTATCTGAAAAACCAGAGGCTATTAGAATACGTAATAGTTCTTACATTAGACTTACAGGAACAGGGTCGCCAAATGATCTGTACGGCATTGAAATTAAAAACGGCACCCAAGGGTTGAGAGCCTACGAAAAAGTTAATGATCTAGAAGTAGATCATCTGGAAATCTCTAAAGTGGGCATTGGTATCTGGTCTGTTACAAGACCTACTTGCGATGGCAGTGCTAACAAAGGGAATTATGTACAAAAAAACACTGTAATTCATCACAATTATATACACGATGTACATGGAGAAGGCATGTATATTGGCGGATCTAAATGGGAAAATGGATTTGATAATAATGACTGTCCTGGGGAAAAACTTCTACAACCTGATTTAATTGGAGTTAGAGTTTTTAATAATCTAGTTGAAAATACAGGTTGGGATGGCATCCAGGTTGGAGGCGCTATAGAGGACTGCGAAATATATAATAACAGCATTAAAAATTATGGAACGCTAGAAAAGGGGATTCATCAAGCTGGCTTGATGATAAATCCTGGTACTACTGGAAAAATTTACTCCAATACTATTAATGGGGGGACTGGTAATGCCATACACGTACTCGGGTTTAATAACCTAATCTATAGTAATACTATCTCTGGTTGCCAAATGAACGCTATTCATGTGGGAGACAGAAATCCCTTATCTAATATGAGTTACAGAATACTAAATAATACCATTATTAATAATAAAGGAAAAGCCCTGCATTTTAACTCTAAACAAAGCATTAATAATATTTTCTATAATAATTTTATGGCTGGTATTGAAGATGATGCATTATTTTCGATTGAGAATAATATTGATGTTGATAGCAATATTTTAACGGCTTTAGTAAGCGACTATCCTTTTGAAGAACCTACAAAAGGAAATTTCACACCAACTTTAAACAGTAATCTACTGGATGCTGGGAAACTTTATGAAGAAGAAGACATTTTGGTTGATGTTTTAATGAGAAAAAGAAAGGTTGGGAAAAGTATAGACATTGGAGCTTTTGAAAACCAAAAAGCTAACGATTAGGGTGAATGTTGGATAATTCGAATTGCTATAGTACAATCTACTTTTAATTTTTTTAGATTTGTTGAATACTCAATAAACATTCTATGGCTATTATTTCTTCTTTAGGTCTTATTCTCATTACATGCATTATCATTTGGAGGGCTTGTGATGGCTTTGAAATGGCTTCCAATTATCTGGGCAGACATATGAAAGAAGGCATTAAAGGCGCCACTATTAACGCTATTGGCAGTAGCCTTCCCGAATTATTTACAACACTTTTTTTTCTATTTGTATTAAAAGAAAAAGATGGATTTTCTGGGGGTATTGGGACTACTGCTGGTAGTGCTGTTTTTAATGCGATGATTATTCCAGCTGTGGTTATTTTGGCTGTTATAGGCAAAGGGATTTCATCTAAAATAGAATTGTCTAAAAAAGTTATTTTAAGGGATGGTATAGCCTTAATATTGAGTGAAATTGCCCTGATATTTGTAATTACTGGTACTTCTCTTAATTGGTATCATGGCTTAATACTCATGGTGCTTTATTTAATTTATGTTGTTTACATGATAACCAGTCAAGGCGCTGGAGATGTTGAAAATGAGTATGATGATGAAGCAGATGGTGGTAATAGAAGCATCGCTCTTTTTAAAGGAGACTTAGCGACTGTTGTTTTAGGAGATTCTAAAATAAATACCTCTAAAGCGGTTACGTTATTAATTCTTTCGGTTGTTTTTATTGGTTTAGCCTGTTTTTGGTTAGTTGAAGCTTGTGAACAGTTTGGAACAGCCATAGGGATGCCAATTTACTTTGTTTCTGTGGTTTTAGCCTCAGCTGCGACTAGTGTTCCTGATACTATTATATCTTATAAAGACGCTATGAAAGGGAATTATGATGATGCTGTCGCTAATGCTTTAGGGAGCAATATTTTTGATGTTTGTTTTGCTTTAGGTCTGCCTCTGTTTTTATTTACGCTAATTTATGGCCCTATTGAAATGAGTCCAGATACTATTGAAAACATTGGTCAATTACGTATATTGTTACTTATACTTACCATTATAGTATTTTTTATTTTTATAATTGGAAGAAAGGGCATAAAACGTATTCATGCCAGAATACTTTTTATACTTTATGTCTTATTTGTGGCCTATTCTATAGGTAAAGGTATTGACTATAATATTCCTGTAATTAATAAAATTTCTACGGTTTTATCTGCTATATCGCATTGGTTTACGAGACTGTTGTAGTTATTTTACAAATATATTAAACAATATGAAAACAATGAAAATCCTCTATTACATATCACTTTTATGTTTATTTTCGGGATTTACTTCGTTTCAAATTACTGAGTTTAAAACAGACCATTTGTTATTTCAAAAATGGGTTTATGTGGATTACAAAAATGGAAAAGTAATTTATCAAAGTAATCGGACTTTTAAAAAAGATGAACCTGGAATCGAATTCAAATCAAACGGGACTATTTCTCAGAAACAAAATTCTGGTTGGTGCGGAACACCACCAATAAATTACGAAATAGTATCTGGAACATGGAAAAACATTTCTAAATCTATACTAGAAATTGAATATCCATATTGGGGAGGGGTAAAAAAAGATACCCTACGAATAATTAAATTGACTAAATCTAAGTTAATTTTAAAACCGATTTACAAATAAAAAAAGAATAAGACATAATAATAGAACAGAGAAGTTATACCATTTACGATTAAACCCACTTTATGCAATAGAAAATTTATTACATCTTGTAGCTACAGCAAATACTAGCGCTTCGCTGCGTTTTTTAATTTCACCATAGCGGTGCTATGCAGAAACTAAGAAAACACTAGTATTTCTTGCATCTACAAGCTTCATGACAACCTTCTATTGCATAAAGCGGGTTAAAATTTTCGTGTAAGTTCGACTATCCCGAAATTGCTTGGGATGGACATAAGAGAAATTTTTAAGATTGAAAACCACTTCTGGAAACAGGATTATACTACACTTCAAGAATAAGGAATAGATACGTTGCCACCTCTTGACTCTTGGCACCATAAGTCCTAAGCCTTATTATGCCTGAAGAGGGTATTATTCTTCATCACTCATATTTAACGTTGCCATGATTGGGTAGTGATCGGAATAACATTCATTATACGTTTTAAAACCATTTACCTTTAATAATTTATCCGATAGGATAAAATCGATACGTACTGGAAAAAATCTAAAATCATACGTTTTACCAAAGCCTTGTCCTGCTTCTTCAAAACTATCATTTAAATCGCCTTTAATTTTTCGATACACATAAGAGAATGCCGTATTGTTAAAATCTCCACATATAACCATTTTATGTGTGCACTGCTTTTTATGCATTAAAAATAGTTCTGTTTGAAATTGCTGCATTTTAAACGTTTTCCCCACACGATTAAAAAGGCGTTCTGAGTTTTCCTTTTTTAAGCTCTCAACTTTAGGATCTATTCGCATAGACTCTAAATGAATATTGTAAACTCTAATTGTATCCTTATTAATTAAAACATCTGCAAAAATGGCATTGTTTGATGTTTTAGGGAATTCAATTGAACCAGAATTTACAATGGGATATTTTGAGAAAATAGCCTGACCGTATTTAGTTTTCTTCCCCGATAGTTTTTCATATTTATACTTAAAAAACGAAAGATCAATATTTTTATGCGGATGATATTCCTGAAGGCTTAAAATATCGGGAGCTTCAGTAGTAATAAAATCAACAATTTTTGTCTCGATGTTGTCCTCAGGTAACCAATTATAGAGATTAAACAAACGTACATTATAATTCATGACTTTAAAATTATCTGGTACATCTATGCTTTTCGATTTTGAAAATTTATAGAATGACCCAAACGAAAAGTAACCTATAATTAATACAACCAGTGATAATAAATATTGCCTTTTTAACCTAACCAGCCAGTATACAAAAAAGGCTGTATTGAGAAACATAAGTAATCCAACACCCAAACTCAATACCGATAAAAACGAAAATGTTTTTGGTGCTAAAAATGGTAGTATACAAGACAATAATAAAACAACAGCTAACAACTTATTGATCAACCACAATAATTTATCAATAAATTTTAGTTTTTTCATAGTATATATCTGTTGACAGTATTTTAGTTTTCAGTGTCCAGTGTCCAGTGTCCAGTCTCCAGTATTCAGTATTCAGTTCTTAGTTTTCAGTACTTAGTATTTAGTATTTAGAACTTAATAAACAGTTTTCAATGTTCAGCATTTTGATCGTTACCTATTTTTGATTTTAAAATCTTCCTCTATTCATCTAGTCTATGATCTATTATTCATCATTGTTAATTATCAATTATCCATTGTTAATTATTCATTATTCATTGTTAATTGTTAATTCCCTACTAACTACTTCCCCGCCCTAAATAGAAAATCTTTTTCGTCGGAAGTCAAACTTTCGTAACCACTCTTACTAATCTTATCAAGGATAACGTCTACCTTTTTTTGATTGTTAAAGGCATTAAAATCAGATTTAGCATAGCCTCCCATTTTGTTTTTATTCTTATGCACTGTTTTTAAAGGGCTTTTTCTAGGTGTAAACCACCCAAATAAACCATCCATTAACCGTTCAAAACCTTTACCTATATCATTCCCTTTGGTATACTGCTTCGCATAAACATAGCCTAATAAAACACCGCCTAAATGCGCCAAATGCCCTCCGCCATTCTCTCCCATAAGCCCCAATAAATCAATAACAACAATGGCTACTCCTATGTACCAGAGCTTTAATTTAAATGTAAAAAAACGCACCTCTAAGTTGGGCATATAGGCACACAAAAAGATGAGTAATGCGCGTGCTGAGGCAGATGCACCAACTAATGTAGAAATGCTTGAACTTTTTGGTAAAAAATCGTAAGCCAACATAAATAGTACACCTCCACATATAGCGCCTAGAAAATAAACATTCAATGCTATTTTACTGGAAAAGAGATTTATAAACATACGCCCGATAAAATACAACCAAATCATATTAAAAAGCAGGTGTATAAAATCGTAGTGTGTGAAAGCATAGGTTATTACAGCCCATGGCTTTCTTATAAAGCGATAAAAATCACTTGGCAATTCTAACCAGTCTAAACCTGTGTCTTTTGGCAAGCCAAAAACTATACCGAATACAAAACCAAATAGAAAAACTGCAACGTTAACAACGATTAGTTTTTCTAATACGTTTAACCGCTTCAATTTATCACTTATATCTTGATATAACGTTGTCATTAATTCCAACGATTTTTATTAAACTGTGTTTTTTTCCAATACCACATAATTAAAAAGCCTGTGATTGCACCACCTACGTGCGCCATATAAGCTGTGTTGCTAGGACTAAAAAATGATTGACCAGTAACTCCTGAAATTAAATCTAAAATTATGATACCAGGAATAAAGTATTTTGCTTTTATTGGAATTGGTAAAAAAATCATCATTAATTCTGCGTTAGGGTTCATCATACCAAAAGCTGCCATAATTCCCATAATGCAACCTGAAGCACCTACCATACTTGCATTATAAACTGGAAAGATCTTCTTTAATTGCAAAAGTTGTACATCTGAGACTCTTTCTACAATCTCATTGGTTGACAACATTCTTAATATTTGAGTTTCTGATAACCCTGAACTCACTAAATCGTTAAACGTTGGTAAATAAGCATAATAATAATATCCAACTTGTAATAAAACAGCTCCCAAACCTGCGGATATGTATATAAATAAGAATCTTTTACTTCCGAGAACTTGTTCAACAGGAGACCCAAACATCCACAATGCAAACATGTTAAATAATAGGTGCGTAATGCTTAAATTCTCCATACTCCCTCCTCCATGCATAAACATGTGTGTAATTATTTGCCATGGTTGAAATGCTTCGTTTTTTGGAAAATACATGGCGAACCATTCATAAAATGCTCCATTACCTATAACCACTGTACCAACAAACATTATTACATTAATAATAATTAAATGTTTTACAGTATCTGAAATCCTCATCATAATTTAAATAAACTTTTTATCTAGTTCGTCTACGCCAACCGTGATAAACGTTACACGGTTTGTAGGTGAAACATTAGGTTCTTTACAAGCAAATAATTTATTAACTATATGCTCTTGTTCGTCTTTTTGTAGGGATTGCCCTGTTTTAATGGCCAAACTCTTTGCCATAGACTTAGCTAATAAGTCTGTAGCACTAAAATTGGCATCGGGGACTTCGTTTTGCACATCACTTATTAACTGTTCCAAAATTATAGATATTTCACTTTCAGGAACTGTAACTGGTACACCTGTTATTTCTATAGATTCCTCTGTAACATTTGAAAACACAAACCCTGTATGCTCTAAGTCTTGTTTTAGCTGTTTAATGATTTCTAACTCCTGAGATGAAAAATGTAATTCTAAAGGGAATAACAATTGCTGGCTCACACCTACTTTTACCGTTATATCCTGTAAAAAATCTTCATATAAAATACGTTGATGTGCTCTATGCTGATCTATCACTAGCATTCCCGATTTTATAGAACTAATAATGTATTTGTTATGGAACTGGTAAGTACTATTTGTTTGTGTTTGTTCTTCACTTGTTTCGAATAAAGACGATACGGTTTCTTCACTTTCAAATTGCACTTCGCTAAAGTCATGTTGAGACATGGTGCCTTTAGACTCTAAACCTACATACAAACCTTCCCAATTAGATTCTTGTTTTTTATAAGATGAAGAAGCTGTTTGTTTTACAGTATCTTTTGAGGTTTCAAACGGATTAAAGCTTCTATCTACTTCTATTTTTGGTGCTTGAGCTATACCTGCTTTATTGAGATTATAAGAGGTATCCATAGTCGCATCTCGCTCAAAATCAAGAACTGGCGCTATATTAAATTGCCCTAAACTATGCTTTACTGCCGATCGCAAAATAGCATATAAGGTATGTTCATCATCAAACTTAATTTCTGTTTTAGTTGGATGTATATTAATATCTATAGTTTGTGGATCTACCTCTAAATTTAAAAAGTAGCTTGGATGCGTTCCATTTTTCAATAACCCTTCGAAAGCAGACACTATTGCATGATTTAGATAAGCACTTTTTATAAAACGATTATTCACAAAAAAGTATTGTTCTCCTCTTGTTTTTTTAGCAAATTCTGGCTTAAATACAAACCCCGAGATTTTTAACACCTCTGTATCTTCTTCAACAGGTACTAATTTCTCATTAGTTTTTGTTCCAAAAATGTTTACAATACGTTGTCTGTAATTGCTAACTGGTAAATTAAATGTTTCGCTCCCATTATTAAAAAATGTAAAACTAATATTTGAATGTACCAGAGTTACACGATGAAATTCGTCTATAATATGGCGTAGTTCTACCGCATTGGATTTTAAAAAATTTCGTCTTGCTGGTATATTAAAAAATAAATTTTTAACCGAAATAGAGGTGCCTTTGGGGGTTACCACGACATCTTGAGAAACGACATTACTACCTTCTATTACAATGACTGTTCCAACATCGTCCTGCTCCTGCTTGGTTTTTAATTCTACATGTGCAATAGCGGCAATACTAGCTAATGCTTCTCCTCTAAACCCTTTGGTATTAAGCTGAAATAAGTCGTCGGCATTTCTAATTTTTGAAGTAGCATGACGCTCAAAACTTAAACGTGCATCGGTAACACTCATGCCCTTACCATTATCGATCACCTGAATAAGGGTTTTACCGGCATCTTTAATAATAAGCTTAACTGCCGTAGCACCTGCATCTACTGCGTTTTCGATAAGTTCTTTTACTACAGAAGCTGGACGTTGTACAACTTCTCCAGCAGCTATTTGATTGGCTACATGATCTGGTAATAGCTGTATAATGTCTGCCATATATTATTTAAGAAAAGAAAATAGATAAGTCAAAGCCTATAATTAACATAAACACCAAGATCAAGATACCTGCGATAATCAATACACGTCTATTGGCGTCCTTATCTGCATTATGTTTATAGTCATTTATAGCATTATTAAACTTATTTTTTAATCCTGAATTATTTAAAGAAGCGCGATGTTCATCGAATTTATGCTTTATTTCAAAAGGGTTTCCTTCCCCTTTATCATCGTAAAAACGTGGTGTGTAACTAAACTTCTTATTTTTTCTTAATTTAAGTAAACCCATAATTTCTAGTTTTTAAATTACATATATTTCTTTTCTAAAAAATACATGCAAATCAATAATAGTACCAAAGCCAAAATTAAAAAGCGCATGGATAGTCCTGCTTTTAGTTTTGGTTTACCATTTACTGAGGCGCCTCTCCATTTTTCAGCAAAAGAGACGTCTTCTTCCTGAACTTCTCTTTCTGGATTACCCTTAGAAAAACGAGGCTTATAGTTAAACGATTTTGGTTTACGTTGCTTAAACAAAATTATTGATACTTATCTATCAAAAATACTTAAAAAAGAGGAAAATGTAGGGATGAAGCCTTGGAAATTGTTAACAATGTATTTTTAGTTAAGAAGGAATAGGGAAAGATATTAGGGAGCTTCTAGCTTCTAGCTTCTAGCTTCTAGCTTCTAGCTTCTAGCTTCTAGCTTCTAGCTTCTAGCTTCTAGCTTCTAGCTTCT
>CANMLX010000018.1 GCA_947498845.1 uncultured Flavobacteriaceae bacterium | reverse complement strand
AAGCCTAGCCTGAACATTGGATTTGTTAAAACAAATCAATTATGTTTAAACTTATAAGTTACATCGAACTGACGTTAAAGTAGGTACTGTTTGGTACGATAATGTAAGCATAAAAAAAGTCAGGAATACAGATTCTAATTTAGAGATTCTTGAGGAGAATAACTACTATCCTTTTGGACTTAAACATAAAGGGTATAATATGGTGGTCAATTCCAGTAATCCTGCGCAAGCGATAATCGATTTACTAATACAAAATGGAGTCAATGCAAATCAATTGATTAAAGGTCAAGGTCAACTTGGTTCTGGTGCAAAAGTCAAATTTCAATCAGTAGAATAAATACTATATTTTAATGAAAGTTTTTTATTATATCATTTTCTGTATGTGTTTTAGTTTTCAATCAGATGTTATTTTATGGGATGCAAACATAAAATTAGATTGGGAAGACTATCAAGGATTACCTCCAAAAAATAAAGGCGTTAAAGTTGCTGTTTCTAGTGTCAAGATAAATGTTAAAAGGGAACAATATTATGAAGGAAATGTTCCACATTATATTGTGAAAAGCTTTTTTAATAAGAAAAAATCTTGGACTATAACCAACAGTGAAAAATCATTATTACATGAAAGATTACATTTTGATATAACTGAAATTTACTCAAGAAAAATAAGGTGTGAACTTAAAATTCTTGAAGAATCAGAGGAAAAAGATGTAAACGTTTATAAAACAACTTACAGAAAGCTTCTTAAAGAGCATTGGGAGACTCAAAAAAAATATGATGAAGAAGTTTACTTTAGTAAAGCGAAACAGAAAGAATGGATAGACAAGGTTGCTAAGGAGCTTGAAGAGCTCAAAGAGTATGAGTATGTCGGTAAAGGATAATGTCCCACAAATACTTTTGGAAATGGAGCATTAAGATATCAATATTCTAAAGGAGGTACAAATTTATTGCCAAAAGGAAGCCCTTTAAATATTGCACCACCATCAATAGAAGTATTAAAAAAGTAAGATATGAAGAAAGTATTTTTAATATTAATGGTTTTTTCTTTTACAATGACTTGTAAGACCTCTGATATTGTAGGCTTTAAGGATGTGAAATATACTACTGATTTTTTAACATCATCTAAAGAAGAGCCTTTTAAAGAAAAGACATATGTGATATCTATACCTAAAGGTTTTAAAATAGATAAAGAAGACTTCAATCCTGAATACAAAGAAATAATTTATAATTATGAAAATGGGATGAAAATCTATATTACAGATAATACTATGGGAGGGTCTGCATTAAATGGGGACAATAAATTAGCCCAAGGCATAACAGTAATTAAAAGGAAAAGCTTGCGAGACTCAATCTACATGAAAGGTAAGCAAAAAGATGGTTATCGATATTGGAAAGAAAATATTTTAAATGATGTGGTTATAGGTTATTTAAACGTTTCTAAAGAACGGAAAGCTGAATTTGACAAATCCATAGCTTCAATAGTTAGAAAATAGACCCTGATATGCATAAGGTTTTACAAGGTGTTCATACAAATTTTATATGGACTACTGCTACTCAAAATGTCGGTCAAGATGCATTATCTACCTGCATGAAAAAAGTAAAACCATGAAATTAAAATTTTTGATCATATCAATTTTGTTTATAGGATGCAAATCTTCTAATGTTGTAGAGTCTAGTTTAAATAATTCTATAGCATATGTATTACCTCTTGAAGTCGAAAACATATTAAAAAAATATTTGTCTTCAGAAGAGAGGAATGAAACATGCCTAGAATTGAAAAAAGCAGGAGATGTTTTTAGTCTATATGTTAATAATTCCCTCGGGTATAGTATGTTCAAGTAACGGCTACCGCTCGTGTCCTCACGAGTGGCGTCAACAATAAGAAATAAGAAAAGAATTAACCAGAGGGTTATGTAGATGTAAGAGGTGAGAATTATAATTATGTGTATCAATACAAGGATCATTTGGGTAATGTGCGTGTAAGTTATAAAGAAAACACATCAAGAGTTGAAGATGATTTTAGCACCAGTACAGATGGTTGGGGAGGTACTTATGGCGGTAGTTATATTAATAATAACAATCAAAAGCTAAATATTGTTCTTTTAAATAAATCACATAAGACAGATAAATACCTAACCATTGAACCCAATACACCTTTACATATTGAGTTTGATTATGAAAAAGGTAATATGGAGAAATCCCACTTTATAATCATAGAAAGAAAGGATGGCATATGGCAATCAGCGACAAGAAAAGTTATTAATTTAACAACTAACAAGCACTATAAATTAGATTTTACATTTACAGGAGATTATATTCGTGTAATTTTTGAAAAAGGAGATGCAAGCGATAAAGGTACTTTTACAACGAGTTATGTAGATAACTTTAAGCTAAGACAAAACGGTCTTGAAATCCTTGAGGAGAATAATTTTTACCCCTTTGGACTCAAACATAAAGGGTATAATAATGTGGTTAATAGTTCTAATTCTGCGCTTAAGTAAAAGTTTGGTGGTAAGGAGTACCAGGATGAGTTAGGCCTCGATTGGTATGACTTTCATGCAAGAAATTATGATACAAGTATAGGAAGATGGATGAATATCGATAATGCAGCGGAAGAATATTACGATTTCACACCTTATAGTTATGTAGCAAACTCTCCTATAATTGCATCTGATCCTACTGGGGAGAGAATTGCTATTGTTGGCGATGATAAATATAGAAGTGCAGTTCTTTATCAATTAATTTTAGGAGCAACATCTGAAGAAGGGTTTAATCAATTAGTTTCAGCAATCGAATCTAAAAATACATTTGTAATACAAATGGGTGATTCTAAAGAAAAAGGAAATGGTGTTGGAGGTGTATTTAAAAATGGAGATGATCCAGAAGGAGATGGAACTTTCACTAGATTTTTAAATTTTAACCCATTTGATACAGAGACAGCAGATGGTGTTACTATGACTCCAGATGAAATTATAGTTCATGAATTAGACCATTTTAATAATGGAGGAGATGGAATTCCATACTATACTGGAAAATCTGTAAATGATGGTAATGGTGTTGAACATGAATCTTTCCCTGCATCTGAAGTTAGTGCGGTTGCAGCGCAAAATAGACATCGTAGTGCTTTAGGAAAAGGTCCTAGAAAAACTTATACAGGGAATATGGGAACAGCTGTAAATGTTCATAATAAAAGATATGATAGAAAAACTAGAAAACTAATACCAGCCAACAATAGTATAGGTAAGGCAAAACCTAAAGCCTCGATACTTATATATTTAATGGGGACTAAAGTAGAAACAAAACCTCCAAGTAATAAAAGAAATGTGCATACTAATAGAGACACTGCTAAGGGAGGTTTGATAAAAAATATGAAAGTAAGAATTCTCTCGGGAGGAGATGTAAAATAATAGAATAATGAAATCAATAAAAATTCTTTTAGTTATCTTAACTATTTGTTTTATCTCTTGTAAAGAAAAAATATATAGAATAAATGCTAATAGTTGGAAAGATAATTCGAAAATTCATTTTGAAGCAGAAACTAAAAAACTGTACACCAAAAATCAAAAGAATTTAGCATCAAGCTACTCTTACAATCTAATTAATTATAGAGAAAAGATTATTAAAAATTTAGATTCTATTATTAATATAGATAAAATTAAAAAAGTTGCCGTTCTTGAAGAATTTATTTTTCATCAACCCTTTACCTACTCAGCAGAAATAAAAATAGATAAAAAGATTTATTTATTTATTTACAAGGGAGATAAATTGAGTATAAAGGAATCAAATTACACGATTTATACGACTGAGTTATTTGATAAAGATGTTGATTATATCTGTAATGAAAAGAAATATAACGACTCTTTCAAAGTAAGAAAAATAAGCTTGTATAGTAGATTGGAATTAAAAAGGAATGATGTTTTTGAGCCTGTTTATATATGCTTTAATTTAAACCCAAGTGGTTCAGATTTATAATAGAGAGGGGTAATGTCTCCGCAAGAGCAGATTTTTTTGAAACAGAGGATGGGAGCAGGTTACAATTTGGAAATACAGTTACTGTTGGAAATATAGCAGATAGACGAGATGGAAGGAGGACATATGGTAATTCTAACGAAGAAGATATAACGTTGGATGAAAATAGTATTCAAGACAAGTTAACTGCTGAACCTGGTTCAATAAATACGAGACAATTTAGTAAAGGAGTATTTATACATGAAATTGGACATAATCTTGGAGGTAACCATGGTGACCCAGGCAATATTATGGGTGAAGTTTCATCTAGTGAGATTATGAAAAATGGTTGTGTGACAGGAAGTGGTAATTGTGGAACAGGTATACACAATTATAGTCTTCCAAGTGTAAATAGAAATGGAATAAGAGCCATTTCAGGAAGAATAGGGATGCCTTATGGTAGTGTTAATTCGAACTATTTAAGAAACAGAGAAAATAATAAGGTTGCTAGAGAAGGAGGAGAAACAGTTGGTAAAATACATAGAAGAAACCCTTAAAACATGAGAAATAAAATTATTATAGTATTGCCCTTAGTCTTTTTTACCATGATGCTTAATGGACAGGTGTCTAATGCAAAAACAGATACAGTTTTTGTTAAAGGGTATATTTTTAAAGAGATTTCGAAAGCAGATATTGTACGATGTAAAAAGAATTTTAATGAGAAAAGAAAAAATCATAAAACATCGATAGATTTTCCTGCTAGATATCTTTTTTTAGAAGGAGAATTGAATCAAAAAGATATAGTAAAAAATCTTGATAGTATATACAATAATGGATTAAGTAGCTTTTTTTCTTTTTGTCCAATACAAAAATCTCGTACAATTTTTGATGAAATTTTAGGGCATAAAAAAGATAATTTCAATTGTAAAACGCCTCTGTTGAATAGTAATTTTTTATACAGATTGAAAGGTAGAAAATATAAGCTTTATGAAATTTATTATATAGAGGGGTATTGGTTAAAAATGAAGTATAATCCTAAATTAGATTATATTACTTCTTCTTTTAAAACTGAATTAATAAATAGAGATAAAGAGAATATTGATTTATTTTATTTGATAGATTGTGTGACTTTTGAAACTTCAATAAAATTTTTAGACAAAAGAATAAAAGAATTTAAAAGATGATGGAGTAAAATCAGAGTATGACTACAAATTGTAAATAATTGAAAAACAGCAATCAAATCAAGTGTTAATTGCTGTTTTTTTCTGCTCTTTGATGTATTATAAAACCGAACGCCCCTGGCGCTGATATAGTGTGCAATTAGGAATGTTAGTGCAAAGAAAGTTCAAAACTAAGATTGAAAAAAAAGAATTTTTAAAAGGTACTTTTGTTACAAATGGGGTAATTGATAAAGATGAATTTTCTTTCAGATTTGCCAATTCTTTGTCGAAATATAAATTGATGAAATCATTTTTAAAATACTTAGGTCAAGATATAATGGAAGTAAAAAATATTGAAGCAATTCCCTATATAATAGAAATATCTTTCAAACCTAGTAATAGGTTTGATGAAGAGTTCAGGGATTTAAAATATAATATTGATAAATAGTAGTTCCCCACAGACGTTGGTTGGGATGGAACATTCAATGGGGAGCTACTCCCTTCTGGTGATTATTGGTTTGTTGTAGAGCGAAGTAATGGCAAAACCCATAGAGGACATTTTACCTTGAAAATTTAGAAAATAATTAGTTCTTTTTAGCGAAGTTTACAACATATTCTAAAAAATTAGAATTACTACTAGAGTCAAAATCTAATCAACTCAATAAATAAAATTTAGAAAAAACAGTACGTCAGCTAAAAGCATAAATTTTAAAGCCTTAAATTATTGATATTTAGGTGTATAATGTTGTTTTGGTTTAGGTTTTTCTGGTTGACCTTCGGGTAAAAGATTAACAAGTACATTAAAAAATAAAAAAACTAAAGCTTTAACAATTAAAGTTTTAGTTTTTGTTTTTAGCGAGAACGAGGTTTATAGTATCTTGGGAAGGGTAGCTGTACAATAGTAAAAGTCTGCAACGCTAAGGCGTTGCTCAGTTCTTTTTTTATGCTTATGCATTGTAAGCCAGCTTCCCTACAACGCATAAAAAAAGCCCAACACTATCGTGTTAGACTTTTTCTGCTGTAGCGAGAACGAGATTTGAACTCGTGACCTCCGGGTTATGAATCCGACGCTCTAACCAACTGAGCTACCTCGCCATATTTTCAGGCTGCAAATATATAAACATTCTTATTTATAGCAAATATTACTGAAATAAAATATTATTCAAAATAATTACAAAACTTATCAATTAATGTATATATTGAGCAACAATAATTTTTTTATACAATGGACGACAAAATCAAGTTTGAAATAGAATTTCCTATACATGCTTCTCCGCAGTTGCTTTTTCAATATATTTCTACACCTTCAGGTTTATCTGAATGGTTTTCAGATAATGTAAATTCAAGAGGGGAGTTATTTACCTTTATTTGGGATGATAGTGAAGAGCAAGCTAGGTTATTAAGCAAAAAAAGTGGGGAAAAAGTCAAGTTTAGATGGTTAGAAGATGAGGAAGATAACAGCAGTTGTTATTTTGAAATTAGAATTCAAGTAGATGATATTACCAAAGATGTATCGCTTATGGTGACAGATTTTTCTGAAGAAGACGAAATTGAAGAAGCTAAAATGCTGTGGAATAATCAAATTTCAGATTTAAAACATGTATTAGGATCTGTTTAAAAAAATATTTAAACCTTATATTTGTCCGCTATTTAATTTGATAAAGTAGCGGACTTTTTTTTATGGTAAATTTTAACGGAACTATAGTAGATAATACTACTCTTATTTCTATAGATAATAGGGGCTATGCTTATGGCGATGCATTATTTGAAACAATAAAGGTTGTTGATAATAAAATATTGTTTTGGGAAGACCATTATTTTAGGTTAATGGCATCAATGCGTATTATGCGAATGGAAATCCCTATGAGTTACACTATGGAATTTTTGGAAAAGGAGATTAAAAAAACGCTAAAAGTCAACGACTTATCACATAAAAGTACACGGGTTAAATTAATGGTTCATAGAAACACGGGAGGTTTGTACTTGCCACAACAAAATACAGTTGTATTTAATATTAATGTAAAGCCATTAAAATCTGCTATTTATAATCTAAATACAAACGTTTATGAGGTAGATCTGTTTAAGGATTATTATGTAGCGCCCACATTATTATCTACATTAAAAACTAATAATAAGGCTATAAATGTTGTAGGCAGTATTTATGCTAAAGAAAATAATCTTAATAATTGTTTATTGCTTAATACAAACAAAACTATTGTTGAAGCATTAAATGGTAATGTGTTTTTAGTTAAAAATAATATCATAAAAACCCCACCATTATTAGATGGCTGCTTAAAAGGCGTACTGCGAACGCAGCTCATAAAAATAATAGAAAAATCTCCAGAATATACTTTGGAAGAAAGTACAATATCGCCTTTTGAAATACAAAAAGCAGACGAATTATTGATTACTAATGTAATTACAGGGATACAACCAGTAACTAAATATAGAAAAAAAGAATTTGGAAATAGCGCTGCACAGTATTTACTGCAAAAATTGAATGCTCAAATACGGTTAGGCTAATTGTAGTTTGGATTTTCAGGAGCGTTAGACCATATACTATACTCCCCACCCAACTCTAACATCTTCTCTTTCCAGAACGATTCGTAATCTTTTTCTATGATATTTTTTTCATAAGTATTTTCAGAAACCAACCAAGAGTTAGCTTTTAGTTCACTTTCTAATTGAAAAGAAGCCCAGCCAGAGTAGCCCAGAAAAAAACGAATATCATTTTTATTGATAATGTTGTTTTTTATGAGTTCTGAAACTTTGCTAAAATCACCTCCCCAAAAAATACCTCGGGAAATTTCGATACTGTTAGGAATTAATTCTGGAATTTTATGAATAAAATAAAGGTTATCCTGTTCTACAGGACCGCCATTATATACTTTAAAAGACACTTCTAATTCAGGAATCAAATCATGTATAGTATAATCTAAAGGCTTGTTAAGAATAAAACCAATAGAACCATCTTTTGAATGGTCTGCAAGCAATACAATAGAACGGTTAAAGGAAACGTCGCCTATAATAGCTGGTTCAGCTATTAATAAATCTCCTTTTTTTGGTTTTACTGTAGGCATATTATTATAAAATATGTAATAAATCTAATATTAATTTATTAAAAAAACAACTTTTAATACCATTTCTTAATTGAATTTCCCTTAAAAAGAAAAAGATGATTTTTGGAATTTTACAAATCAGAAAAAATTAGCATAGCCATAGCTACGGTAGTGTTTTATGTTTAAGTAAAATTTCAAAAGGCGCTTTTTAATTCGGTAAATTCAATTAGGAAATGGTATAATACCAATTATGAGTTAAATGCGCTAAAAAAGACAAAGTTGCTTTCTTTTTATACACTGCGATGATAGTTTTTCATAGCAGGGCTATGGAAAACATGAATAAAGATGTATAAAATGAAATGAACGAGAATGACTAGCTCATTTTAACTTGTAATTGGTATAAGAGAGGAATAGATGCCTATTTTTAAAAAGAAGAAAAAAAAATACCCTCCTAATGGAGGGTATTTTCTATCTTTTAAACTATAAATTTTAGTTTACTGCATTTGATAAATCTGATCCAGCTTTAAACTTAACAACATTTTTAGCCGCTATTTTGATAGTTTGACCAGTTTGAGGGTTTCTTCCTTCTCTAGCAGATCTCTTAGAGACAGACCATGAACCAAAACCAACTAAAGAAACTCTGTTACCTTTTTGTAAAGCACCTTCAATTTCTATTAGTGCACATTCTAAAGCTTTCTTTGCAGCTGCTTTAGTAATTCCTGCGTGTTCTGCCATTGCATCAATTAAATCTGTTTTGTTCATAATAACGAATTTTTAATTATTAGTAAATTAGTTAAACTTTTTGTTAAATCTTCCACAAATTTATACGGATTATCATTCCATGCAAGTAAACACAAGGGAAATACAGAGATTTGTTGATAACTTGTGTTTATTTGTTAATAAAGCAGGTCGTTTTTTGTTAGATTATCAAAAATATGAGTGTTAATGCGGGTTTACCGCATTTTTGCATTAATAAATTCATAACCATTTAAAAGCGATTTAATGGCCATTAATTTTTTCCCTGGTAATTTAATTTTAGTGATATTAATGTAGCCTTCTGCCACAGCTACTTTTAAATCACTTTTTGTAGTTATAATTTGTCCAATACTGTAGTCATGAGAACAGATTTCTTTAGTGCTTTCATAAACTTTAATGTCAAGTTGTTTATCATCGTTTATAAGTGTACACCATGCTGCAGGGTAGGGGCTTAATCCTCTTATTTTATTATAAATACTATCTATGGTGGCATTCCAATCTATTTTGCAGTTATCTCTATTAAGCTTATAGGCAGTTTTAATAGTACTATCGTCTGTTTGAGGTGTTGTTATTGCTTTGTTGTGTTTTATAAGTTCTACCGTGCTCAAAACTAATTGGCTACCGATGGCCATTAGTTTATCATGTAGACTGCCTGCATTTTCTTCTGGATGAATAGAGATTTCTTCTTGAAGTAGCATTGCCCCAGTATCTATTTTTTCATCAATAAAAAAGGTAGACACTCCAGTTTTAGTTTCGCCATTAATAATTGCCCAATTTATTGGTGCAGCACCACGATAGTTTGGGAGTAATGATGCATGAAGATTAAAAGTGCCATATTTTGGCATCTGCCATACTATTTTGGGAAGCATTCTAAAAGCTACTACTATTTGTAAATTTGCGTTTAAAGATTGTAATGTTTCAATAAACGATTCGCTCTTTAAGTTGGTAGGTTGTAATATATTTAAGTTGGCTTCTTTAGCATATTTTTTTACAGCACTTTCGTTGAGTTTTCTTCCTCTACCTGCAGGTCGGTCTGGAGCTGTAATTACCCCTACCACAGTGTAATTATTATCTATTAAAGTTTTTAAGGTAGCTACAGCAAAATCTGGAGTTCCCATAAAAACGATTCTTAAATCTCTCATTATATTGCTATTTTTTAGATCAAGTCAATGTTAAGATGGTATATTAATCTTTCTTATAAATGACTTAATTTATATGTGTTTTTATTTGTTAGGGTTATAATTTGGTGCTCCAAAAGTAATTTTAAAATTTCTTTTACTTGCATATCGGTACAACCAATTATAGTTTTAATGTCTCTTGAAGACATAGCGCCAGATTCTAAAAGTGTGATCACTTGTTTTTTTAGAACATCGATATGCTGTATTGTGCTTTTATTTGAGGTATTAATACAAACAGAACAAATGCCACAAGCATTAACATTCTTTTCCCCAAAATAGCGTAATAATTGCATGCTTTTACAAACCGTATCATTGTTTATATAACTTATAATAGCATTAATTTGAGATGCCTTTAATTGCTGCTGCTGTTTTATAGTTTTTGCAACACGATTAATGGTTTTATCATCTTCTCTAGGTTCTATAAAGGTTATTTGAGCATCTGTTTTAGAGAGATTTAAAGTTATTAAAGCATCTTTTTCCAGTTGTTTTAGAATCTCTATAACCTTTTGCTCGTTTACAGAAGCCTTATCGGCAATTTTTAGAGTATTTATATTAGTTTCATGATCAAAAATGCCTCCGTAAGATCTAAGAATAGACTTGATAACAAGATTGTATTCTAAATGGTTTTCTAAATAATTAAATAGTATCGTATTGTTTGTAATAAACTTAACCCATACGCTATTTTTAAATTGCTTGGATAGGTTTATAATGCCATTTCTGTCTAAAATTTGCAAAGCATTATAGCATAAGGTCGCATTAAAATTATACGTTTTACAAAATATATTAAAGTCAAAATCATGAGTCGTATAAATACCTTCGCCATAGGAGATTTGAAAATAATTACATAGTTTTCTATAGACTAGTTTTATAGTATCTACAGAAGGTAAGATTTTTAAAAACTGATTTTTCACCAAAAGTTCATCACTTTTATTCTTTAAAATAATGGCAAATGCTTTTTTACCATTTCTACCTGCGCGCCCAGCTTCTTGAAAATAACTCTCAATACTTTCAGGAAGGTTTAGATGAATAACAGTTTTAACATCGGGTTTATCAATCCCCATACCAAAAGCATTGGTGGCTACCATCACTTGTTTTTGATCATGCATCCAGGCATTCATATTGTTATCTTTTTCTTGAGTATTTAAGCCACCATGATACATAGTAGCCTCAATACCTTTTGAATTTAAAAGAGAACTAATTTCAACAGTTGCTTTTCTATTTCTTACATAAATAATAGAAGCGGCTGTATTTTTTTTCAAGATGGTTTCCAGGCGATAATATTTATCTTCTTCATGAAAAACCATGTAAGCAATATTGGGTCTAAAAAAGGATTGCTTAAAAATTTTTGGAGCAATAAAATCGAGTTCCTGTGTAATGTCTTTAACCACTTTTGGGGTGGCGGTTGCTGTTAAGGCAATAATGTTAACGCTAGGTTGCAACTTTCGCAGTTTTACAATGTTTCTATAGGCAAGTCTAAAATCGTTACCCCATTGGGAGATACAATGTGCTTCGTCTACGGCAATTAAATTCACGTTCATTTGTCTTATCCTATCTTGGACCAATTCTTGCTCTAAACGTTCGGGAGATAGGTACAAAAACTTGTAATTGCCATAAATACAATTGTCTAAAAGGGTGTCTACTTCATTATACGATATCCCACTGGTTAAGGCTAAAGCTTTAATGCCTTTATTATTTAAATTTTGTACTTGATCTTTCATCAAGGCAATTAAAGGGGAAATAACAATGCAAATGCCTTTTTTAGCTAATGCCGGTATTTGAAAACATATCGATTTACCACCTCCTGTAGGTAATAATGCAAACGTATCTTCATTATCGATTACAGCATTAATGATAGCTTCTTGGTTATGACGAAACGTAGTGAATTTCCAATAACGTTCTAATATGTTTATAGGATGCAACGTCATAGGTCTTGAAGCGCTTTTAAGATAAAATGCGTGCGTTCTTCAACAGTTCCAAAAGGCACGTCAATGGGTGTGTAATTGTATTTTAAATAGGTATTTAACAAATGCGTGTGTATTTCTTGAGCTTGTTGGAAACTTTCGTAACGTTCATTATCAATTTTATAAATTGCTTTCCAGGGTTTTAAAATAAACACAACATTGTAACTAGTATTTTTTGCAACCTCCATAAAATTATCGGGGTACCCATCTCCAATAAAATCCATATAAGCTAAAATGTCTGGAATGCCTCTGTCAAAAAAAATAAATTCTTGAGTTATATTTTTGGTGTTGTTATATTGCTCTAAGCGGCCTTTTAAAAGCAGTTCGCTAAATAACAGAGGATGGGTTAAAAAAAGTTGATCGATGCCGTCTTTTTGAGCGTTTAAAGTTATTTCTCTTGAAATTTCTTCTTTGCACGTATACCCTTTTTTTATAAGATGGTCTATTATGGTCGATTTTCCGGTTCCCGGACCACCAGTGATTACAATTCTTTTAATCCCCAAAATGCATTTGATTTTTCATGTAAAATTCGGAATTTAACTTCTATAAAAAAAATAGAAAGGAAACCCTATATTTGCAGTCTAAAAAAAAGTTATGAGTGCATCTCCAAATAAGGATGAATTTTACAAAAAACTAAGAGCACAGTTGTACGAAACAACGCGTTGGCCATCAGAGTACTTATATAAGTTTATTGTAAAAACCAATCCTGAAGAGATTGCTAAAATAGAAGACATTTTTAATAATCTAGGTGCTGTAATTAATACAAACGCATCTAAAACAGGAAAATATACCAGCGTGTCTATTAATGTACAAATGAAAGACCCTGATGCAGTAATTTTTAAGTATAAAGAAGTAGCAGAAAAAATAGAAGGCGTCATAAGCCTATAGATTTTTTTTGTATTTTGCGCAAGCTACTACTACAAGTAACAATTTTAATACCCACATTTAAATTTTGATAGATAATTTAGAGTATAACACAGAGCGTGAGCATTTAATTATTCCAGAATATGGACGTCATCTTCAAAAAATGATTAATCA
Source organism: uncultured Flavobacteriaceae bacterium (assembly GCA_947498845.1). GTDB lineage: Bacteria > Bacteroidota > Bacteroidia > Flavobacteriales > Flavobacteriaceae > Jejuia. The sequence goes on along the minus strand of CANMLX010000018.1, from coordinate 68,541 downwards.
TGCTAAATCTGCAGAGTCCAAGGAAGAGCGAGAACGATTAGCAAAGGCAATAATATCTGTAATGGGTAATTTACAGCCACATTTAAGAGATGTTCCAGATTTTCAGCATAAATTATGGGATCAGCTATTTATTATGTCTAATTTTGAATTGGATGTAGATTCTCCTTTCCCAAAACCGTCAAAGGAATTGTTAGCAGAACGTCCTGATCCTTTAAAATACCCACAAAACTTCCCCAAGTATCGTTTCTATGGAAACAACATCAAAACTATGATAGATGTAGCCAATACCTGGGAAGAAGGAGAATTAAAAGATGCATTATTGTATACTATTGCCAATCACATGAAAAAATGCTTTCTAAATTGGAATAAAGATACCGTTGAAGATGCCGTTATTTTTAACCATTTATTTGAGCTTTCTAATGGCAAGATAGATCTTAGAAATTCTAAAGAAGATTTATCAGATTCTAGTAGCTTAATGCGTACTAAAACAAAATTTAGTCATAACAATAATAACCACAAGAAGAAAAAAAGTTCTAACCGTCAAAGAAAACGCTACTAAATTTATATATGGGAACATTTAAGATAGAGGGAGGGCATAAGCTTAAAGGAAGCATACAGCCTCAAGGAGCAAAAAATGAAGCATTACAAATTTTATGTGCTGTACTATTAACTCCAGAAAAAATCACTATTAATAATATCCCAGATATTGTAGATGTAAATAAGCTTATAAGTTTATTAAAGAAATTAGGTGTTAAAATTGAAAAACTATCCAAAGGCACTTATACATTTCAGTCAGATACCATTAATTTAAAGTATTTAGAATCTGATGAATTTAAAATAGACGGAAGAGGTTTACGTGGTTCTATAATGATAGTAGGGCCTTTATTAGCACGTTTTGGTAAAGGATACATTCCCAAGCCAGGAGGCGATAAAATAGGGCGTAGACGTTTAGATACACACTTCGAAGGCCTTATAAAACTAGGCGCTAAATTTGGATATAGTAGAGAAGAACAGTTTTATGGCGTTGAAGCAAAAAAGCTTAAAGGGACATACATGCTTTTGGAAGAAGCCTCGGTAACAGGAACAGCTAATATAGTAATGGCTGCTGTATTAGCCGAAGGACAAACGACCATATATAACGCAGCCTGTGAGCCTTACTTACAGCAGTTATGTAAGATGCTTAATAGAATGGGCGCTAAAATATCTGGAGTAGGCTCTAATTTATTAGTTATTGATGGTGTAGAACGTTTAGGAGGTACAGATCATACCATGCTACCAGATATGATCGAAATAGGAAGTTGGATTGGTCTTGCAGCAATGACGAAAAGTGAACTCACTATAAAAAATGTAAGTTGGAATGATCTAGGAGTTATCCCTAGTGTCTTTAGAAAATTAGGGATTACTGTTGAAAAACAAGGGGACGATATTTATATCCCAGAACATAAAGATGGTTATGAAATACAAAGTTTTATAGATGGTTCTATTCTTACCATTTCAGATGCGCCATGGCCTGGATTTACACCAGATTTATTGAGTATTATTTTAGTAGTGGCAACACAGGCAAGAGGAAGTGTGCTTATTCATCAAAAAATGTTTGAAAGCCGTTTGTTCTTTGTCGATAAGCTTATAGATATGGGCGCTAAAATTATTTTATGCGACCCACATAGAGCTACAGTAATTGGTCATGATTACAAATCGACTTTAAAGGCAACAACAATGACCTCGCCAGATATTCGAGCAGGCGTATCCTTACTTATTGCAGCACTTTCTGCAAAGGGAACGTCTACAATTCAAAATATAGAACAAATAGATCGTGGTTACGAAAATATAGACGAACGCTTACGCGCTATTGGAGCTAAAATAGAGCGTGTTTAAATTTTATGTATTCTTTCTTCTTTAGTTTAAAATATGAACATCATAATTTTTGGTCCTCCACTTGCAGGAAAAGGCACTCAAAGCAAAAGAATTATTAACGATTTTAGTTTAATTCACCTATCAACAGGAGATGCGCTAAGAGAAGAAAAAGCCCAAAAAACGGCATTAGGTATTAAAGCCTCTCAATACAGTAGCAAAGGCTTGTTAGCCCCCGATGATTTAGTGGCTCAAATCGTTGAAAAGAGCTATCATAATAACAAATCAGGTCAAGGAATTTTGTTTGACGGCTATCCTAGAAATATTAAGCAAGCTAAACATTTATTGAATGTTATTGAATGTGACGGTGATAAAATAGATCACATTATATTCTTAAAAGTTTCAAAAGAAGAACTCTTAAAACGTGCAGAAAAGAGAGCCGAAGAAGAAAACAGAGCAGACGATAAAGATAGTGAGGTGGTGTTGACCAGAATTTCGGAGTTTGGAAGTTTAACAATTCCTGCCATACATTTTATTAAAGACACTGGCGTACATACTATAGAGATTGATGGTAATCAAGCTATTGATAGCATATATAGCATAATAAAAAGTGAATTAGAACAGAACTTATCCTAAGTTTATTCATTTTTAATCATTGATATATTCTACTAAAAGACATGAACAACAACTTCACAAACGAATTTTTTGGTATTGGAATCCAAAATGGAAAAACACCAGAAAATTTGGGGGTTTTATGGCGTTCGGCACAAAATTTAGGGGCGAGTTTTATCTTCACTATAGGCAATCGTTATGCAAAACAAGCTAGTGATACACATGATGCGGTAAAAGCAATGCCTTATTTTCATTACGACACATTTGATGATTTTTTTAATAACCTCCCAAAAGGTGCACGAATTGTAGGTGTTGAGCTTGTAGAGGGTGCAGAACCTTTAGAAACATTTCATCACCCAAGACGCTGTGTGTATTTATTAGGTGCCGAAGACCATGGGCTATCAAAACAAGCCATTGAAAAATCTCATTTTTTAGTGAAATTTAAATCAGAATTAAGTTTAAATGTAGCTGTGGCAGGAAGTATTGTAATGTACGATAGAGGTATCGCAAAACCACGTTCTTAATAGATTTTGCTTTTATTAAAAAAGGCACATGCTAATATTGCTTAAGAACGTTAGTTTTTATTATTTTAGAGCTTCAGTTTAACAAAACTAACTAAGCTTAAAATGAGTAATTACCATATTAAACATCTAGAAGAATATTACCAAGTCTATAGAAAATCTGTAAGAGCACCAGAAAATTTTTGGGAAGAAGTAGCCGAAGAACATTTTTTATGGTACAAAAAATGGGATAACGTTTTAAGTTGGGATTTTACAAAACCAGATGTAAAATGGTTTGAAGGTGCAAAACTAAATATAACAGTTAATTGCATTGATAGGCATTTAACAACAAATGCAGATAAGACAGCTATTCTCTTTGAACCTAATGATCCCAATGAGGAAGCCGAATCGATCACTTACAAACAATTACATGAACGTGTTTGTAAGTTTGCAAATGTTTTAAAGCATCAAGGGATTTCAAAAGGTGATCGTGTATGTATTTACTTGCCTATGATACCAGAATTGGCAGTAGCCGTTTTAGCATGTGCTAGAATAGGCGCAGTACATTCTGTAGTATTTGCTGGATTTTCGTCAACAGCCTTAGCAACTAGAATAAACGATAGTGCATGTAAAATGGTAATTACTAGTGATGGTTCTTATAGAGGCGCAAAAACCATAGATTTAAAAGGTATTGTAGATGAAGCTCTAGAAGATTGTTCTTGTGTAGATCGAGTTTTGGTGGTAAAGCGTATACATTCTAAAATACAAATGAAAGAAGGGCGTGACGTTTGGTTACAACCACTTTTGGATAAAGCAGATACAGATTGTAAGCCAGAAATTATGGATGCAGAAGATCCGTTATTTATTCTTTATACATCGGGATCTACAGGAATGCCAAAAGGTATGGTGCATACAACAGCAGGTTATATGGTGTATACGGCTTATACTTTTAAAAATGTATTTCAGTATAAACCAGAAGATATATATTGGTGTACAGCAGATATAGGCTGGATTACAGGGCATAGTTACATTGTTTATGGCCCATTAGCGAATGGAGCTACTACTGTAATGTTCGAAGGTGTACCTAGTTACCCAGATTATGGCCGTTTTTGGCAAATTGTTGAAAAACATAAAGTAAATCAATTTTATACAGCACCAACAGCTATTAGAGCCTTAGCAAAAGAAGGGCTAGAGCCTGTTGAAAAATACGATTTATCATCGTTAAAAGTATTAGGTTCTGTTGGAGAACCAATAAATGAAGAAGCATGGCATTGGTACAACGATAATATAGGAAAAAAACAGAGTCCGATAGTAGATACTTGGTGGCAAACCGAAACAGGAGGTATTATGATTACGCCAATTCCGTTTGCAACCCCAACAAAACCAACTTATGCCACATTGCCGTTTCCAGGAATTCAACCAACGTTAATGGATGAAGAGGGAAACGAACTTAAAAATAATCAAGTTTCTGGACGCTTATGTATAAAATTTCCTTGGCCATCAATGGCTAGAACTATTTGGGGAAATCATCAGCGTTATAAAGATACCTATTTCTCTACCTATGAAAATAAATACTTTACAGGAGATGGTGCTTTTCGAGATGAGGTGGGTTACTACCGAATTACTGGACGGGTAGACGATGTTATTATAGTTTCAGGTCATAATTTAGGAACAGCGCCAATAGAAGATGCCATAAACGAGCACCCAGCAGTAGCAGAAAGTGCTATTGTAGGTTTTCCGCATGACATTAAAGGCAATGCACTATATGGTTATGTGATTTTAAAAGATGTAGGCGAAACGCGTCGCCATGATAATCTAAGAAAAGAAATTAATCAAATAATTACCGAACATGTAGGGCCTATTGCAAAGCTGGATAAAATTCAGTTTACAAAAGGATTGCCAAAAACCAGATCGGGTAAAATAATGCGACGTATTTTGCGTAAAATTGCCTGTAAAGACACCTCTAACCTAGGAGATACAAGTACTTTGTTAAACCCTGAAGTTGTTAAGGATATTATGGATAATGCCTTTTAGATGATAATTTATATAAATAATGTGAGTTCGACATTAAAATTACTGACAATGAGAATCCTACGATTTAACTCAATAAAATCGTTGTCCTTCAGACATTATCAAAAACAAAATATATTTTGCTGAAGATACAAAGCGAAGCTTTTGAGGAAGAATCTACTCTAAATAAGATTTCTCGTCGCTCGTTCCTCTCTCTGTCTAAATTTACATGATATTGAAAATCAATAACATGGCTATAAAAAATAAAATTAAGTTACGTCGAGCTCACATTAATTAAAACTTATACTAAGTTTTCAATAAATAATCCCAACCAAGATTTTCATTTTTGCTTTTTAGTCGTGATAAAATTTTTAGAAAGATTACTGCTGTCATTAAAGCATCTCCAGTAGCTGTATGTCTATCTATTACTTGAACATTAAGTTCGCTAGCCAGTTCATCTAAAGAATAGTTTTTTAAATTTTCGTGGTAAATGATGTGTTTGGATTTCTTGAATAGTTTGGCGGTGTCTATAAATTCATTTTTTAATTTACCCAAACCATGACGTTTTAAAAGACTATTAATCATACTATAATCAAACCACGCATGGTGCGCAATTAAAGTATCTCCCTTAATGTAATCCAGAAATGCCTCTATAGCCTCAAGTTCCGATATTTTATCAAGTTCACCACGTTTTAAGATGCCATGAATTTTTACAGTTTCGGGCTTAAAAATCTCCTGATCCAGATAAACTTCAAAACTATTATTAACAGCAATGGTTTTATGCTCTACAGTAACAGCGCCTATAGAAAGAATTCTATCTCTATCTATATCAAAACCTGTAGTCTCTGTATCAAAAACAACAAACCGCGTATTGTCTATTGGCGGTAGTTTATTAGCGTTTTTAAAATAACTTAAATAACGCCTCCAGAATTCTGGAAGATGTTCATTGTTATTTTTATTAAACCATTTAAAAACCATTTATAATATGCTGCTAGAGAGGTTAAAACGTAATTTTAAAGATTCTTGAATTTCTTGAATAGGTTTAAAACAGCGTTTTAACTTAAGCTGTTCTTCTTTTGTTAAAGAACTCAATTCAATAAATTTTCCAGAATTGCTGTGTAAGATACCTTGTTTTGTTTTAAATTTAAGTAGGGCTTTAAAAGAATAAGCACAGGAAAGAAAAAGTTCTTTATTATTTGGCTCCATTTCAGCTAGTTTTTCAAAGCGTTCGTAAGTATTATTTACATTTTTAATTTTTTTGCTTAATGCTAATACACGGGCCGCATCAATTAAAGGCATTAAAGCTCTATATTTGATGTTAAAAAGATTCTTTTGTTCACCATTATGTTCCACAATAAATTGCTTAAAAAAGCCAAGTGGTGGTGGGTTTTTCATGGCATCTTTAGCTAGAATACTATAAAACCTAGAGGTGTCTCCTAAGGTATTATATATGTTTTCTGTAAGACTATCTACAAGTGTTTTGTCTCCATATATATGACTGTAATCAAAGTAAATGGAAGACAATAAAATACTTTTTTCATTAGGGTTTACTATCCAATCACTAAATAAGGCGTTCCATTGAGATATAGACTTACACCATTCAGGATTACTGGCCATCATATCTGCCTGGCAGTATTCAAAGCCAATAACATGTAATGTTTTGGTGATGTATTTAGCCAGTTTTAAAAAATAACTTTGTGTGCTTAGATATTTATCTTCAGGAACATCTTCAAAAATAAGCCCGTTATCTTGATCTGTAAATAAAAGCTGTTCTTTTCTGCCTTGGCTACCAATACATATCCAAGAGAATTTTACAGGAGGAGGTGTAGCCATTTTTTTTATAGCAAGCTCAATAGCACGTCGTGTCACAGCATCGTTAATTGATGATATAACGTGATTTATATGGGTTAAAGGAATGTTCTGTTCTAGATAATTTTTTAAGAGCGTGTTAGCTTTAAGTCTAAACCCCCTCAAGTCTTTGGAACGTTTTGCACGCCTAATACCTTTAAGAATAACTGCGGGACTATTACCTAAGGTCACTAATATATCATGATGTGTTAAAATACCTGTAGTCTTAGAATTTGGAGAGCCGTCTTCTGTAATGCATATATGATTAATATTATGCTGGATCATTTTTAATTGCGCATTAGCAACCGTAATACCATCTTTATCTGTAATAATTGGGGTTGACATTATATTAGTAACAGATGTAGAAATGGGATATAATCCTGTGCCAATTTTATTTTTAATATCACTATTTGTGATAATCCCCATTGGATGTTTATTGTAATCCACAATTATGATACAACCAATTTTATGCTTTGCCATTTTTTTGGCCGCTTTTTTTAATGTTTGGTCTGCATAGCAATAAATAGGTGTTCTCGTGTAATTTGCAGTTTGGAGATTCGCTATATCGTCCGATCTGTTTGGCAAATAATCAATAAATATTTGACCATTTTCTTCAGCAGTGTAAGGGTCATGAGTATTACTGGCAAAAGCAGTCATTAAATACCTATGGATTTTTACATTGCGGTTGGTTACAGATTCAAATGTTTCAATGGGAATAGCATAGACTATAGATTCTTCATTTGCAGTTGCAGTAAGCTTATAGTTTTCTTTAGTGATTAAAGCTCTTAATCCAAAAATATCACCCTTATCACTTATACCTACAATATTTTTATCTGTTTCGTTGCTGTGGTATAAATAAATAGAACCATCCCTAACTACATAAAAATGATTATGATAATTACTTCCTTTATCAAAAACCGAATCCCCTTTTTCCAAATACATAATTTGTACTTGAGAGGCAATTTTAGTCAAGCTCTCTTCTTTAATTAAATTAAATGGAGGGTAGCGATTTAAAAAATAAGATACTCTATCTGCAATGGAGTTTTTCATAAGAAAGTATATTTACCGAGAAAAGGTTGTTTAGATCATTTTAAAATCTAAGAGTAATTCGCCTTCTATAGAGGCTTGTAAATGATCTCCTTTATGGATTTCACCAGCTCCTGTAGCAGGAGTGCCCGTAAAGAATAAATCGCCTTCGTTTAAAGTCATAAATTTAGAGACATAAGCGATAATTTCACTAAAATTATAAATCATTAAAGATGTATGACCTACCTGTTTTTCTTCTCCATTTATTTTTAGATCAAAATTGATATTGTTTAAATCGGGAAAGTTAGCAATAGGTTTAAAAGATGATATAGGCGAAGCACCATCAAAACCTTTAGCTAAAGCCCAAGGCCCTTTACTTTCTCGACTGCTTGTTAGCACGTCTTTTGCTGTGTAATCAATACCTATAGCAATATCACTTATATAGTTGGCAGCATTTTCTACTGAGATATCTTTGCCTGTTTGCCCTATTTTAGCAACTAACTCAACCTCATAAACAACGTTATTGGAAACACTGGGGTATAAAACATCGTTATTATTTGTAACTAATGTACTTTCTGGTTTTGTAAATATTAATTGATTTCCAGTTTTAAGTGCTTCAACCTCAGAGATGTGATTAACGTAGTTTTTGCCTATGCCTATTATTTTCATTTTTTTTATTTATAATTAAATTAATTCCATAAAAATAATAAATATTAAAACTAAGTTGTAACGGTTCTTTCTTTACTTTTTAAGAAAAGAAAAACGGTAAGAGACAAAACCCCAAAAATTGAAAACCCTATAAATAAAGGTAATACAGAAGTAACAACAAAACGACCAATATAATCTGCAATTGGTACAGCCATCACAGTACTTATAAAGCCGTTTATTGCTGCACCTATACCTGCTATATGGCCTAAAGGTTCCATAGCCAAAGCACTAAGGTTAACGAATAAAAAACCTGCTGCAAAAAATTGGAGAGAAAAAAAGCTTACTAATAGTAATGCATGAGGGTTTTTGCCAGACCAAAACAACAACATATACAATATGGGAATGAGTGAGTAAGCTATTGTTGCTATATAAGCAATACGCCACATGCCATATTTTAAAACTAATCTGCTATTGATATAAGTTGCGAATCCTACCGAAATAGTTAAACATGCTATTATGTAAGGAAATGCATTAACTAAATTGTATTGCTCTTGAAAAATTTGTTGAGAAGTACTTAAATAAACCATAAAAGACCCTGTTATAAAACCAGAAACAACAGTGTATGCAACAGATTCTTTATGCTTTAAAAACTCTTTAAAACCATAAAAAAGCAGATATGTAGAAAACTTAATACGTTTGTCTTTTGGTAGCGTTTCTTTTTGTCTTAAGCAAAACCAGATCATGATTAAAACTCCAAAACCAATGTTAAAATAAAAAATGGCTTGCCAGTTAAATGTGTTAACCAATATTTGCCCTAGACTGGGTGCTATAGTAGGAACAAAAATACAAAATAACATGACCATCGATATCATTTTTGCCATATGATTACCACTATAAGTATCTCTAATCATAGATAAGGATAAGCTTCTTGGAGAAGAAAGGCCTATACCCTGTAATATTCTACCAAAGATCATAACCTCAAAATTTTTGGTAGTTAAACATATAATACTGGCAATTATAAAAATAATAAAACCTGTAAATACAATGGGTTTTCGTCCAAAACTATCGGATAATGGTCCAAAAACCAACTGCCCAAACCCTATACCTAAGAAAATCATGGTTATGAGTTGCTGGTTTTTACTACTATCTGAAACACTTAAGTAATTACTTATGTTTGGAATAGCAGGTAATAACGCATCAATAGCTAATGTAACTATAGCCATTAATGAAGCCATTATAACAACAAATTCGAGCTTAAAAGAATTTTCTTTTTCCATTTGGTAAAAATAGTGTAATTAGGGAGATTAAAAATCTATTTAATTGTTCGCACAATCTTATACCCTGAGTCGGCCCAAGAACACTATTTTTTTAAATACAAAAGACCTTTTTATCAAGTGCTTAATTTAAATAAGTATATTATACGATTTACGATTAAAATTTTCGCATATGTCAGTTCGAGTGTTTTTTATGAAGAGATAACGAAATAAAAAATGTATCGAGAACAGGTTTATAGCTTCTCAATACATCATGCTAAGGCGTGACACTCATTGTAGAAGTGACAGAAATATTCATACGAAATTAAATTACGTAAATGGTATTATGCAATCCTTAGAGGCTATGAAAATGTATTAATTTCTAGCTAAAAATCACTAAACACGCATCTTCTTCCTTAAATTACGATAAACTATTGCTAGTCTATCGTAATTATAAGTTGAATCTAGCATGTTTATTGAATTTTATCTATGATTCTTAGGTTGAACTCAGGTTTATAATTATTAAATTTGGTGCTTATGAGTGATATAGAAGTCAAAATACAGCCATTATTCAATTATATCTCAAATTATGTAGATCTTACTCATGAAGAGTTAAGGTTTTTAGCTTCAAAAATTAGTTGCAGAACCTATCTAAAAAATCAATATATAGTTCAGCAAGGCGACATTTGTACCTACGAATGTTTTATAATTAAAGGCTGTACCAGAACATTTCATTTAGATAATCAAGGTCAAGAACATATTATTATGTTTTCTATAGAAGATTGGTGGGCAGGAGATGTAGGGAGTTTTATCACTCAAACACCTGCAGATTTGAATGTTCAATGTTTAGAAAATACAGAGTTAATTATGTTTTCTCATGATGTTATTGAAGAATTATATCATGAAATACCAAAATTAGAACGCTTTTTTAGACAAATAATAACTAAAGCGTATGTGTTTTCTCAAAAGCGCATTGTTAGAAACTTTAGTCTTTCGGCAAAAGAACGCTACCTTTATTTTAAGAAGCAATATCCTAAAATAGAAAGACGAATTCCTCAATATATGATTGCTTCCTATTTAGGTATAACAAAAGAATTTTTGAGTAAAATAAAGAAGCAAATTGCAGTAGAAAGTTAAACTAGTTTAATAGTTTTTTGTAACCTATATTATTTTTTATAACGTACATAAGTTAGAATTTTGTAAAGCAAATAATAAGTAACAATTTATAACTATGAAAAACGTATTAAAAACATTAGGAGTTGTATTGATCGTTTCTTTTATGTCTTTTTCTTTTACTACAATAGGAGGGGATAAAAAAGAAATAAAAACAGACAAAAGTAAAGTGGTTTGGAAAGGCTACAAAGTAACGGGATCTCATGAGGGAACCATTGCTTTAAAATCTGGTGCATTGATTTTTGATAATGAAAAACTAACTGGAGGCGAATTTGTTATAGACATGACAACCATAAGTTCTACAGACTTACAAGGTGAGTACAAAGGGAAATTAGATGGTCATTTAAAATCGGACGATTTTTTTGGAGTAGCTAACCACCCTACAGCCAAATTAGTAATTACTAAAGTGAAAAGTTCTGGTAAAAACGCTTATAATGTCGATGCAGATTTAACTATAAAAGGAAGCACTAACCCTGTTAAGTTTACAATTTCTGTTTATGGTAGTAAAGCAACAGCAAATTTAAAAATTGATAGAACGAAATACGATATTCGTTATGGGTCTGCTAGCTTTTTTGATAACTTAAAAGATAAAGCAATTTATGATGAGTTTGATTTAGTTGTGGATTTGGAGTTTTAAATGAAAAAACTAATATGATTAGAAAAGGCCGCTTACTTAAAAGTATGGCGACCTTTTTTATTTTCTAATAGGCGAGACTATTTTCACATATGCCTAAGACTAATAGATTAAATTTATAATCCTAATTCGGTAAGTATATTATTGCCAGATACAGTTCCATTAAAATTATTTTTTAAAGCAGCAATTATTTTGTCAATTCGTATACCTTGATTACTTACCCATTTATTTGTTCTTTGATTTCTTTCGCCTGCAGAATGGTGTAAACCAACCAAATCCCAATGATTGTTAAAAACAGGAGAGCCTGAAGAACCAGGTTCGGTGTCTGTTGTATATTGAATTTTATTAGAGAAAATTTTAGTAATTAAGTTTTCTTGAAGAGCCACTTCTTTGCGTCTAGCATTAGGGTGTTGAATAATGTTTAAAAATTGATCCTTAGCATAAGATGGATTTTTGTTTAATTTTATATATCCCCATTTATTGCCAGCATAAATAGGAGAAAACATCCACCTTTTTATTAAATCATCAGTAATTAAATTATGAATATCTATTTGAGGTATTTTATGTATTGGATCCAATGGGTTTGGTGTATATTCATTTTCAATGGAAAAACGATTTCTAGCCAAGCTAAATTGATGTTTTTTTTGTACTCTTATAAGTGTAACATCTAAACTACTATCAGTAAAAAAAACATCTTCCGGGTCAAAAATATACTCGTCAGTAGTTGTAGAGTTACCAGATAAATCGTTCTGATAATTAAACTGAGCTTTAAATTTTTTTGCAAAGTTTTTACTTGAAATCACATGATTGTTTGTCATAAATAAAGAAGGGGAGACCATAAAACCAGTAGCCCAACCATCTCCAGTATCAAAATTCCCATAAGGTTCTTTAAAAACTACTCTAGCTACAGCTCTTTGTATTATTGCGCCTTCCTCTAAGAAGCTAGCGGGTAAAAAGTTTTTTCTATTAATAATTCTCTCTAAGTTACCTAAGCTTTCTAAGTCTACCCTTTTGTCTGATCCAATTTTAACCTCTGGGCCTGGATCTTCTATATCTTTAGTCTTTAAAATAGGTAAAGATTTTTCTTTAATACTGTTAATTTGTTTTAAAACTTCTTCAATTTTAAAATCGGATAATACTTTTTCTAAGTTGTCTGTTTTTTCTAATGTTTTCATTATAAAATTATTTTAAGTTTCTATTAATAATTCATGAAAACCGATGAAAAAGGTTAACAATTAATTTTTAAAAGTCTATTTGCTGTTAACCTTTTTTATAGTAGCCCATTAAGGTGTATAATGTAAAATCTATTAAAACATGAAAACAACAAAATTTTTAATAAGCAAATTATTTAGCTTATTCTTAGGGGGATTATTAATCTCATTGAACGTGGCTTGCGACGATTCTTCAGATGATGGAGATTGTACAAAGCCAGATTTACTTTTTCAAGAAGTAAAAGTAATATGCCCGCCCAATGAAAATTATCAAATAGGTTGGGAAGGGATACTTAAAAATACGGGACAGGAAGATGCTAATTCTGCTGTTCAAGCTTGGTTATCTGTGGATGATATTATAGACGCAACAGATAAGGCAGCTGGAGGTTTGGTGGTTGCAGTTAATGCAGAAAGTTCCAAATCGTTCACTTTTGGTGCTACAGTTGGAGATACAGCAGGGTACAATTATTTAATTCTAGAAGCAGATTCGCGTTCTGAAATAGATGAATGTAATGAAGATAACAATATTAGTGTTATAAAAATCCCAGAAAATTATCCTGAAGAACTTTGTGAGGCGTTTTGTGATAAACCAGACTTTGTATTTGAAGCAGCTAGTATTATATGTCCTACTAGTCAAAATAATCAAATAGGTTGGGAAGTCACTATAAAAAATATAGGGAAAGTAGATGGGGAAACCTCAGTGCAAGCGTGGTTATCTATGGACGAACAAATAGATACTACAGATGATGCTGCAGGAGGTCGTATTACAGGGGTGATGTCTGCCAATGGAGGGACATCGTCATTTCAATTTGGAGCAACTGTGCCTTGTTCTACTTGTAATCCTAATGATCCTAAGGTACAAGATTATAACTATTTAATCCTACAGATTGATCACAATAGTGAAACGGAAGAATGTGATGAGGATAATAATATTCACATTATATCTATTCCCAAGCATTATCCGGATGTAACTTGCAACGACTGTTACAAAACGTCTTTTGAGGAGATTAAAAGTTTGGAAAAAACACTTAGTAGTTTAGAAATTATAGCTACAGATTTTACTGGGTTTTTGTTAAAACCAGAAGATGTTATTTTTTATAAGACTAATAAAGGGCGTTTGGGGAAACTTATAATAAAAAATATAGAGCCATCAGAAGATTATAAGCTCACTTTTAATGCAATAACTTATAATGCAGATGGGACGATTTACAAAGAAAAATTAAATATAACTGTAAGAGGGACGTGGCTTGTCGATTTAGATGAACTTATAGAGACACCAAGAGACGAAGTTTCAACAAGGGATTTTTGGTGGAAGCGTATAAATAATAAAACCACTTATTTTACACCTGTAAACGATGCAAAATTTGCATTTTGTGCCAAGTAAGTTAATACCATTTCTCACGTAAAATTACTCAATTAAAATAGTTCTTTTTGCGCTATGCTTTATCATAAAATGAAACCAGAACTTGGGCTATGCTTGAATTTTCTTCTTCGCATAGCACAAAAATATTCCATTTTCTTTTGGGTAATTTTACATCAGAACTGGTATAATAGTATTTAAACAATAATTTTAATCAGTTTGGGCTTAGTGTTCCAAACTGATTTTTTTTAGTAATATACTATACCATGTTCTCTAAAAAATAAATTTTCATGCCAATGGTTAATATTCTTATCCATTTTTATAAATTTGAGTGTTAACTATTTACAGCTATTAAACATTAATGACTAAACAAAGCGATCAAGCTATTTTTTTAGAATTAAAACAGGGTTCTGGTACGGCTTTTAAAAACGTGTACCAAAGCAATCGTGACGCTTTTATTAACTACTCCAAAAAGTTTGGTTTAGATAAACAAGAGGTTTTAGATGTATATCAGGATGCTTATATAGCCTTTTACGAAAACATAAAAACAGGGAAGTTAAGCGAACTAAAATGTAGTATTACGACTTATATTACTAGTATTGGTAAGTATATGATTATGGATAGACTACGTAAACAAAAAAAAATGGTGAATAGTGAGTTTGCTCTGGAAAAAGTTGGAGAAAACGCCTTTGAGATTACCGATTTTGATATTACCCCAAATCAACCCAGTGAGCGCCAATTACAAATGCAACGGCAATTTGAAAAATTAGGAGAAAAATGCCGCCAAATTTTAATTTGGTTTTACTACAATAAAATGAGTATTAAAGAAATAATGGCACAAGGAGACTATAACAGCGAAAATGTAGTAAAAAGCCAAAAATCACGTTGTTTAAAAGGCTTGAAAACAGCCCTATTGGTTAAATAAATGTTATGAATAAAGATGACCTGCTACATAAATATTTTTTAAATGAACTCAATACCGAGGAAAAGATTGAGTTAGAAACACTATTGATAAATGATGCCGATTTTAAAGCGCAGTTTGACTTTGAAAACGATGTACAACACGCTGTAAAGAATACTGAAAAATCGAATCTCAAAAAAAAGCTACTTGATTTTGAAAATGAAATTAAAAACCAAGAAAAGAAAAATACATTTAACTGGAAACGATTAGCCATGGCAGCATCTGTTTTGTTACTCATAGGTTTTGGCGGTTATAATTACTATACTAGTACACCAGACTATTTATTTAACACATACTACCAAATACCAGACTACACCACAGCGATGGGAAACAACAATTCTTGTGAAACAGATTGGAATTTACCCAAAACAGCTTACGAAAATGCCAATTACCAAAAGGCTATAGATTTGTATAATAGCTCAAAGACATGCGATAACTATCCAGATTTTGTAGATTATTATCTAGCACAATCCTATTTGGCAGTAGATAATACCAGTCAAGCGATTATACATTATAAAAAACTTATTGACAAAAATAGTACACGTTATATAGACCAAGCCAGATGGTATTTAGGACTTTGCTATTTAAAAGAAGGGCAAAAAGAAAACGCTTTAGATGTGTTTAGAGAATTACAAGTTAACCCTAATACGCCTAATTATAAAAAGCCGCAGTTAAAAAAGATAGTTTCTACGCTTGAGTAGATAATAGAATTAATTATAAACGTAAAATTCATTTTTTGTAAATTATAGTCGCTCCAAGATTAAATTGATAAAAATTTTTAATGTGTCGTTAACCTTTGGTTAGAGGTTGCATTAATGCTTGAATTAAAATATAATATTATGAAAAAATATTTCTTTAAACTAAGGTTTATTATTCTACTACTTATAATAAGTACTACTTGCTTATTACGCTGTGATGATGATGCGATTGCAGTTAATAATGATGATAAAGTTATTTGTGATAATAGAGCAGATTATTCCATTTCAAATGAAATTATTATACAAATTGTAGATGATGACACATGGAGCAATATATATAATCCTAATAACCCAGATGCTAAAATTAATGAAGACCGTTTATTTGAAGCGATCGAGAATCATTTTTATGAGATTATTACATATTTATCTGATCAAGGAGACCAGAATGGTATCGATATAATTAAAAACATATTTTCAGGATTGGATTTAAGCAATTATAAAACCTGTGATTGTGGTAATCCTAGAATTTTTTTAATACCAATTAATACCTCAATAGATGTTCAAGCAGAAACAAAACTATCTTCACTTAGAAAAAGTGATAAAAAATCTAAAATTCGAGGTGATGTAAATTTTACATTTAATATTAATCCAGGAATAGTATCCTCTACTAATAAAGATAATCTCCCATTCCAAGTGATCAATAACGGGTTTGATGTATCTCCACCTCCTAATATAATTGAATTTAATGGAGAGGGGACACCTGTTATTGCTGTTATAGATACAGGAATTGATTATGATAAGTTAAGTGGGATTAATTTACATCAAAACCTGAGTGTTATAGCAAATAGAAATTGTAATGATGAAGAGTGGTTTGAGAAGTTTGGTTTAGGTTGGAATTTTGTAGACAATAATGCTAGGCATTATGCTCAGGAAGCATCAGAGACTCATGGCACATTGGTCGTTAAAACCCTAGTGAACGAGTTAAAAGAATTAGGATTTGAAGATACTAACTATAGTATCTTACCTTTAAAAGTGTTTGACTCTGAAGGGGAAGGATCGTATTGGGATATTATATGTGCGATGCACTATATTAATTATATTCAAGATTCATCAGATTACAACCCTATTAAAATAGTTAATGCCAGTTTTGGAGCCAATATTTATGATAAAGATCCGGAACATCTAGAAATTATGAAAAGTTATATTGATAGTTTAAATCAAACCTCAATATTTGTTACATCAGCAGGTAACTGCGGTGAAGATACAGATAGCGGAAGTTTTCGTCATTATCCTTCTGGATACAATTCAGATAATCTGTTTGCCGTTGGAGGTTATATAATTGATGAGAATAAACAAACTATTAAAGCCCCTTCTTCAAATTTTGGTACAACCAGTATTGATATACCCGCTCCATATTCTATTAGTTTAAAAATAGTAGATAGAAATAAACAAGAAGATGAAATTACAACCTCTGGAACTTCAATTAGTACGCCGTTAGTGTCTGCAAAGTTATTTGAAATAATAACAACACAAGATATGAGCCCTCAGGCAACCATTGATGAATTTATTAAGAACCATACGAGAAATCAAAATAATTTGAATCAATTTAATTTCAATGCAAAATATTACGAATCTCTACAAAATTAAAAGGTTATAATATTTAAAATATTATTTTTAAAGCTCATTAAATTATATTTGTTTGGTGAGCTTTAAATATTTGTTATTAATTTCATGTAGTTTTTTTTTCTTGATATGTCATAGCCAAGATGAACATAATCATATAAAAAGGCAGCGTAGCTATATTGATTCATTATACATTAAAATTGCCAATCATAATAATGGTTTACAACTTGCTAATGAGTTTCACGATTTAGGAAAACACTACTTTTTTTTGTGGGAATATACAGGTAAAAAACAACAAATAGATTCTTCTATTTATTTTACAAAAAAGGCAATCAAACAAAAACAACAAATAGATTCTATTCCTCCAAGCTCAATAAAGAAATCGCTTTACAACCTAGCTATATTTTATGAATACAATAAAAACGTCTCAAAAGCCATTCACTGTTATAATGAAATAGTTAATTTAAAACCAACAGATGCTAATACAAAAAACGCGTTATTAGATTTAGCTGTTATTTACAGGGACTTTGGTGAGTATGAAAATGCAATTTCGTATTTACATAGGGCTATAGATTATTTGGATAATGATACAAATAATGAATTGTTTGTAAATGTATGTGTGGCTTTAGCCGATGTTTTATTTGAAAAAGATGCCCGCAAGAATTATTCAAAAATATTGCATTATCTAAATAAAGCAGAGCAAGTTCTAAGCGTATCAAAGTTTAATGAAAATAGACTTTCAGAAATACTTCAAATTAGAGGTAATACACATCTTATTAATGAAAATTATTTTGAAGCAATTAAACATCATGAGCAAATTTCTACCTTTGGTAACGACGAAGATATAGATATAAATAAAGCTAAAGTTTATAATAGTTTAGGGGTTTCTTATTTAAGATTAAAACAGTTTGAAAAAAGTAAGGATTATTTAAATAAAGCTAGAGCGATTTTCCCGGATTTAAGTGATACATACGAAAACCTTGGAGATTTATATTTAGAACAATTGGACTTTGAGAATGGTATGAATCTCTACCAAAAGGCATTAAATATGTCGCTTAGCATAAACTTAAAAGACTCTGTTATGAGTCTCCCTTCGGTAGAAGCGTTAGAATTATCGGTAAACAAATTAAATACATTACATTACCTTATAACCAAAGCCAATGGCTGGTTTAAATATTACAAATACAATAATCATAGTAATTACTTAATTGAAGCCCTAAAAACCTTTAAAACTGCCGATAAATTAATCGATATCATCCGTACAGAAGGCATGGCATTTAAATCCAAACTGTATTGGCGTGAGCAAAGTGCCAAACTGTATGAAAAAGCAGTAGAAGCGTGCTTTTATTTGAATAATCCAGACCAAGCGTTTTATTTTATGGAACGAAACAAAGCGTTGTTGCTCCTGGAAAATATCACCTATGAAAAAGCCAAAAGACTTGCTCAATTACCCGACAGTATTGCCGAAAAAGAATATCACTTAAAGCAAGATATTTTACTTGCTCAAAATAATCTTAATAAGCATGTAAGTCAAGAAAACGATGCTCTTACTCGTACATTAAAAGACGCTATTTTTCGTAAAAAAATAGCCTACAAACAATTTTTGGATACCTTACAACAAACACATCCAAAATATACCAATCTAAAGAAACAGTTAGAGATAACAGATATTAAAAATTTTAAGACTAATTATTGTAGTGGAGATCAAGTGGTTTTACATTATTTATTGGGAGAAGCTCAAGGTTTTGGGCTATGTAATACATTAAATACCACGCATTTTTTTAAGATAGCCGATGGAGATTACAAAAGATTTAAACAGCAACTTAGCATTGTAAATAACGGGATGGCTTTAACCACTAATTCCCAAAAAGTAGGTCGGGATAACTATGCTTCAGCTTCAGAATATATATTTAAATCACTTTTCCCTAATGATATTGCTCAAAAACTTGAAGACAAGGAAGTCGTTATTATCCCAGATGGCAATCTACAATATTTGCCTTTTGAAGCATTGGTTAATCCTGCCACAAAAAAGTATTTGATAGAAGAAACAGACATGCGTTATGCATATTCCATTTCACTTCTTGAAAACAGTAAGAACCTAACACATACACCAACTAAAAATGTATTGGCTTTAGCACCAATACATTTTTCAAATAATAACTCAACATCTGGTTTAATGAATTTAAAATTTAGTAGCGCAGAGTTGGATGGTATTAACCAATCTTTTTCAGGTGATTTTTTAAAAAATAATCAAGCAACAAAAACCATATTTTTAAATACGCAAGGCCAATATAAAGTACTCCATCTGGCAACGCATGCAAACGCTAATGAAAGTAACGATGAGAGTAGCTATATCGCTTTTACAAACGACAACTTATCTATAGATGAGATTTATGCCTATAAAAATCAAGCCGATTTAGTAGTATTGAGTGGCTGCCAAACGGCTAGGGGAACCTTACAACAAGGCGAAGGTGTGATGAGTTTAGCACGAGGTTTTTTTAATTCAGGATCAAAAAGCGTGGTGTCTACTTTATGGTCGGTTTACGATAAAAGTAATTCCGAAATCATGACAGACTTTTACAAAAATTTAAAAGCAGGAAAAACTAAATCTGTGGCACTTAGAGAAGCCAAACTTAATTATATAAAACAACATCAATATACTGAGTTTGCACATCCTAATTATTGGGCAGCACCTATATTAGTTGGCGATAATAGCCCTATTGCGGACGCTAACCTTTTATCTAATTATTGGATCTGGCTTATCGCTTTAGTGATGTTATTAGGAATACTATTATTTTTAAAATACAGAAGAAAAGCTCTCAAATATCACTAAATATTCTATTTAAAAGCGTCTTTAATTTTTTTTAAAACAGTTTCATAATACACTTTATTGGAAGCTATAAAATGATTGTTTTCTCCAATATTATCCAGTATAGATTGAAATGCATCAAAAGACACCAATTTTAAAGCTTCAACTTCACCTTGCTGAGGTGTTAAACGGGATAATGGGGGCTTTAATTCAGCAATAAAAGTATTATGAAATTCGTTGTCAATCATTCTGTTGTTATAGTTTTGAAAACATTTAAACACGTCAATAAAATGCAGTTCGTTTTCGTTGAGAGCTAAACCAATTTCCTCTCTGGTTTCTCTTACAGCAGCTTGTATAGCAGTTTCCCCTGCATCTATATGGCCAGCAACAGAGACATCCCATAGTAAAGGACAAATGGTTTTTTCTTTAGCTCTTTGGGCTAGTAAGATCTCGCAACTTTTTGTGTAAAACCAGACATGTGCCGTATTGTGATAATAGCCCTTTTGATGAATAATTGACTTTAATTCAGTTTGTCCTGTAGGTGTTCCATTTATATCAACAATATCAATATATTCATTCATTTATAACGCAGTTTACAAAGTTGTTACTGCTAAATTAGAGGTTTTAATATTGATTTTTAAAACGAATTAAAGTAAATTAAAAAATAAGCAATTTAATTTTTTGCATTACCTTTGTTTATTAGAATACGTTAGTATATGAGTCAGAAAGTTTTACTTAATGCAAAAGAGGTAAACATCATTCTTCATCGATTGGCTTGTCAACTTATTGAAAAACACGACGATTTCTCAAATACAGTTTTAATTGGCTTACAACCTAAAGGCATTTTCTTAGCCAATAGACTTGCTAAAATTTTAAAAGAAGACTATAAAATTAAAGAGATAAAGTTAGGACAGCTGGATATTACGTTTTATAGAGACGATTTTAGAAGAAGAGAAAAACCGCTTGAAGCTAATACAACAGAAATAAACGTTTTAGTTGAAGATAAAAATATTGTATTTATAGATGATGTTTTGTACACTGGAAGAAGTATAAGAGCAGCATTAACAGCAATACAATCTTTTGGAAGACCAAATGAAATAGAACTTTTAGCACTTATAGACAGGCGTTTTAGTAGGCATTTACCTATACAGCCAGACTATAGAGGGCGTCAAGTAGATGTGATAAATAACGAAAAAGTTAAAGTAAACTGGAGTGAGCAAGATAAAGAAGACTCGGTTTACTTAATTGAAAAATAAAACCTAAGTAAGCCCTCTTAAAAGGTGTAACTCAGGATAATTACCAACATAAATTTTTAAATAGTTAGAATGAACGAATTAAGTGTAAATCACTTATTAGGAATAAAGTATCTAAATAAAAAAGATATCCAACTTATTTTTGAGACAGCCGATCATTTTAAAGAAGTCATTAACCGACCAATTAAAAAGGTCCCTTCCTTAAGGGATATTACCATAGCTAATTTGTTTTTCGAAAACTCTACCAGAACAAAGCTTTCATTCGAATTAGCAGAAAAACGGTTGTCTGCCGATGTTATTAATTTTTCCTCAGCGCAGTCTTCTGTTAAAAAAGGAGAAACCTTGGTAGATACAGTTAACAATATCTTATCAATGAAAGTAGATATGGTAGTAATGCGACATCCAAATCCTGGAGCAGGCGTGTTTCTGTCTAAACATATCAATGCCAGTATTATAAATGCTGGAGATGGCGCTCATGAACACCCAACTCAAGCCTTATTAGATTCCTATTCTATAAGAGAAAAACTTGGAGAAGTTAAAGGTAAAAAAGTAGTAATTGTTGGTGATATTTTGCATAGTAGGGTGGCGTTGTCTAATATTTTTGCATTACAATTACAAGGTGCAGAGGTCATGGTATGTGGACCAAAAACACTTATTCCCAAATATATAGATAAATTAGGCGTTAAAGTAGAAACAGATTTAAAAAAAGCCTTAAATTGGTGTGATGTAGCAAATATGCTTAGGGTACAAAACGAACGCATGGATATAAGCTATTTTCCATCCACAAGGGAGTATTCTCAACAGTTTGGTGTCACTAAAAGTTTGCTAGATAATATAGGTAAAGAAATTATAATAATGCATCCTGGGCCAATTAATAGAGGAGTTGAAATTACCAGTGATGTAGCAGATTCTAAACAAGCTATAATTTTGGATCAGGTACAAAATGGAGTAGCCGTTAGAATGGCAGTAATTTATTTGTTAGCGTCTAAAATAAAACAGTAAGTCATGATAATTAGTCAAGATGGTAATATTTCAATTATAACTCAAGAGAAATTCACAGTAGTGGAATTAGTGAAAAAACTTGAAGCGTTATATCCTAAGTTTAAAAACAATAATATAGTTGTAGTTTTAACAGCTTTGGAGCCAATGACATTAGAGAAGATTGTAGAATTTCTACAAATTTCTAATATTCATAGAAAAGCGAAACATTCTTTTGTTATTGTATCAGATAAAATCAATTTAGACGAAGTTCCAGACGAATTAGTAGTTGTGCCAACACAGCAAGAAGCCTTCGATATTATTGAAATGGAAGAAATGGAACGCGATTTAGGGTTTTAAATGTTTTATACTATTTTAGAGTTTTGTTTTTAACTCTAAAATATAACGAATTAGTGAAATTTAAATGAAATTAACTATATTAGGCTGTTACAGCGCTACCCCAAGAATTCTATCCAACACAACATCTCAAGTACTCGAAATAAGCAATCACATGTTTTTAATAGATTGTGGAGAAGGCACCCAAGTACAATTACGCAAGCAAAAAATTAAGTTTAACCGCATAAAGCATATTTTTATTTCTCACTTGCATGGCGATCATTTTTTTGGTTTAGTAGGTTTAATATCTACGTTTAGATTACTAACGCGTGAAGCAGATTTACATATTTATGGACCTAAAGGGATTAAAGACGTTATTACACTTCAAATGAAGTTAGCAGATTCATGGACCAATTATAAGTTGTATTTTCACGAGTTAACATCGCATAGCTCCGAGTTAATTTTTGAAGATGATAAGGTACAGGTATATACCATACCATTAGAACATCGTGTTTACACAAATGGCTATTTATTTAAAGAAAAAGAAGGCGAACGGAAATTAAATATTGGAGCAGCTGAAGATGCTAACATAAATAAAGCCTACTATAGAAAACTAAAACAAGGATTTGATGTAGAAAATGAAGAAGGGGAACTTATAAAAAACGAATTAGTTACCTATAAAGCCAATCCACCCAAAAGCTATGCCTTTTGTAGTGATACGATTTATAAAGAAGATATAGTACCCATCATTAAAAATGTAGACGTTTTATATCACGAATCTACTTTTTTAGAGCAACACGCACATTTAACCCTAAAGACAAAGCACTCAACGGCAAAAGAAGCTGCAAGTATAGCTAAAAAGGCCAATGCAGGGACATTAATTTTAGGACACTATTCATCACGTTATCCAGATTTAGAAGACTTTAAAACAGAAGCGAAAACCGTATTTAGTAATGTAGAATTAGCAGAAGACGGTAAGCTTTTTGAGTTTAATTAATGCGCTCTAAAAAATTCGCTCATTTAATACTTATGTTGTTAAATATCAGTGTTTAAAAAACTAAGATCATAATATAATCGCAGTAGCTTATATAAAGCCATACAGTTTTACAAATTTTTTCCTTTTTTTCAGTCAAAAAGCCGCCTTCATTTAATTCTCCAATAAAGATTAAATCTTTATTAAAATACTACTTATTGAACTTATCTTTGTTATTTTATTAAAGTATGGAAAAAGATTTAAGTAGCTACAGAAAATCATACCAAAAAGGAGCGTTATTAATTAAAGATACGCCTAGTGCTCCTATGGAATTGTTTAAAAGATGGTTTAACGAAGCAGACCGTATTTTACCCGAAAAGGAGAATAATGCGATGGCGTTAACTACTATTGGTTTGGATGGTTACCCTAAGAGTAGAATAGTATTATTAAAAAAAATTACAGAAGAAGGCTTTATTTTTTTTACAAACTATAATAGTGATAAAGGAAAATCAATAGACAAAACTGCAAATGTTTGTCTATCCTTTTTTTGGCAAGAATTAGAAAGGCAAATTATTATAAAAGGAAAGGCAGAAAAAGTAGCACCAAATATAAGTGATGATTATTTTAAATCTAGACCTATAGGAAGTCAATTAGGTGCTTTAGTCTCTAATCAAAGTGAAGTAATAAAAAATAGGGGAGAACTTGAAGATAAACTTCAAGAATTAGAAACTATTTACAAAAACAAAAAAATAGAAAGACCTAAGCATTGGGGAGGCTTTATAGTAAGGCCTATAGAAATCGAATTTTGGCAAGGTAGACCAAATAGACTTCACGATAGAATCCAATACCAATTACAAGCCAATAAAAGTTGGATTAAAAACCGTTTGTCTCCATAAAAATATTAAGTAAGTTTTTTATTTCAAAAAAACGCATTTCAACGATTAAAAACATTTATTTTCGACGAAATACATGTTTTTAATCGATTTTAACATTTCGTTAACATTTTTTGGTGGCTTCTCATAGTAAATTTATAATCCCAAATCTAAATTTACTTAACCATGAAGTTATTCACCAAAGTGTCACTTTTGGCATGCCTCTTTGTACTATCTTATTCCTGTTCAGTAGATTCAATCGATAACGACGAGGAATTGTCAATTGATAATATGGTTGTACCGGAAGCAAAAGAAATTGAAACCAAAATTCTTGATTTAGTAAATGACTATAGATTGTCTAAAGGCTTAAACACATTATCAAGTCTGTTGGTCGTAAAATCGCAAGCATTTAGTCATACAGATTACATGGTGGATACAAAAAAAATATCTCATGATAATTTTTTCTCGAGAAGTAAATTTTTAAAAGAAAATGCAGGAGCGAAGAAAGTGTCCGAAAATGTTGCTTACGGGTTTACTTCTGCAGAATCTGTAGTAAATGCATGGATTAAAAGTGATGGTCACAGAATAAATTTGGAGGGAGATTACACAGATTTTGATATATCGGCAGAGAAAGATGTTGATGGTAAATGGTATTATACCATCATGTTTATAGAAAAAGGAAAATAATTCGCTTAAAGTTTTAAGCAATGAAGTGGTTTAAACTTTTTGTTTTAAGCTGAAAATGAATGAAAATTTATTCAATTTAGGCGCTTTTTAAAGTACATAGCCATAGCTACGGACAAAAAAAGAAACGAAAAGTGAGTGAATTTGCAACATTTTTTAAGCAAAAGAAAAAGTTTAAATCACTTCAATAACAGAATAATGTATTAGTTTGTTTTTATTATCTGAATACTTTGGTATCATTTAATATTTTGAGTTAGTTATATGAATTAATATGTTATAGATAACTTAATTGTTATTTAATTTAGCTTTAGGTATAAATCCTTCCAGAAATGGAAGGGTTTTTATTTTAGATAAATTTCTTATAATGCATAAAATTAACATAAAGTATATTTATATTGTTTGTATCTTTAAAGTAAATTAATCTTTTAATTTATGTTTCCTCCCAAATCAAAAAAATCAATTAATATATGGGCTATCTGTTCGGTTTTAGGATTAATAGTCTTGGGAACTCTTTATTTTGTAGGAGTTAAATTTTTAGATGATAGAAATTACTTAGTAGCATTTGCTTTACTGGTCTATCTTCTACTCGTTTTTGTTGTTTTTACTTTTTTATATACTTTGAGGCTAAATTCCGATTCAGATGTCATAGAAAATTATTTGAATGATAGAATAAGTGAACTCGAATTGGAGTTGCAAAAAGTTCAAGAAACATCCAAAAATAAATCAATTTATTTAGCAAATATAAGTCATGAAATTCGTATTCCTTTGAGTACTATTTTGGGAATGTTGCGTATGTTAAGAGATACCAATTTAGATTTAGACCAAAGCGCTCAAGTAGAAATAGCCGAGTACTCATCAGAACATCTTTTGCAGTTAATAAATACTATTTTAAATAATTCTAAATGGCTTGAAGGTGAACTAAAATTTAAACAAGAAACTATAAGTCTTGAATCTGATTTGAAGAAATTATTCAAAATTTTTAAGTATCAAGCTTGGGAAAAAGGTTTAGCATTTGAGTTTAATTTTAGAGCAGATAAAAAACATAATTTTTTGCTTCTAGGAGACCTTAGTAAAATAAGACAGGTATTAGTTAATCTTGTTAATAACGCAATTAAATTTACAAATAATGGAAAAGTATCTGTTACCATAGATCATACTGTAACTAATCATGATGATCAAATAGTTACATTTTATATTAAAGATACAGGTGTTGGTATGAGTGAGTATGAAATCGAACATGCTTTTAGTGCTTTTGATGATACTCATTTAACATCAATTCAAGATTACAGAGGTTTTGGTGTTGGGTTATCTGTAACTAACAAGCTTGTTAAGTTTATGGGAGGTGCTCTTAAAATAGAAAGTAAAGAGAACGAAGGATCTACCTTTTATTTTAGTTTACAACTTAAAAAGACATTAACTCTTAGAAAGGAAAATGATAAAGAAAAATCTATGTTGCTTAATGACTTAGATTATAAATTTAATGTCCTTGTGGCAGAAGATAATAAAATGAATCAAAAGGTTATTAAGTTCTTACTAGAGCAACAAGGTGCAGATTGTACTTTTGTAACAAATGGTCTAGATGCTGTTAATCTCTATAAAGTAATAGACTTTGATATGATTTTTATGGACATCTATATGCCAAAGATGAATGGTTATGAAGCGACAAAAATTGTCAAAAAAACAGACAAGTACGCTAAAAAAAGTATTCCTATTATAGCAGTTTCGGCCAGTGCTTTTGAAGAAGATATTGAAAATGCAAGAAAAGCAGGGGTGGATGATTTCTTATCAAAGCCAATAGATAATAAAAAATTAAAGTTGGTTTTAGAGAAATATGCTTTAAAAGAAAAAGCACAAGCTTAATTAATCATTGTTGTTATACAATAGCAATCATACTTATTTCAACATTTACATTTTTAGGTAATTTACTAACTTCAACAGTTTCTCTTGCAGGAGCAGTATTATCATCAAAAAAACGACCATAAACTTCATTTATTGAGGAGAAATTATTCATGTTAGAAATAAATATAGAAGACTTCACAACATTTTTAAACGTTAATTTACAAGCCTGTAAAATAGCTTTAAGATTTTGCATGACCTGTAATGTTTCACTTTCTATATCATTAGTAATAAGCATGCCGCTTTCAGGATGTAGAGCAATTTGTCCAGATATGTACAATGTTCCATTGGCTAAAACCGCTTGATTATACGGACCTATAGGTGATGGGGCTTTATCTGTAGTAATCACTTTTTTCATCTGTTTAAAATTTAGTGTTTTTCAGTTGTCAGATGTAATTCGCCATTAAACACTTCGGTAGGCATAACTACTTGGTTATTATGGCTCATTTCATAATTAATTTTAAGATATATTAAAG
The DNA here is from genome assembly GCA_947498845.1 of uncultured Flavobacteriaceae bacterium. Lineage (GTDB taxonomy): Bacteria > Bacteroidota > Bacteroidia > Flavobacteriales > Flavobacteriaceae > Jejuia. The sequence continues at coordinate 40,856 of CANMLX010000018.1, read as the reverse complement.
CGTTTGATCTGGTTGTCTACGCTTCTCGTACTTTAAGTCTTTTAATAAATTAGACTTAATACCAATAAAGAAATTCCATGAACTTCTTGTGCTAAAAGGGACCCAACTAAAGTTTAAACGCCAACTAAGTAGGTCTCTTGCAAACCTAAGCTGTGTAAAAGTAAAGCCTTTATTTTTAAAATCATAACCCGAAGATCCTCCAATAGACCATCTGGGAGATAATTCTATATTACCAGAAAACATTAAAGAATGTGAAGATATCTCATTATTACGTCTTGAATTATTATAGTTTACCGCATAAGCTAAGCGTAAGTCCCATGGAACTTTAAATTTATAAAACTCGCTATTTTCTTCATCTTCGTCCTCTTCTTTATTTTCTAATTGACTTCTGCCAAAATCATCCGATCTACCAAATAAATCATCGGCACGACCTCCATTTCGCAAGTTTTCCTGAACACTAGTATCACTATTCCTATCTTTATTTTCAAAACCTTTACTGGATAAGGAATAACTCATGTTTGCATTGGCACTGGTTAATCTAAATAAACTCCCGCCATTATCAATATTAAATTTATTTATTCTAATGTTGTTATTATCTAGAGCATAAGGATCTAAAGAAGCTCCAAAATTTAAACTTAGTTTATTGTCAAAAAACTGTGTGCCTCCACTTACCCTAACAGGACTCCATTGCAGAGAATCTCCAGCAAAATTATACGAAGTAGAGAAGTTTAAGTTATTTATTAATATTATTTTTTTAGGTTCTGTAGCAGTAGAATCTTTATCTCTTACTTTAGCTTCAAAGTTGTTAGATAGAGAAATTCCCATCGAGCTTGAAAAGTTTTGATTAGGCCTACCAAAAAGCGATTGTTCAAATCGTGTGAACGTTTCTATCTCTCTTCTTGTTGCGCCATTAGCATCTATAATTTCATCACCTTCATAAGTGTCATAATATTTATCAAAAGCGGGATTAATACTATAACTAATACCTGGTCTCATAACGTGCCTTATAGCTTTAATTTTCCTGTCTTCACCTTTCTTTTCAAAATTAAACATACCATAAACCGTAGTACCAATACTTGTTGAAAAATTATATGTTCTAAAAGAATCAAAGCCTTTTATGGTATCGGTAATCGTTTCTCGGTTTTCTAAATCAAAACGTCTATCAATAGTTTTAAAGTTCCAAACTTCATTATAACTTGTACTACCACTCACACTAAAGTGCTTAAAAACTTTAAAGTTTGTACTTAATGGAATACTGTGTTGTACTCCAGATCTAGCATTGGCAAACATTTCCTTTTTAAAAAATTCTTCATCGTTTGTAGTGTATGAGTTTTCTGCTCTAACACTGTATTGCAAACTTAAATTTTGAATGACTCCCTTTTTTGTTCCCGTTTTAGGAGCTAAGGGGAATATTCTACCTACATTGGCCTGAAAAGTAGGAAGTGTCATGCTTATGTTGTTACCTTCAGATCTGGTGTTTTGAGAATGAGTAGCGGTTACAGAAAAATCAACCTGAGGTTCTCCTTGAAATGATTTGCTATATGAAATAGAAGATGAAAGTGTATTATTTAAAAAGGCTCCAGTGGTAGTTTGATTTAGTGAGGATCTAAAAAACTGACTACTTCCCAAATTCACCGATGCCGAAAAGCGTGAGCTAGGACTAGCTTTTGCATCTTGACTATGAGACCAGTTTATATTATAAATGGTATTTTTTGCATAATCAGGAAAGCCACGTTCACTAGTAATTAAGTTTTCATACCTAAAGCCAAAAGTTCCTCTAAATCTATACCTTACAGCATAGGTACTATTAGTTCTTACACCAAAACTACCGTTGGTATAATAATCTCCTGTTAAAGCTAAATCTACATGGTCACTTATAGCAAAATAATAACCGCCGTTTTGTAAAAAGTAACCTCTATCATTTTGTTCTCCAAAGGTGGGAATTAGTACCCCAGAAGTTTGCTTTTCAGACTGAGGGAAAAAAGCAAATGGTACACCTATAGGTGTTGGTACATCATAAATAAATAAATTAGCTAACCCAGTTATAATCTTCTTACCAGGTACAATCTTTGCTTTTCTTAATTTAATATAATATTCTGGATCTTCTAAATTTTCTGCAGTGGTATATTTTGCATTTTTTATAAAATAAACCGAGTCGTTTTCTTTTTTAGTAATTTTTGCAATTACAGTACCTTCTCCCTGCGCAGTTATACTATTATAAATAAGCGCTTTCTCTGATTTTGTATTGAATAAAATAGAGTCTGGTTTAACTTCGTTTCCCCCTTGATTAAAAACAGGAGCTTGTGTATAAGCACCTGTTGAATCAATAATACCCTTGGCATAAACCTCGTCTTTTTCGTAATTAATAGTAATTTTACCAGCTTTAATATTTATATCTCCATATTTAACTTCGGCTTGATCGTAAAGGTATATTTGTTGCTTTTTTTGGTTAAGAGAGGTGTAGCCAATAGCACTATAATCTACTATGGTTTCTAATACTTCCTTTTTTTTAGGTTGTATAGAATCAGATAAAATGGTGTCTTGTGTTTTTTCAGAAACTTCGGGTTTAATAATAGAATCAATACCAACAACAACACTATCTTGAGGTTTAGCTTTTATCTTTCTACCTTTTTTAGGAAGGTCTTGAGCGAAGCAAAACGTGTTAATAAACACTGTAAAACTCACTATAAAAAGTATTTTAAACTTGTTTGTATACAACGCTTTTAAATGTATTTTTGTAAAAGTATGGCTCGGTTTTTGAAATGCCAAAATTACATATATTTTTCTGTGATTAATTTATATTCTTCAGAAAAATTATAATTTGAGTAAAACCTATTTTTAGCCATTAAAATCTTTTTTCTACGTTATCAAAAATCAAACCCTTTTTAATTGATAAATAAAATTTTGATAAAAGATTAAGATTTAATTAATAATATACACCACATGAAAACGAGTAGACTGTTACTTTTCGTATCCTTTATGATAGTATTAACATTATCCGCCTTTATTAATTTACAAGGACAAGTGAATGATGATAAGTTCGTGGTAGTTTTAGATGCAGGACATGGTGGGAAAGATTCTGGTAATTTAGGTAATGGTTACATAGAAAAAGATATTGCTTTAAAGGTCGTCTTAGCGGTTGGTAAAAAGTTACAAGAAAACCCAGATATTAAAGTGATCTATACACGTAAAAAAGATGAGTTTATTGATTTATATGTTAGAGGAAAGATTGCCAATAAAGCCAATGCCGATTTGTTTGTTTCGGTACACTGTGATTCGCATTCCTCACAAGCTTATGGGGCAGGAACATTTGTTTTGGGGTTACACAGAAATCAAACTAATTTTGAAGTTGCAAAAAAAGAAAACTCTGTGATTTTTATGGAGGATGATTATCAAAAGAATTATGATGGTTTTGATCCAAGGTCTCCAGAATCTGCGATAAGTATTATATTAGGATTAGAAGAGTATTTAGATCAAAGTATTTATTTGGCGAATCTGGTTCAGGATAGTTTTGTAGCTGCACAACGAAAAAACAGAAAGGTAAAACAAGCAGGATTTATTGTATTGCATCAAACAGTGATGCCAAGTGTTTTAATAGAATTAGGCTTTTTAACAAATAAGAGAGAAGGAGCTTTTTTAAATTCAAAAAAAGGGCAACAACAAATGTCTAAATCGATTGCCGAAGCTATTTTAAAATATAAAAAGACTATTGAGCAAAACTCAGGAAACGTAGTTATAAATAATGAAGACGTAATCGCAGAAGAAAAAACATCTGAAATTTATCAAGACATAGCGTTTAAAGTGCAAATAGCAGCAAGCTCGAGAAAATTAATGCCTAAACCCTACAATTTTAAAGGACTAGACAATATATCTAGACTAAAAGAAGGCAGTGTTTATAAATATTTTTATGGTAATACTTCAAATTATACCGAAATTAAAACTTTGGCCGAAGAAGCAAAATTAAAAGGATACAAGACATGCTTTGTAGTGGCTTTTAAGGATGATAAAAAGATGCCACTTTCAGAAGTATTAAAAACTACATCAAACTAGCGAGATACTTATCCAAAATTTATTTTAAATTTGTTCTACTTAAAGCCTCTATATTTTGAAAATATCAAAAGAAGTAAAAACAGGAGTACTTGTGCTATTAGGTATAGCATTGTTTGTTTTTGGATTTAACTATCTAAAAGGACAAAGCCTTTTCGATTCCTCAAGCACCTATCACACAGAATTTAATTTTAACGATTTAACACTTTCTTCTCCAGTAACTGTAAAAGGGAATGTTGTTGGGAAAATAAAGGACATTGTCTACGATTACAAAACAGAAAAAACAAAAGTATCGTTTACTGTAAGTGATGAATTAGAGTTTTCAAAAACAACTAAAGTTAAGCTTTATGAGGTTGGGCCAATGAGTGGGAGTGGTTTAGCAATCTTAGTAAATAGAGAAGGCGCATTAGCTACATCTGGAGATGTTTTAGAATCTGTAGTCGAAGCTGGATTAGTAAAAAGTCTTTCAAAAAATTTCTCAGGATTAAGTAAAGATTTAGATGCGACGTTAAGAACCTCAGATACCTTACTAACCAATTTAAATAATTTGGTTGTAGACGATTCTAAAGATGGACTTAAGTCCACTATAAAAGAATTGAATAACACATTACGATCCTTTAAAGCAACCTCTAATTCTGTAAATAATGTTATAGCTAAAAACGATAAAAATATTACGATTATACTTGATAAATTTAAAACCATGAGTGGCGAATTAGCAGTATTATCGAAGCAATTAAAAGATGCAAATGTAGGAACGACTGTAACTACATTAAACCAAACTTTGGGGAAGTTTAATAAAATATTAACTAACTTAGAGAACAATAAAGGCTCTATGGGTAAACTACTTAATGATGATAAGTTGTATGATAATTTAACGGGAGCATCAAAAGAATTAGAAGCGTTATTAAGAGATGTTAAATTACACCCTAAGCGTTATTTTAGAATATTATCCAAAAAAGAAATTCCTTACGAAAAGGAATAGGTAACTAATTAAACTATGCCATATATACCAAATATTCTTTTTGCTTTAGCATTAATCATAGGTATAGGTTATTTTGCAAGAAATGTAAAAAAACTTATTCGTAATATTAAGTTAGGTCGCGATGTTGATGTAAGTGATAATAAAGCCCAACGTTTAAAAAACATGCTAAAAATTGCCTTTGGGCAAAGTAAAATGGTGCGCAGACCTATCGCGGGCATTTTACATGCTATAGTTTATGTAGGTTTTATCATTATAAACTTAGAGGTTCTCGAAATTATAATAGATGGATTGTTTGGGACACACCGCATATTTTCATCTATGGGAACATTTTATGGTGTATTAATTGGCGCTTTCGAGATATTATCAATTTTAGTGATCATATCAATTGCAGTTTTTTGGATACGAAGAAATGTGGTAAAACTCAAGCGTTTTTGGAATAGCGAAATGACTAGCTGGCCTAAAAGCGATGCTAATTACATTTTGTATTTTGAAATTATACTCATGACCTTGTTTTTAACAATGAATGCTACAGATCTAGCTTTTCAACAAATGAATTCAGGTAATATAATAAGCCAATATATAGCACCATGGTTTTCGGCAATGTCTGAAGCAACACTCCATATCATAGAACGAGCAGCATGGTGGGTACACATTTTAGGCATTTTGGTGTTTTTAAACTATTTATATTTTTCTAAGCATTTACATATTATACTGGCATTTCCAAATGTATTTTATGCCAGTATAAAACCTAATGGACAATTTAATAATTTAGCATCTGTAACCAAAGAAGTACAGCTCATGATGGATCCCAATGCAGATCCATTTGCAGCTCCAGCAGAGGGTGCCGAAGATGAGGTGCCAGAGAAATTTGGAGCCAGCGATGTGCAAGATTTAAACTGGGTACAATTACTTAGTGCTTATACCTGTACAGAATGTGGAAGATGTACATCGTCATGTCCAGCCAATTTAACAGGAAAGCAATTATCGCCTAGAAAGATCATGATGGATACACGTGATCGTTTAGAAGAAGTGGGGAAAAATATAGATGCTAATAATGGCGAGTTTAAAGACGATGGGAAGCAGTTATTAGGGGATTATATTACACACGAAGAACTTTGGGCATGCACCACATGTAACGCTTGTGTAGAAGAGTGTCCCGTAAGTATTAATCCGTTATCCATTATATTAGATATGCGCCGCTATTTAGTGATGGAACAATCGGCTGCTCCAACAGAATTAAATAATATGATGTCGAATATTGAAAATAATGGAGCGCCATGGCCATATAATCAAATGGATAGATTAAACTGGAAAGACGAATAATAGATTTGTTTTTAGGGGTTTGGAGAACGAATGAAAGCTATTAACATAAAATATAAGCTTTTTATTATTCTATATAGTGTAGGAGGTTTATTTATGTCCTATGCGCAATCATATCAAAAAGATTCGTTACAAATAAAATCGTATACCGATATAACGTTTAAAGACAGAATCGTACAGAGTATAAAACTAAAAAATGTGTTTTGTGATTATTGTACAGAAAGACAAAAAGAATTAATAGGCGTAGAGGCGCTGCGCAGAAGTGAATACGAAATTACAAGCCCTAAAAACCGCTTGGATAACGGTATAAAGCGACTAGCTATTTATATAAGAATTGCTAAAATAGATTTTGCCGCTTTAAGAGAAGAAGAGAAACTTACAGAAAACAAAAAACATGAGTGAAGCATTACAAGTACCAACAATGGCAGAGTTTATGGCTCAAGGAAAACAGCCTGAAGTATTGTTTTGGGTGGGGTCTGCTGGAAGTTTTGATGATAGAGCCAAAAAAATCACGAAAGCATTCGTTAAAATTTTAAATAAAGCGCATGTAGAATTTGCTGTTTTAGGTACAGAAGAAAGTTGTACTGGTGATATCGCTAAACGTGCAGGAAACGAGTTTTTGTTCCAGATGCAAGCCATGATGAATATAGAAGTTTTAAATGCATACGAGATAAAAAAGATTGTAACCTGCGATCCGCATTCATATAATTGTTTAAAAAATGAGTATCCAAGTTTAGGAGGTAAATACGAAGTCGTACATCACACGCAATATATTCAAGAACTAATAACATCAGGGCGTTTACAAATCCAAGGAGAATTTTACAAAGGAAAACGCATTACATTTCATGACCCATGTTATTTAGGTAGAGCCAATAATGAGTACGATGCACCTAGAGAGGTTCTAAAAAGTACTAAAGCTAGTATTTTTGAAATGAAACGCCACAAACGTACAGCGTTGTGTTGTGGTGCCGGAGGAGCACAAATGTTTAAAGAACCAGAAAAAGGCGATATGGATGTTAATGTATTGAGAACTCAAGATGCCTTAGAAACAAACCCTAATATTATTGCTACAGGATGCCCGTACTGTAATACCATGATGACAGATGGTGTTAAGGCAAAGAATAAAGAAACCGAAATAGAAGTTTTAGATATTGCAGAGTTAATAGCTAATTCAGAAGAATTATAGTAGTTTTAGTCATTAGTCATTAGTCATTAGTCATTAGTCATTAGTCAATAGAAAATAAAGAGATGCTAGTAGATTTTAATACATTACAGGAAGAATCACGTGTTTGGATATACCAAGCCAACCGTTCATTAACACCAGAGGAAATAGAAGAGATACGTGGGAAATTAGATGTGTTTATAGAAAACTGGACAGCACATGGTAGTGATTTGCAGGCGGGATACCTTATAAAATATAAGCGTTTTATAGTAATAGGTTTAAATCAAAATTTAAACGCAGCTACGGGGTGCTCTATAGATGCCTCAGTACATTTTATTCAGCAATTAGAGAAAGACTATAATGTTGATTTAATGGATAAAATGAATGTGTCTTACAAGCAAGGTGATTTTATTGCTTATAAGTCATTGGTAGATTTTAAAAAGATGGCAAAAGACAGAGCAGTCTCAAAAAACACGATTGTATTTAATAACCTAGTTACCAATATTGCAGAGTTTAATGATAATTGGGAAGTACCTGCTAGCGAGAGTTGGCACAATAGGTTTTTGTAAAATACAATTGTGAGTAATTAAAAATCGGTAGTAAATTGAATTATTTGTAAGCTAGTGTTAGCTACAATTTTTAAATTTTTCTTCCACCTAATTTAAATCCAATTGATAGTCCAAGATAGCTGTTATTTATTGTGCCAATTATTTGTCCATTAGGTATTTTAATAGCTGCTTTAGGTATAAAATTATACGCTATTCCATAGCGTGTATTTCCAATTTCAAGTCCACCTCGCAAAAGAAGACCTAATTGATTTTTTACACTTCCTGTCTCAAGCCTACTAACCAATAGCTTAAACGTATTAATAACATTGCATAAAAAAACTTTTATATCTCAAATAGAATAATGATTTTTACAGCTTTTAAAGCACAATTATAAAATTATGGCTAACGATATTTTCTTATTAAACATTTCTGGACAAGATAAACCAGGATTAACATCAAGTTTAACAGATGTTTTAGCAGAATATGGCGCTAAAGTTTTGGATATAGGACAAGCAAATATTCATGATACCTTATCCTTAGGTATTTTGTTTGAAATTAAATCTGGTAAAAAGTCTGCAGCGGTATTAAAAGATTTATTGTTTAAAGCTTACGAATTAGATATTCAAGCGAAATTTACACCAATTACACTCGAAGATTACGAAAATTGGGTAGGGCTTCAAGGTAAAGATCGCTATATCGTTACCATTTTAGGAGAAAAACTGGCCGCAGAGCAAATTTCTGAAGTCACTAAAGTAATTTCAGAAAAAAACCTGAATATAGATTCTATAAAAAGGCTAACAGGGCGTATATCGTTAACAAAAGAAGACGAGTATCCAAGAGCCTCAATACAGTTATCCATTAGGGGAAGGATAGCTAATAAAGCAGAGTTTACAGAGAAGTTTATGCAAATCTCTAAAGCGCTAGATGTAGACATTGCATTCCAGGAAGATGATATTTATAGACGTAACAGACGTTTGGTGTGTTTTGATATGGATTCTACCTTAATTCAGGCAGAGGTAATAGATAAATTAGCCGAATTAGCAGGTGTTGGAGACCAAGTAAAAGCTATTACAGAATCTGCAATGCAAGGCGAAATAGACTTTAACGAAAGCTTTAAAAGACGCATGAAACTGCTTAAAGGATTGAGTGAAGACGTGTTGCAAGATGTAGCTGTAAATTTACCAATTACTAAAGGTGCACGACGCCTTATTGATACGCTGAAAAGTTATGGCTTTAAAACCGCTATTTTATCGGGAGGGTTCACTTATTTTGGGAACTATCTGCAAAAAGAACTAGGCATAGATTATGTGTTTGCAAATCAGTTAGAAATTAAGGACGGCGCTTTAACTGGGGGATATCTTGGTGAAATTGTAGATGGTAATAAAAAAGCAGAATATCTTAAGCAAATTGCAAAAAAAGAAGGTATAGATATCAAGCAAACTATTGCAGTGGGAGATGGTGCTAACGATTTACCAATGCTTAATCTAGCTGGGCTGGGAATAGCGTTTCATGCTAAACCAAAAGTTAAAGATAACGCACAAAGTTCTATTTCCAGTATAGGTTTAGATGGGGTGTTATACTTATTAGGTTATCACGACAGACACATCGATTTAATGGATTAGATTTAACTAATCTAAAAATTATTTAAATCGCATTTCATTTGTCATGAAATGACAAGCTACCTTCTTAAAAGAATTTCATTCTTTCATTGGTCTCAAATTTAGTCGAAACGATGTACTTTAGTGCATTTCGTTTTAGCTCCTAAAAACTTTTGACACGAATTACACGAATTTACACAGATTTGATTACGTAATTTCACCTAGCAGACTTTCAGTTTGCGAACCAAACCTATGGACTTACAGTCCATAGTGGTTTTTTTGTAATAAATAACCAGTACTTAACAAGCTTTAAATACGTTTACTTAACCAATCTTTAAAGTCATAGAAATTTTGAGGTGCTACACCGTGACCTACAGGAAATTCGGTGTAAGAATTTTTTATATTCAAACTATTTAAAAATGGCTGTGTTTGTCTTGCCCAGTCTACAGAAATTACTTGGTCTACAGAGCCATGAGAACAGTAGAAATCTAAATTAGAATAGTCTTTATTTTTTAGGTCTTTAGGTAAAATATCATGATTTATATAACCACTAAGTGCTATAATATTTTTAACTTTTTTAGGATAGGTTAAAGCTACTGCATAACTCAAAATACTACCTTGGCTAAACCCTAATAGTGAAATAGTGCTAGGATCAACTTCTTTGTAAGTCGCTATAATTTCGTCAATAAATTGAGCAATTAAATCCACAGATTGTTTTGCTTGAACGTTATCATTCCATTTACCTTGTTCAGCATCAAAATTAATAGCATACCACGCATTGCCATAAGGCGCCATAGGGTAAGGAGCTTTTGCCGAAATAATTAAGAGTTCTTCGGGTAATTCTTCAGCAAATGAAAACAAGTCGTTTTCATCACTTCCATAACCATGAAATAGAAGTAATAAAGGCACATTTTCTTTTAATGTGGATGGCCTTTTAATGTATTGTAAAGACAAAGAAGTATTCATTTAGTGTCCTATATTTGAAAATATTTTTTGATAAAATTTCCCAACAAGAGGAACTAAATTAGGTTTTCTTGAAATAGCCCCTGATAAACCATAAATATATAGGGAGAAAAAACAAATCCATACAGAAGCTCTAAGCATAAAAATATCAAACTTACTAACTATGGATAGATTAATTATGATTAATGTTGACCATAGACCTAATGATTGTCTTATATGAAAGCTGGCAAAAGAACTTTTATTTTCATTATTTAAATAATAAGCTATTATAATACCAAAAACCGTTATATAGCTTATAATCGCATTTTTGCGTCCCTTTTCTATATCCTCTTGTGTCATAATTATTTTAAAACTACGTTGTTGTTCGCAATCACACCGTAAACGTCACCTTTTAATGCTTGTCCATCAAAAATTGAGTTTTTAGATTTAGAGTGTATGTGTTTTTTAGAAAATGTGTATTTCTTACTAGGGTTAAAAAGTGTGATATCTGCCTTGTTACCCGTGTTTATTGATGCTGGTTCTATATTGAATCTGTTTTTACCCCTGGTAAGTATATCCACCGTTTTTTTTAGTGTAAATAGCTGTTGTAAAGCCCCAAAAGCACTTTCTAAACCAATAGAGCCATAGGCGGCATGATCAAATTCTATTTTCTTTAGTTCGATATCTAAAGGATTATGGTCACTGGTTACCATATCTATAGTGCCGTCTTTAACTCCTTCAATTAAAGCATCAATATCACCTTGAGTACGTAACGGTGGTTTTACTTTAAAATTGGTATTAAAATCGGTTAAATTTTCATCTGTAAAATATAAATTGTGTATGGCAACACTACAGCTAATGTCTAATTTTTTTCGTTTGGCTTCTCTAATTAAAGCCACACTTTTAGCCGTTGAAATTGTTGGAATATGGAGTTTGCCTCCTGTATATTCTAATAAAAATAAGTCACGAGCGATTTGTAACTCTTCAGCTAAAGCAGGATTTCCTTTTAAACCAATAGAAGTACTAGTTATATTTTCATTCATTACCCCAGAGCCAGAAATCCTATTTTCCTGAGGAAAGGAACACACCAAACCATTAAACCCATTCGCATATTGTAATGCTATTTTTAATAAGTTAGGATTGCTTATCGCTTTTTTATAATCGTAAAATGCCATAGCCCCAGCATTTTTCATGTCAAACAATTCAGCTAAGTCAACACCTTTGCTTCCCTTGGTTAAAGCACCAAATGGTAATACGTTTATGGCTTTACTTGCTGCTTTTGCTTTTATAAAAGCGATATGCGAACTCGTATCTACTATAGGGTTTGTATTCGCATTTAGTCCTACTGTTGTATACCCAGAAAGTGCTGCGGTTTTAATACCATTTTCTATAGTTTCACGTTCTTCAAAACCGGGTTCTCCAAAAGACACACTACTATCAAACCAACCTTGAGATACATGAAGATGCTCTAATGTAACTTCTTGATAATTGTTGGGGTTTTTTAGTTTGGATCCAATTTTGGTGATGACGCCTTGTTCGATTAAAATATCTTGGGTCGAGTTATGAAACTCACTTTTTGAATCTATTATGGTAGCAGACTTTATAAGTATGTTCATTTAAAATATTTTAATAAGAGCATTTCAATTAGCAGTAGAATTAATGCAAAAATAACAAACCATTTCCATAAGGCATTAATTTTGGTATTACTTTTTAGTGTATCAAAAGTTGTAGTAATCGAATCGCTAACTGTTATACCTTTTAAATTACTAATGTCCTGATAGCTTAAATTACTTTCGTCTCTTCTAAAATTATAGCTTACATTTTTTAAAGCTTTTGTTTTATCTTTAATAGTATAAATACCAGATTTGGAAGGAATGTCTATAGTTGTGATAGCGATTTTATCGTTAAAAGTCTGTTGTCTTGGAATAAAACTAGATTCTTTATTTTCTAAAGATAAAACACCATCTTGTTGTATCGTTGTTTTAACATCGTAATGGTTTGTTTTACCTATACTATAATAGAGTTGAGGTATCTTAAAACTTTGTTTTGCGATATTATAAAATGTAGGTACAATTAAAGGCGAATTTTTAAAATTAGAATTTTCCTTTTTAAGTGAAGCGGTTAAAAGAAAGGTGTTATTATGAGCAGTAATGAATGGTTTGCCATCTTCAAAACTTAAAATAGAAGTGTTAGCATTTGTTTTAAGGTTGTAATAAGTATTTACTTTTGGATATTGAAAATTTTTAACGCGTTTTTCAAAAACACCATTGTTATATAAAGGGTGGTTGTAATTTATAGTGGTAATACGTTTTTCCAGAGGTATTAATTTTGAAAGCCTTAAACTATAGTTTAAGAGTAGTCTATTGTAATTATCTACAGATAGTTTATCTGATGGGATTACAAGCAAAACGCCTCCATTATCTGTAAACGATTTTAAAGTTGTGATTAAAGCAGAAGGAATAGCCGCTAACTCGTTTAAAACAATGAGGTTTTGAGTATTAATTAGGTTGTAATTTAGTTTATTAGGTGTTGTAGATGTATAATTAAACTCATTATCATTGTAAATGCGTTTTAAAAATTGAGCATCGGTATCGCTAATGGCTAAAACGTTTATTTTTTCAGCAGTATTGATGTTAAAATATAGCGCGTTATCAAATTGTAAATGTGCATCATTAACCAAAATTTCACCATCAATAGCTTGGTTAACAGGTAATGTAAAGGAGGTTTTAGCCTCAGAATCCAAAGTAATACTGGTTTTTGCAATAAGCTTTTCATTATTGAGTAATGAAATGGGTAAGTTTTCAATAGGATTTCCGCTATTTTTCAAATTTACGGTTAGTTCTAGTTGAGTAGGCGTTGTGTTGGAAATATAGGCGCTGTCTATACTAACATTTTGATGGTTTACAGGTTCTAATTTAATGGCATGAACAGAAATGAGTGAATCGATATCTGGACTGAAAGACTCATTTTTATTTTGAAAATCGGATATAAAAATGAGATTTTTTATGCTATTAGGTGCTTTGCTAAAAAACGTTTTGCTTTTTAAAAGCGCAGCATTATAGGATAATTGTTTAGGCGCATACTCCAACTGTAAAAGCTCATTCTTTATGCCGTTTATAGTTGTGTTTTTATACACGTTGGTATTAGTTATAATAGAAAGTTCTTCATTTTCAGGAATGTTATTAATAACATCTTGAATGGCTCGTTTTAGTAAAGCGCCTTTGGGACCCTTGGCTTGCATACTAAAGGAATTATCAATATAAATAACAGTTTCTGTTTTTTTATTTAAGGTTTTATTTTTTGAAAAATAGGGTTGCGCAAAAGCTAGAATAATGCAAGCTAATAAGAGTAAACGAATAAGTAATGTGAGCCACTTTTTTATTTGAGAACTCTTTCGTGTTTGTATAACAACGTTCTTTAAAAAAGCGACATTAGTAAACGCTACGTTTTTAAATCGTCTTAGCTGAAATAAATGAACAATTATAGGGATAAGCAGTAAAAATAAAGCGTAAAGAAGTTCGGGGTGTTTAAACTGCATGTATTATTTTATTTTCAAAGCTACATTTTTTTTCATTTGTATTAAAACTAACAAAAGAAAATATAATCCTTAACAGGTTGTAAATTTAATGATTGTAAATATTGTTTAATTTCTTTTTGTGCTTCTTTATTGGCGACAGTAATCAAACTTTGCGGGTTTTTAATTTGGGATAACGCATCAAAGCTTAGCATTTTTTTACCATAAATGTCCTTTCCTATTTTGTTGGGGTTATCACAAATCCATTGAAAAGGAACTTGGCGCTCTATAAATAGGCTTGCCATAAGTTTGCCTTTAGTTCCTGCACCCCAAATTACTAGGTTTTTTGTTGTATCATAATCTATATCTAAAAAATGAAGCACTTTTAATGTTGTAAAGTGGTTTTGGGCATAATGTATATGTGTTCTGGATGTTCGGGTACTGTAATCACGCCATTTGTGGAGCACTTCATTACAAGGAATACATTTAAGACCATGCTTGTAAAACCGGAATGTTAGGTCATAATCCTCGGGATATATATTAGGGTTAAAAGCATCACAAGCAATTAAATCCTCTTTATAAGTCATCCAACAAGGCGATGGAATAACACATTCTTTATAGATTTCGGTATAATTACTTCCGGTTTCGGTTAAATTATTGAGCCATGTCTCGTAGCTTTTGTAGCCTGGGCCAACGCCATTGGCGTTAAAGTATTCTACTAACCCAACAGCGACATGTTGTTTGCCATAGGTTAACAATTTGTCAACTAAAACAGCAAGCTTGTTAGGGCACATAATATCGTCGCTATCCATTCTAGTAATCATAGCTCCAGAGCTATTTTTAAAAGCCATTTGAAGCGCATCTATAATGCCCTTACCTGTATTTTTATAGAGTTTTATTCTACTATCTTGTTTAGAATACGCTTCAACTAACGCATAGCTATTATCTGTAGAATGATCATCAATAATCAATAGCTCCCAGTTGGTATAAGTTTGATTAATTATAGAATTTATACACACTTCTAAAAAGGCACTGGTATTTTTAAAAGGCGTAATTATACTAACTAAAGGTTTTTGCATAAGCGAATATAGTATCTTTTAACAAAACCTTGTGAAGAGATATTTTAACATAATCTTATTTTAGCTTTTTTTACTTTAAAATAAACATTAATGAATATTAGAGTTTTAGTAGCTTCACTATGTTTTGGAAGCTTAATAGTAGGTTGTGGTGCAGGAAAAACTGGTGTTAACGATTTGGCTGTAAACACACCCATACAAACCCAAATAGATTTGTCTAAAGTTTTGGATGATAAAGCCCCAGTGGTTATTAATCCAGGACGTTTTACAACGCCTCAAGTAACGTATAGACTTCCAAGAGTTGTACCCGGTACGTATGCTGTAAGTGATTTTGGTAAATACATCGAAGATTTTAAGGCCTTAGACTATTCTGGAAACGAAATGGAGGTTACCAGCCTAGATAAAAACTCTTGGGTAATAAAAAATGCTAAAAAATTAGATAAAATAACCTATAGAGTTAATGATACTTATGATATTGAGTTAAAAGGAGGCATTGGCGGAGAGCAACCTTTTTCACCATCTGGAACAAATATTGAACCTAATAACTATGTCTTAAATTTGCATGGTTTTATAGGATATTTTGATGAGCTAAAAAATAATCAATATAGATTAGATGTTACTGCGCCAACCGATTTTGTCAAGACCTCGGCATTACCGAGTGTTGCTTCAAAAAAGAGCGATGATGGTAAAATGATAACTACAAGCTATTCTGCATCCAGATATTTTGATATTACAGACAATCCAATGATGTATGGTAATTTAGATGTTGAAGAGTTTATGGTAGGTGATATTAAAATTGTTTTAAGTGTCTATTCTCCAAATAAAGTGCATACAGCAAAATCTTTAAAGGATAATGTATTTAAAATGATGAAGGCTCAAAAAGCTTATCTGGGTGATGTAAATGCTACACCGCGTTACGATATTTATTTGTATTTATCTGAAGGTAAAGAAGATTCACCTAAAGGTTTTGGCGCTCTAGAACACCATACATCTACAGTAGTGGTATTACCCGAATCTATGGATAAAGCAGCTTTAGATAGAAGTATGACCGATGTGGTATCTCATGAGTTTTTCCATATTGTAACCCCTTTAAGTGTCCATTCTGAAGATGTACATTATTTCGATTATCATAATCCCACCTTTTCTAAGCATTTATGGATGTATGAAGGTATTACAGAATATTTTGCAACGTTGTTTCAAGTGGATCAAGATTTAGTGAAAGAAGATGAGTTTTTTGCGAAAATAATGAGTAAAATAACAGGCTCTAAAAGGTTAAATGATGCGATGAGTTTTACTATTATGAGTGAAAATGTACTTAAGGCACCTTACAAAGATCAATATTTAAATGTATATCAAAAAGGAGCTTTAATAGGCATGTGTATTGATATTTTATTAAGAGAAGAAAGTAATGGTAACCGAGGTGTATTATCCTTAATGAAAGAGTTATCTAATAAATATGGAAAAGATAAACCTTTTGAAGATGACAAACTTATTGATGAAATTATAGCGATGACCTATCCATCATTAGGCGAGTTTTTTAACACTCATGTTATAGGCGATATACCAATCGATTATAATAAATTTTTTGAGAAGGTTGGATTAGAAATAGGTGAAGCTAAAATAAAAGCCAATTATATTATGCTAAATGGGGTGCCTATTGTAACTGGGAATCCTCAAAATGGAACTATAATTTTTACAGATGATGTGTTAAAAAATAGTTTTTGGAAGGAACAAGGTGCTCAGCCTAAAGATGTTATTAAATCTATAAACGGTGAAGCATTAACGCTACAAAATGCAAATCAATTATTGCAAAATGTGTTTATGTGGACTCCAGATACAGTTATAGATGTGGTTTTAGAAAGAAATGGGCAAGAAATCTCTATAAAGACGACAACAACTCAAGGTTACACCAATGGAGAAGGTTTAGTTAAAAAGGCAGACGCTACAGATGCTCAAAAAACATTACGTAAAGCTTGGTTAAAAGGGTAAACTTTTAACATATAGATAAGAAACTAAAACGGCTATCAAATTAGTGTTGATAGCCGTTTTTTGTATACTATATTAAACCCGCATTATGCAATAAAAAATTTATTACATCTTGTAGCTACTGTAAATACTACCGCTTCGCTGCGTTTTTTAATTTCACCATAGCGGTGCTATGCAGAAATTAAGAAAACACTAGTACTTCTTGCATCTACAAGCTTCATGACAACCTTCTATTGCATAAAGCGGGTTAAAGCACTAGGGAGAGTAGGTCTTTTGATTGATGTTATTTAATTTGTATTATAGTTTGACTTTTAAAGTTTAGTGATTTTGTGTAACATTTTTGATTTTTGGTAGTCTTATAAGTATCAATCAAAAACATTTAAATCATTATGAGAGAAGATAATCAAGTTATAGTATTAACACATTTAAGTCAGTTAGCAACATTATTCCTAGGTTTTGGAAGTTTACTAGTCCCATTAATTTTGTGGGTGACCCAAAAAGAGAAGATATATGAAATGGATGAACACGGGAAACAAATTATTAATTTTCAATTGAGTTTAATTGTCTATTGTTTACTATGTGTACCGTTAATCTTATTATTTGGCCTGGGACTATTAGGCTTTATAGTTTTAGCTGTAATAGCAGTGATTTACCCTATAATTAATGCCATAAGGGTGAATAATGGAGAAACGCCAAAATATCCCTTGTCTCTTAATTTTATTAGTTAGATGGTTAGTAGAGATAAGCAAAAAAGGTTCACCAATTGGTGAGCCTTTTTAGTTTTATGTATTTTAGGACGGGATAATTAATCCAAATTGAGAAATGTTATACCAATTTTGCTATAAAATGAGGTATAAATAATTTGAGTTATTTTACAGGAGTTCAAAGCATAAAAATCAAGCATAGCCTTAGCTACGGTTTATTTTTTTAATGCAGAAATCATGTAAAAGAAACGAATTATATGTCGCATTTTATGGTAGAATTGGTATTATAAGAAAACAAAGGGCACATCTTTTTCTTTTCAAATACGTCAATACAATTAATAGACTAACTATACTAACTATTCAACATAACAGGCATTACTAGCATGGTAATGTGTTCACCTTCGTCTAAACCATCAACGGGTGTTAAAATACCAGCCCTGTTTGGTAAACTCATTTCTAACTGTACGTCATCAGAATTTAAGTTGTTTAACATTTCTGTTAAGAAACGAGAATTAAAGCCTATTTGCATGTCGTCGCCTTGATAATCACAAGTTAGACGTTCTTCTGCTTTGTTGCTGTAATCAATATCTTCTGCAGAAATGTTTAATTCGGCACCAGCAATTTTTAATCTAATTTGGTGTGTTGTTTTGTTAGAGAAAATACTAACACGACGCACAGAGTTTAAAAACTGTGTCCTAGCGATCGCCAATTTATTAGGGTTTTCCTTTGGTATTACGGCTTCGTAATTAGGGTATTTGCCATCAATTAAACGACAAATTAATATAGAATTATCAAAGGTAAATTTAGCATTAGAATCGTTGTATTCTATAGAGACTTCGTCTTCACTAGCTGCCAATATCCCTTTTAAAAGATTTAGAGGTTTTTTAGGCATAATAAATTCTGCCACTTGATTAGCTTTTACGTCTTCTCGAGTATATTTTACCAGTTTATGAGCATCGGTAGCAACAAAGGTTAAGCTTTCAGTAGAAAACTGAAAAAACACACCACTCATCATAGGTCTTAAATCGTCATTTCCTGCCGCAAAAATGGTTTTGCTTATTGCAGTAGCTAAAATATCTCCTGTAATTATTGTTTTACTAGGGTTTTCTAATTCCACAGCTTTAGGAAATTCTTCTCCGTTAGCATATGCTAGAGCATATTTTCCATGATTAGAGCTAATTTCTATAGTATTATTATCTTCAACAACAAACGTTAGAGGTTGTTCTGGAAATGTTTTTAAGGTATCTAGTAGCAAGCGTGCAGGTATTGCAATACTACCATTGCTATCTGTTTCTACATCTAGAGTAGACGACATTGTTGTCTCTAAATCACTAGCAGAAACTGTAAGTTTAGAATCTTCTAATTCAAATAAAAAATTATCTAGGATTGGTAGTGTATTAGAATTGTTAATTACACCGCCTAAGACTTGTAATTGTTTTAATAAGTACGTACTTGATACTATAAACTTCATTTATATAGAAAACTTTTTGTTGTGGATAAATTAATAACAAACTCATCTTGGGTAGTGGTTTTTAACCGAAACATTTACATTTTGCAGGTCAAAGCATTACTAAAGAAGAGCTCTATACAAATATATTCTATAGTCGCTAATCTAAGAAACAAACTTATCAACATTTAAGAAGCGTATTTTTTCTTTCTGTAATAATTAAATACAAAACCAAATAAACCCAATAAGACTAGTGGTAGCAATACATTTAGGAGTTGCCACTTTGTTTTTTCGTTTGCAATTTTCTCTTGATTTAAGAAAGCAACTTCTATTTCTTTAGATCTAATGTTTATAAGTCCGTTGTCATCTAATAGATAATTTACGGCATTTAGTAAAAATTCTTTGTTTCCATAATTTTTACCTGTCCATCTATCGAAACCTAATTCTTGTGGGATGTTTCTAATAACATCATTCTTAATAAGGTCGCCATCTGCTATAACTATCATTTTTGTTGGTGTACTTTTATTTTTTTCTGATGAAATTGAAAAAGGCTTAATTCGGCTGTTATAAGCTGATGTAAATTCACCTTCAAGAAGTACTGCTAATGGTTGTTTCCCTTTATTAAAGGTTTTAGGGTCGATAGGTTTGGTGACCAAATCTAAACTAATTTCTCTGGGAGTGCCTTCTAATTTACTTAGAGGTGCACTTTCTAAAAGAATGGTTTTTTTAACACTGTTTTTTAGTGTGTCGATTTGATTGGCAAAATCAAACTTAACTAAGTTTAAATTATTTACAATAGGGTGTGTGTTTTTTGAAACTACTAAAGGTGAATAAGGCCATTTTAAATGTTGAAATTGTGATTTACTTCCTTCACCAATAGCAAGTGTAATAGGGGCAGAGTAGGGAGTGCTTATTATTAAGGGGTTTATTCTAATACCATAATTAAAAAATAAATCGGTAAGATTTAAGTCTCTAGTCACGGCAAAACCTCTACCATTAGGGTTATATAAGCTGTCCTTTTCTATGGCTACAGCATCAATAAGCCATAAACTTTTACCACCATTCATGGTAAATTGATCTAAAACATATTTTTCGTTTTCAGTAAATATTTCGGTTGGTTTAGCAGAAATAATCAAATCGAAATTATTAAGCTGTTTTAGCGTGTTTTTAGGGTTTTTAGCAACACTGTCTAATGTAAAGGGTGCTATAAAATAATTGGCTTTAAGTTTTTTGACAAAATCTGCGATGTATTTATTTTCTAGCTGCTTATTTCCTTTTAGAATGGCTATTTTTTTAGATTTTGGTTTAAGGAGCTTATTTAAGCCATCGGCAAATGCATATTCTAAATGCTGTACAGAATTACTAACTAAATCCTGTTGAGAAGCTCCTATTTTATTTTTTATTAGGGGGATAGTAACTGTGCGTTCATTATAACTGGCTAATGCCCATGGGAATATGACTTCTTGAGTGGATTTGCCGTTTTCTTGAACGCTTAATTGCATAGGTGTTAATCCACGTTGTGTAAGTTGTTGTATGGTACGCTCTCGTTGTGATTCATTCTCAAGAGGGTTAATAAAATTATAGATAATGTTATCATTTTCATTATTAAACTCTTCCAATAGTTGTTTGGTTTCTTGTTGTAGACGTCTAAATTCAGAAGGAAATGCTTCGCCTTTTAAAAAAATATCGATAACAACGGGAGATTCGGCCAGATTAATAATGTTTTTAGCCGATTTGCTTAGTGTGTAGCGTTGGTCTTTTGTTAAGTCAAAACGTTTATTAACTCTGTTAAGTATAACGTTAATAGTTATAAGAGCGATTAAAATACCCACCAATCTAAGGATGTCTTTTTTAACAATAGAAGTTGTAGAAATGCCTAATTTGGTAATAAGAATAAAACAACCTGTAACACTTAAAAAGTAAATGATATCTCTAGTATCTATTACGCCACGACTAATACTTTTATAATGATAGTTCATGCCAAGTTTTTCAATAAAAGTATTTGAGGTAAACTCGGTAATGCTTTCGAAACCAATATAAAATATAAGACAAACGAAAACAGAAGTTATAAATGCAACAATTTGGTTGTTTGAAAGTGTAGAACAAAAAATACCAATAGCAGTGTAAGCCGCTGCTAAAAAAACGAGACCAAAATAAGAGCCAAATGTGCTACCATAATCTAAATTTCCAACAGGATTCCCTAGTTGATGTATCGTATAAACGTATAATAGCGTTGGTAAAAGAGCTATAAGGATGAGAAATAAAGCACCAAAATATTTACCTAATACAATGTTTAATTTGGAAACAGGTTTAGTAAGCAAGAGTTCTAAAGTGCCTTGTTTTTTTTCATCTGAAAAACTACGCATTGTTACTGCTGGGATAAGAAATAATAATATCCAAGGGGCTAGTAAAAAAAAAGTAGATAAGTCTGCAAACCCATAGTCCAGAATATTGAAATCGCCTTTAAATACCCAGATAAATAATCCATTAAGAATTAAAAATAGTGTAATCACTAAATAGCCTATCGGAGAGGCAAAAAATGTATTTATTTCTTTTTTAAGAATAGCTAGCATTTATTTTTTATTTATTAATTTACTTTCCACCTGCAATATCAATGATAGCGCCTGTGGTATAACTAGATTTATCGGATAACAGCCAAACAACTGCATTAGCAATTTCTATAGGTTTTCCTATTCTTTTCATAGGGATTAGGGCTTTTACAGATTCTAATCTGTTGTATGTTTGATGTATGTCGGTATCAATAAAACCGGGTCTAATGGCATTAACCTGTATGTTGTCTTCTGCTAATTCTTTAGCTAATCCTATAGTGAAAGTGTCTATTGCTCCTTTGGATGAGGCATAGTCAATGTATTCGTTTGGTGATCCAAATTTTGAAGCTCCTGAAGAAATATTTATAATTTTTCCACCTTTACCATTACACTTTAGTGACATTCTTTTAATAGCTTCTCTTGCACATAAAAAAGAACCAATAATATTGGTGTGAAATGTGTCTTTAATACGATTGTAGGTCATATTAACTAGAGGGGATTGTTTGTTTAATATCCCAGCATTATTTACTAAACCATATAATATCCCATTCATAGAATCTATTTGCTTAAATAAATTTAAAACATCTTTTTCAATTGAAATATCGGCTTTTATAGCTAGAGCTTCCTCTCCATTTGCTTTTATTTCTTTAACTGTATTCTCAGCAGATTTTTTATCTCCTTTGTAATTAATACAAACAAAATACCCTTGTTTAGCTATTTCTAAAGAGGTTGCTTTTCCAATCCCTCTGCTTCCACCAGTAATTAGAACTATTTTATTCAACTAAAAGTTTGTTTTATTCTGTTATTATAAGTCAAAGATATTAAACCATGAACAGAAACCCCTAAAAGAATTAGAGATAAACTATAGTGAGTTATCGGTCTTTCAATGGACCTTATAAATAGCTCATGAAAGAAACCATAGATAGCAAGAACGGTAACAATAATAAGAGCAAAGCTATTTTTAATCATTTAAAACAAATTCTCCTTTTCTGAAAGTACAGGATTTGGAATAAAATCGATACTAATGGTATCCATGACTTTTAGTCCCATTAAGGAAGCAGCACTCCCATGGGTTTCTGGGTTGCTTTTATACAATGCAATTTCCAGAAAATCACTGGAATTAAAAACGACTAATCCTCTACCTTCGTTATTTCGTTTTTCTTCAGGAATATCAAAATTTACAATATCACTATATTTATTGTAAATGGTTTTAAACTTATAATGTCTTACGGTAATTTCAAAATTGCGCCCTTTTTGAAGGATTTCAAAAAACTTACGTTTAATATTTGTAATAACATTACCATAATTATCAATATAAATTACACGACCAATAATTTTAGTTTTATCTTCATTTATATAAGGAACTATATTTTTTATAGGTTTAATATTTTCTATTGTAATAGGTTTTCCAATAACATCCAATGTGCCTCCTCGAGCTATATGGCATGCCACTTTAACAAACACATCTAAAACGGGAAAACTGGTTTGGATAGCGTTATGAATATTGATTTTCACAATTTTTTCTGGTGAAATTTCTGCACAAATCATACTTATAATTCCATTATTGGCACAAATAAAAAAATGCCCGTCTAGCTTTAATGCAATATGTTTATTTTCAATATTAATTTCAGAATCAATACCAATAATATGTATAGTACCTCTAGGGAAACTACTAAAAGCGTTTTTTATAATGTAAGCGGCTTCAGAGATATTAAACGGAGAAACCCTATGTGAGATATCAACAATTTTCACATTAGGTAGCTCACTATAAATAGCGCCTTTTGTAGCACCAGTAAAGTGATCCTTTTCACCAAAGTCTGTTGTTAGCGTAATGATTGCCATTGGCAAATTGTTGATATGTTTTTAATGTTAACCCTCCAAATTTATGTATTTTTGGGTTTAAAGAGATAATGTAACAAACCTACATAAAATTTCGTTTTCGATAATCGTTTTTCAAGTGAAAAAAATGTAGGTGTGTAAAGTCTTAAAATCATGAATTAATCATGACTTTTTATTTTCAACCTAAAATAAGCTAAAATTTAACTAAAATGGTGCTTTTTTAAAGTTAGGAGTACTATGAATGAAAAAAAGTGGCAAGAGTGGTTGAGTTTTATCCATTTTAAGGAAATAAAAAATCAGGATAAGTTCTACAATAAAAACATAAAATAAACGCTTTTGAACGAAATTATTATTGAACTTGAAGAGATTACTCCAAAAGAGTTTTTTGGAGCTCAAAATGCTAATATAGAACTTCTAAAAAAATATTTTCCAAAACTAAAAATTGTAGCAAGAGGTAATAAAATCAAAGCTTTCGGTGATGAAGAATTGCTGGAAGAATTTGATCGCCGTATGACTATGCTATTAAAACATTTTGCAAAGTATAACAAGTTAGATGAAAATTCTATAGAGCGTGTCTTAACGAGTCAAAGTAGTGATGAGTACAATACATCTAAGCAGAGTGGAGAAGTTATAGTACATGGCGTAGGAGGAAAGCTTATTAAAGCGCAAACTGTTAACCAACGTAAATTGGTAGAAAGTATGCGTAAAAACGATATGGTTTTTGCAATAGGACCGGCAGGAACAGGAAAAACATATACAGGTGTAGCTTTAGCAGTTCAAGCGCTTAAAAATAAGGAAGTAAAACGTATTATTTTAACAAGACCTGCAGTAGAAGCAGGGGAGAATCTCGGTTTTTTACCTGGAGACTTACAAGAAAAGTTAGATCCTTATATGCAACCTTTATATGATGCGTTACGTGATATGATAGCTGCAGAAAAATTAGCACACTATATAGAAAACGGTACGATACAAATAGCACCACTAGCGTTCATGCGCGGAAGAACATTAGATAATGCTTTTGTAATTCTGGATGAAGGTCAAAATACCACACATGCACAAATGAAAATGTTTTTAACCCGTATGGGGAAAAATGCTAAGTTTTTACTAACTGGAGACCCGGGGCAGATAGATTTACCTCGTCGCACTATTTCTGGATTGAAGGAAGCTTTATTGATTTTAAAAAATGTAGAAGGCGTTGGTATAGTATTTTTAGATGATAAAGATGTGATACGCCATAAATTGGTAAAGAAAGTTATAGAAGCATACAAGAGTATAGAAAATAGAGATTGATTTTAGTACGCAATAGACAATAGACAGTAGGCAGTAGGCAGTAGGCAGTAGAAAGTAGACAGTAGACAGTAGGCAGTTGTTGTTAGGAGCAGCAAATTAAAAGTAGCTGTTACACTGCGCTTGTAGAAGTAGAACGCAAAACGATTCAACAAATAAACGATTGAACATCCATAGATGAGTAATACCATAATAGACACAAACTTTAATTTTCCAGGTCAAAAAAATGTATACAAGGGAAAAGTAAGAGAAGTATACAATATAAATGATAAAGAGCTTATCATGATAGCAACAGATCGCTTATCGGCGTTTGATGTTGTAATGCCAAAGGGCATCCCTTACAAAGGCCAAATCCTAAATCAGATAGCTACTAAAATGATGGCTGCTACAGAAGATCTAGTGCCTAATTGGTTAACCGCGGCACCAGATCCCAATGTTGCAGTGGGGCATTTATGCGAACCTTTCAAGGTAGAAATGGTGATACGTGGTTATATGTCTGGTCATGCTGCACGTGAATATAAAGCTGGTAAACGCATGTTGTGTGGTGTGCCAATGCCAGAAGGAATGAAAGAAAACGATGCTTTTCCTGAGCCAATTATTACACCTGCTACTAAAGCAGAAAAAGGAGATCATGACGAAGACATATCTCGCGAAGATATACTGGCAAGAGGTATCGTTTCTAAAGAGGATTATATAATTCTTGAAGATTACACGCGTAAATTATTTAAAAGGGGGTCTGAGATAGCTGCATCCCGAGGATTAATTTTGGTAGATACAAAATACGAATTTGGAAAAACCAAAGATGGGCAGATTTTACTAATAGATGAAATTCATACCCCAGATTCCTCACGTTATTTTTATGCTGAAGGTTATCAAGAGCGTCAAGAAAAAGGAGAACCACAAAAGCAACTCTCAAAAGAATTTGTACGCCAGTGGTTAATTTCTAATAACTTTCAAGGCTTAGAAGGACAAACGGTGCCTTTTATGAGTGATGCGTATATAGAAACAGTAAGTGAACGCTATATAGAATTATATGAAAATATTACAGGTGAAACCTTTGTAAAAGCAGATGTTAGTAATATTAATAAGCGTATTGAAAATAATGTATTAGAATATTTAAAATAATTTTTTTAATAAAAAATAAATCTTTCTCCCTTTGTTAGGTTTGCTAAATTTTTGCGTCATAAGCCCCTAATGTAGTTTTGTTATAAGGGCTTGTTGGTGAAATATTTTAGCACTTATAGTGTCTTTAGAAAATATATTTTTTTTGTAATAAATTGATAGTGATCAAAATGAATACTGTTTTCTCATTAAAACACAACATGTCTTTAGTTATTTCCCCAATAAAACAGAGGCGAACCTACGTTTTTATTAATAGTATTTTTTGAAAAATCGTAAAATAGATTTATATCAGTTATATTTTGAAATCACCCAAAAGAAAATGATGATTTTTTGTATTAGGTGAAAAAGAAAAATGAGTCGTAGTATTAGCTACGGTGATTTTTTATTTTGAAACATAGTGCAAAAAAAGCTTGTTTTTATTGAGTAATTTCAAGGTGTAAATGGTATTAGATAAAAGAAGCGTTAAATTGCGCTCTTTTTATGTTTTTACGTAAACAGGCTAGATATTAATTCTTTATTTAAATAGAAAAATGGTTATTCTTGGGTTAAATTATTATTTCCACGATTCAACAGCATGTATAGTTAAAGATGGTCAGTTAGTAGCTGCAATCGAAGAAGAGAGGCTTAATAGAGATAAGCATACTAGAGCTTTTCCTATGTTAGCTATAGATCGATGCTTAAAAATTGCAAATTTAGACTATAATGACATAGATCACATAGCAGTGTCTATAAAACCTACCCATAACATGGGTAAGAAAGTAGCTTATGGTTTAAAGAATCTAAAAACTATAAAGCCTTTTATAAATCACGAATTGGTACATGGCTACAATAAGCAAAAAAGCTTTTGGAATTGGTTTGGGTATCATTGGGATAGTAAAAAAGAAGGACCAGAAGTCCATTTTATTCAGCATCATTTAAGTCATGCTGCTGGGAGCTTTTTTGTATCACCATATAAAGAAGCAGCTTTGTTAGGTGTTGATGGATCTGGAGAGTGGGCTACCACATGGTTAGGTTATGGAAAAGATACTACGGTTGAATGTTTGAATCAAAGTTTTTTTCCAAATTCATTAGGATCGTTTTACGAAGCTGTAACCCAATTTTGTGGGTTTAGGACGAGTTATGACGAAGGAAAAACAATGGGATTGGCTCCTATGGGAGACCCTAACGTGTTTTTAGACGAAGTTACTAAAATGGTTAGTGTTGATAGTAATGGACAGCTAATATTTGATTTGAGTTACTTTAATTACCAAAACATGAGTTGGAAAAGATGTTCTGAAAAATTCCATAAAATTTTTGGTGAGCCAAGGAAAAAAGGGGAGGATTTTAAAAAGCATCATATGGATGTGGCGGCGGCCTTTCAAAAAGTTTTAGAAAATAAAGTTTTAGAGATTTGTGATATTCTTTATAACAAAACAAAGGCAAAACATCTCGTTATTTCAGGAGGTGTTTCTTTAAACAGTGTTATGAACGGAAGAATAGTTAGAGAAAGTCCTTTTGAAGATGTATACGTAATGCCAGCAGCAGGAGATAATGGAACAGCAATAGGAGCAGCTTATTATTTGTATAATGGCATTTTTAAAAAAGAAAGAAATTTCGTGCATTCTAACCCATATGTTGGAACATCTTATACAAGAGAACAGGTTGAAAAAGTACTTAAAGGTGCAAAATTGCAATATGATTATCATGAGGATATTTATGATGCAACAGCAAACCTTTTAAAGGATGGTAATATTATTGGTTGGTTTCAGGGCGCCATGGAAATTGGCCCTAGAGCGCTTGGAAATAGAAGTATTTTGGCTAATCCTGCATTTCCGCAAATGAAAGACAAAATTAATGCAGAGGTTAAATTTAGAGAAGCTTACCGCCCATTTGCTCCGTCTACAATACCAGAGGCTAAAAATGCCTTTTTTGATTTAGAAGTGGAAGCTCCTTTTATGCTAAAGGTATGTAATGTACTAAAAGAAAAGCAAGATGTTATTCCAGCTGTGACTCATGTTGACGGCAGTGCAAGACTACAAACAGTTAATAAGGAATATAACGAACGTTATTATAATTTAATTAAAGCATTAGGTGATAAAACAGGAGTTCCTGTTGTTCTTAATACCAGTTTTAATATACAAGGAGAACCTGTGGTTGAGTCGCCTCAGGATGCTATAAGGTGCTTTTTTTCAACAGGATTGGATTATTTAATTATTGATAATTTTCTTATTTCAAAAAAATATTAACTAAATTTATGTGGAATTTATTTTCTTAATTCTTAACACAGATATAGATATTATAACAGTTGTATTATAAAGAAGGATATAGTATTTTACTGTACTAACCTTTTAATGTTAGTAACTCGTTATTTAGAATAGTATGGCACAAAATTTTTCTAAGAGATTTTCAGAACAGGTTATTAATGGATGGGCAGGCAGAGAGAATATTTATGACCAGGAACGGTTTATCCTGAATAATTATTTATTAAATAGTGATTTAAGTGTTTTGGAGGCGGGTACTGGAGGAGGTGTTATGTCTTTTTTTATTGAGGAGTCTCTAAGTTTTAAGAATATTCATGCTTTTGATGTTATTCCTGAAATGATAGATATAGCCAATAATAAGGCTAAAAAAAACAAATCAAAAGTTAATTTTTCTGTAAATGATGCTGCAGACTTGAGTAGTTTTAAAGATGAGAAATTTGATTATTTAGTTTACTTACAGCAGGTTTTATGTATGGTGCCTCAAAAACATTTGAGTATGGCTATAAAAGAAGCATATAGAGTTGGTGCCAAAAATAGTGTCTATATTTTTAGTTTTTTAGATTGGGATTCCAGATGGTATAATCCAATATTAAGTTTTATTATTAATAGTGCGAGATTACTTTTTGGTAGAAAAATGCTCAAGTATTATTTACCAGAAGTTAACAAAACTTTTTTTAGAAAAGATCAACAGGGGATTTTGTGGGCGAAAAAGAGTCATATTTTTAAAATGTTAGAAGATGTAGGCCTAACAATTACAAATTTTTATACTCATGAAAAATTAGTTCAAAAAAAAGGACGTACTTTTTTTATTGTGTGTGAAAAAAAATAGGTATGCCATTTCTTATTTGAAATGATTGAAAAAAAATGGTTATTTCTTATTATAAGCAGGGAAAAATGAAAGTGGATTGGTAATTAAACTATCATCTATTTCGGTACATTCAGGAGTAATGTTTCCTGTTAATTTATTATAAATTTCCTTGTTGACAACTTTTCTTCCTGTATGGTAGACCATGTCTTTGTCTTTTGGGAAAAAAGATTTTTTATAATTATACAATCCATCATGATCTTTTCTTCCTCCTCCTAGGGCATAATATTTAATGTCTTTTTGTATGGCCCATTTTATAGCTTCAATTTTTAAAAAATCATTAGGCCTAAGATCAAAATAGTCAGATAATGTGCCTCCTAAATGGGAATACATGGTATCGTTAACTATTACAATTAATTCGGTAGAAATAGGAATATCCTCCTTATAAACTATAACCAGAACTGTACTTTTTGGATTGTTTTGAGTTAATTCTTCAAAATAGATTTTTGGATAATAGTAGTTTTTAGAAGCGTCATTCCTTTCCATTGTTTTTGTATAGATTGTGTGAAAGTGATTAATAGCACTCTCACCAATAGAATTATAATGAAATACGGCTTTTAAATTGTTTTTAGTAGCTCTTCTGTAATTATTTCTAACTTTTTGTTTTAAATTGTTCCATACATATTCAAAACTTTTTAATTCTCCTTTTACGTTTTTTAAAGAAGGGATTAAATATCCAGAGTAATTAATATAATTATTATTCAAATTAAAACGAATAAACTCTGTAACTACATTATTTTTAGAGTACCATTTGTCAACTTTTTTCCAGAATACTTTAAGATCTTTATTAGATGCATTTTCGCATAAAGGACCACTGTAACCATATGGAGAAACTGCATCGTAATACGTTTTTGATAAAGGGATATTCTCTTTACTACTAATTTTAATAAGGCTTATAGGCATTATTATTTTAGCAATACCTTGATACTTTAGAACAAAGTAGCTATAGGTCTGTTTTTTATAGTTATTAGAATATTCTAAAGAATAGAATATATTATTACTATCTAATTCTTGTAAAAAGGCTAAGTACTTTTTCTTAGATTTTTTACAATTTATGGTGTAAAATTTAAGACTGTAATGTTTTTCTTTTTTTACTTTTTTGATGCCTAAATATTTATCGTTAGAATTTCGATTATTAATTTCTTTAGCAGGAATACCAAAGGCAAGTTTATTGTCTCCAATATCTTTATTTACCATAGAGCATGCTCCAATAACACTATGCTTACCAATTTCAATACCTTCTATAACGGTCGCGCCTATTGATATAGCAGTGCACTTTCCTACTATAGTAGCTCCTCCAAGGGTAACACCAGGAGATATACTTGAGAAATCTTTAATTTTCACATCATGACCAACAGAACTTTTAGTATTAATTATACATTGCTTACCTATTTTAGCATCACTATTAACAACAGATCCTCCCATTATACACGTTCCAGAATTAATTTTTACATTTTTTCCTATTGAAGCATTTGGGTGAATTGCGCTAATGAATTTAAAATCAATATCATAGGAAGATATTTCATGATATAATTTCATTCTAGTGAAATTATCTCCTATTGCAATAAAGCCTCCATAAACTCCTTCCTTTTCTACTAGATACGGTATGTTTTTTTCTGTACCTAAAATAGAATAATTGTATACTTTGTCGTCTTTTTTTTTAAAACTATCAATTAACCCAAAAATAGAATAAACTTTTTGTTGTTCAATTATATCTATAATTACTTTTGCATGTCCAGAAGTGCCAACTATTACAATTTTTTTCATGGGTAACTAAAAAGTTATCTCTATAAATATGATAATTTTGTATGTAATCTATTTAAAATATAGTTAATACTTCGATAATTTATTCAATTCTTTCTGTAAGAAAGACAGGGTCGTTAATTTGTAATTTCTTATAAATAGGAAAGTATGATTCAGGGTCATTAATCAGGATGTTAATATCCGAATTATTTTTGAGATTTCCACCAGCTAATTTTTTATAAATGTCATAATTTATAATTTTTCTTCCTGTATAGAACGTAGAATCTTGTTCTTTTGGGAAAAAAGCTTTCTTGTAATTGTATAGGCCATCATAATCTTTTCTACCACCACCAAGGACATAATGAGATTTTCCATTCTCTATTCCCCATTTTGTAGTTTCTATTTTTAAAAAATCATTAGGTCTTAAATCAAAATACTCTGATAAAGTACCTCCCAAATGCGAATATATAGTGTCATTACACAAAATTAATAGTTCAGCTGAAATAGCTATTTTATCTTTATGAATGAGAACAATGGCAATTTTTTTTGAATTATTTTTTATTAATTCATTAAAGTAGTCTTTGGAATAGAAATAATTTTTAGAAGCATTCTTACGAAGCATAGTACTTGTATATATATTATAAAAAGAATCTATAATATTGTTGTCTATATTTTCATTGTAAAATGTAGCTTTTAAATTGTTTTTGTCTGCTTTCCTGTAATTATTTCTAACCTTTTGTTTTAAATTTCCCCAAATGCTATCATAGCTTGTTAGAGCTCCTCTAACATTTTTTAGGGATGGTATTAGATTTCCAGAGTAATATTTATGATTGTTATTTAAGTTAAAGCGAATAAACTCTGTTACAACATTGTTTTTTTTGTACCATTGATCAACTTTTTTCCAAAAGAGCGTAAGATTTTCTGAAGTAATATTTTTATACAAAGGGCCACTATAGCCATAAGGCGAAGTAACATCGTAATATGTTTTTGTATGGGGAGAGGTTGTCGTGTTTACCTTTGTTAGGTAAAAAGGCATTATTATTTTGTTTTTGTTGTTTATTTTTAAAACAAAGTAATTAAGCGTTTTTTTTTCGGAATAGTTACAATATTCTAAAGAATAAAATATATTTTTAGTATCGATAGAATTGACGATGTCTTGATATTTTTTTTTGTCAAGTGTAGATCTTATCTTATGGAGGTTTAATTCATACTTGGTGTCTTTCTGAGTTTTATTGGTTCCTAAATACCGATCATTAGAATTTCTGTTTGCTATTTCCTTCACAGGAATTCCATAAGCTAACTTGTTATCTCCAATATCTCTATTGACCATTGAGCATGCCCCTATTACAGTGTATTTGCCAATTTTAACTCCTTCAAATACAGTTGCACCTATTGAAATAGCTGTGCATTTATCAATGTTACTTAGTCCGCCAATAGTTACACCAGGAGATACACTTGAAAAATCATGAATAATTACTTCGTGATCTATAGAACTTTTAGTATTTATAATGCATTGTTTGCCTATGGTTACATCACTATTTATTATAACTCCTGCCATAACGCAAGTGCCTTCACCAAAGGTTATATTTTTTGCAATAATAGCATCGGGGTGAATAGCAGATATAAATTGAAAATTTAAATTATAGGAAAGAATTTCATGATACATGCTCATTCTAGTAAAATTATCACCAATAGCAATTATTCCACCAAGAATATCATGATTTTTTACTAGATAAGGGATGTCTTTTTCTGTACCTAAAATGGAATAGTTGTATATTTTACTGCCTATAGTTTTAAAACTGTCAACTAATCCAAATATTTCATAAACACCTTGTTTTTCAATAATATCTATTATTACTCTAGCATGTCCAGAGGCTCCAATAACTATAATTTTTTTCATTTCGATCCAATAAATTCGGGCATATTAAGGTTATCGTTATTATTTATTCCCTCTGGCTTAATTAGTCTTTTTATAGTAAGTAGAATTACTTTTATATCTAAGGTTAAGGATTGATTTTCGACATAGTAAACATCATGTTCGAATTTTTGATCCCAAGAAATAGCGTTTCTTCCTTTAACTTGTGCCCAGCCTGTTATACCTGGACGTACATTATGTCGTTTTTTTTGACGTTTATTATAAAGCGGTAAATATTTTACTAATAAAGGTCTGGGGCCAACGATACTCATATCTCCTTTAATAACGTTAATAAGTTGGGGGATTTCATCTAAAGAGTACTTTCTTATAATATTACCTACCTTAGTAACTCTGTTTAAATTATGAGCATATTCATTTGGTTTTTGATCTCTCATTGTTTTAAACTTGATTATTTTAAAGATTTTTTCATTCTTTCCAGGGCGTTCCTGTAAAAAGAATGCGCTTCCTCTGTTGACTATTAATAATATAATTAATAAAATAAAGAACACAGGAGATAGTATTGTAAAAGCCAAAAGAGCCGAAATAAAATCTATAATGTGTTTAATAGTTCTGTAAATCATTAATTGAGTTTTTATGTATTATTTTTTGTTCTAATTTTTTCTAAATCATCCATTATAGATGATGGATCTACTACAATATCTTTAGATGCCAAAACATTTTTAATAGTTTTAAAAAAAATTTTAAAATCTAGCCTTAAGGTAAGGTTTTCTACATATTCTACATCTTTTTGTAGGCGATCATCCCAATTTAATACGTTTCTACCAGATACTTGAGCCAAACCAGTTATTCCAGGTTTTACACTATGGCGTAATTTTTCCTTTTCAGTGTAATGTGGAAGGTATCTTACTAGTAAAGGACGAGGCCCAATAAAACTCATGTCTCCCTTGAGTATATTTATAAGTTGAGGCAATTCGTCTATAGATGTTTTTCTTACTATTTTACCTATGGTTGTTAATCTATTTTTATCGGGTAATAAATTACCAGCAGCATCTTTTTTATCGGTCATTGTTTTAAACTTAATGATCTTGAACAGGTTTTCATCTTTACCTGGTCTTGTTTGATAAAAAAAGGGTTTGCCTTTATTTGCGAAAAACAATAATATGGAGAAAATTATAAGTATTGGAGAAAAGAATATTAGGGCTAATAATGCTGCAAAATAATCTAATATGGACTTAATAGTATTTTTATATTTCATAAAAATATAACATTCAGAAATAATTACAATGGATATAAAAATTACAATTATCCATACCTTATGCTATCTAAAATAATAACTTTGGCAAATATATAACTATCTGTATTATTTGTAGTTTGTATTTAAATAATTCTGTTTTTGATTCTTGTTTTATCGATTAACTGTTCTCTAAGTAATATTAAGTTAAATTAACCCGTGGTGCATTTAGAAATAAAATATCTAATAAATGTCGGTTCGAGTGATTTTGAGATTATCGAAATCAAAATATATTTTGATTGAAGATACCAAGCGA
The DNA here is from genome assembly GCA_947498845.1 of uncultured Flavobacteriaceae bacterium. GTDB lineage: Bacteria > Bacteroidota > Bacteroidia > Flavobacteriales > Flavobacteriaceae > Jejuia. The sequence continues at coordinate 6,462 of CANMLX010000018.1, read as the reverse complement.
AGCTTAAAAATCGTATCGAGAACTAATTGTAAAGACCAAAATTCCAATTCTCGATACAAATTTTACTCACTTCAATCATAAAATTCACTCAAACTGACAGAATTTTGTTTAAATGCACCACGGGTTAAATTAGAAACTAAATAAACAAGTTTTGTAACTACTAGAAATAAGTCTCATTACTATTTATAATGCGTCTTATTTGTTTTTGTTATGAATAATGTAAGATATTAAGACGTGGTTGGTTTTTTATTTGAGTTTTTGATATTCTTCTAACAATGCATCCCAAATAACTTGCCTGCTATATCTTGAAACAATTAATTCTCGACAGGCTTCTGAACTGTATTTTAGTTTATTAGATAAAATTTGAAGCATTTTAGAATGTAAAATATCAGAATTTTCCACAGGTATAATTGTGCCATTTTTTCCTTCAATTATAATTTCATTACAACCATTAATGTCTGTAACTATAGAAGGTAACCCCATTGCACCAGCTTGCATAACAACATTAGGGAAACCCTCGCGATAACTTGGGAAAGTTAATACATCAGATATTGTAAAATATGGATAAACATCATCAACCCAACCTGTAGAAATAATATTTTTATTATTTTCAATCACATGAATTGTTTTTGGCAATAATGGGTCTAATTCGTTTTCGTAAGTTCCAACGAGTAACAATTTTACGTTATTTTGCTTCTTGCTAATTTTTTCAAAAGCCTCGATAAGCTCGTTAACACCTTTGTCTGATACTAGTCTGCCAACAAAAACGAATACAAAATCTGTATCAAGTATATTGAGGTCTTTCTTTAATTGTAGTTTTTTATTTTGATCTTTATCCTTATTGGGATTAAACCGATTTGTATCAATTCCATTGGAACTTCCTTTTGCAATTACTTGCAGTTTTTCTTCTTTGGTAAATTTATGATCAAGGATAATATGCTTTAATCCGAATGAATTTGGGTAAATTTTTGTAGCGCAGCTATACGTTATTTTTTCAACAGTATTTAAAATAAAGCGTTTAAAACCAGACGCAACTAATAATGGTAACCCTGCTATGGTATGCAGTCTATGGGGAACATTAGCTAATTTTGCGGCTAACATTGATAAAGTTCCAGCTTTAGGTGTGTGTGAATGAACAATAAAAGGCTTTTCTCTTTTAAATAATTTGTATAATTTATAAACGGCAATAATATCTTTTATAGGAGTGATCTTTCTTGTCATTTCGATTGCATATGTAGGAACCCCTTCATCCAACGAAACTTTTTCAAGGTCATTGTTTTTTCCTGATGAAGACACACCAATTATATCAAAATGTTGTGACATGAACTTTAATTGCCCCTCTAGTAAACCTCCTAAAGAAATAGGTACGGTAGTTACCCTTATTATTTTTTTCATATAAATTGCGTTTGAATGCAATAAAATTACCAGAGCAAATATATAAAAGTAATCTTTACAGCTTAGATTATTACTTAGTAAATTAATCAATCATAAAATAGGTGAATTTGCATATTGTAAACATTAAGTATAGATTATTAATTTGTTAACAAGCTTTTTTTGTTATTTTGTGGAAAAACAGTTAATTATGTACTGAAAAAGGCATTGAAATAAATTATTTAATGTGAAATTAAAACAAGTAAACTTTATGTACGTTTCCATATTAAAAATAGTAGTTTTCGTGCAGGAAATTACATAGTAATCTTTTGTTTTTTGCTTTTTTTGGACGTTATTTGTCGCTTGATAAGTGTTTTGTTTTTAATGAATTAGGATAAGTACATGAGTAATAATAAATTAAATGCTATTAAAAGTATTAGACTTTATGGTGCTGGAGGTCATTCTCAAGTTATAAAGGAAACACTTAATCTTAGTGGGAAAAATGTTGAATTGTATTTTGATGATAATTCGCTACGAGCGCATTTTAAAGTAGCTAAAGTATATGAAGGCGTAAGATTGAAATTAGATGAATTTCCCCACTCGGGAGATCCATTTATTATATCAATAGGGAATAATAGAGAAAGGGCAGAAATTTCGTATTTATTAGACTGTCAATATGCAAAAGCAATCCACCCAACTGCAATAGTATCAAAAGATTCAATAATTGGAGATGGAACCGTAGTTTTTGCAGGAGCTGTTATTCAACCTAATACAAAAATAGGAAAGCATGTAATTATTAATACAGCAGCGAGCATAGATCATGATAACATAATAGGTGACTATGCACATATTTCACCACAAGCAGCATTATGTGGTCATGTAGAAGTTGGAGAAGGTTCGCATGTAGGCGTAGGAGCTGTTGTAATTCCTCAAGTTAAAATAGGGAAATGGTGTACTATTGGTGCTGGTGCTGTTATAATAAAAGATGTTCCAGACTATTCAACTGTTGTAGGGAATCCAGGTAGAATAATTAAAACCCAAACCCCTCAAATAAAGAATGTTGTTGGTGATATTGCATTTGTAGGTTCGGGAATAGCTACGTCTTTTACACTAATAAAGTTTCTGGAAAAAATAGAACAAGATTATGAAACCATCACAAAACCTTTAAAGATTTCTATAATTGAAAAGAGTGATGAATTTCATACCGGAATTCCTTACGGTTACAGATCTTCCCAATCTACATTACTTATTAAACCCTTAAGTGCGTTTTTGCCCAATGAAGAATTGGATAAGTTTATAGCGTGGCTAAATCATAATAAAAATTGGTTAATAGAAGAAACTCTTTTTGAAGGCGGACATCTAACTAAAGAATGGTACGAGAAAAACAAAGAAGATATTGAAAAAAATAATTGGAAGCCTTTATACATTCCTAGACATTTTTTTGGTAAGTATATTTCTTTAATTGCAAATAGGAAAGTTTATGCTCTACAAAACAAAGGCATTGTGGATGTAGATTTTATAAACGATGAAGTATTAAACATAGAGAAAAATAAAGAAGAACATGTTGTTTCTTTGAAAAATAAGGGTAGTATTAAAACAAAAAAAGTAGTATTAGGTATTGGGACAGCTCCGTTAAAAAATATTCTACCTAATACGCGCTCGTTTTCAGAAAAAGCACTCTTAATAGATAATCCTTATGAGCCAGATATTATATCGGTTTTTTCTAAGGTTAAAAAGTTTGTAGAACGACAAAACCAAAAGATAAATATTTTGATTTTGGGCACAAATGCAAGTAGTATTGAGCTGGTATATAAGTTAACTGATAATTCAAAAATTATATCTAAAATAGATCATGTTTATACATTATCTACGCTTAATAAATTTCCTGATTCGGAGGGAGGAATAAAAGATAAATCGGTTGATTTTAATGCTGTTAACTTGTTGAATCTAAAAGATTTTGAAGATTTAAAAGCATTAGATATTTATAAAGCAGCTATTGAAGATATTGAAAGTGCCGAAAAAAAAGGACTAAATGCTGTTTTTTCTACAAAGATAATCTCCCCTGCAGTATGTAATTTAATAGAAAAATTAAATACAGAGCAAAAAGAACTATTTGCTTCTTTCTATGGTAATGAAATAGGAAAAAGGCAAAGAGAAGCTGGGATGCATTATTCTGATAGTGTATCTAAGCTAGAAAAAGATAAAAGGATAACATGTTTGTCTGGAAGGTTTGTAGCTGTAAGTAATAAAACTAAACAAGATAAAGGTATCTTTTTTGATTATCAACATCCAGATAAACAAATAACCACTTTCGATAAAGAAATAGCTGTTATTATAAATTGTACGGGGAGTTCTAAATTAGAAGACAACCAAAATAAAAATTCTATAATTGGTAATTTAATTGATAATAAGCTTTGTATTGTTAATAAATCGAACATGGGGTTTTATGTAAATAATGATATGGAAGCGTCCAAAAACTTATATATAAACGGTCCTTTATTATCTGGAAATGTAATCGATGATAGTGCTGTTTGGCATGTTGAACATGCAGGCAGAATTTCAATTTTTTCTAATAAATTAGCGAATATATTATATAAACAATTTACTAACGAGAGCGTAGGTGAGTTAATATTTAGCTAAACACTATCTCAGGCTTTTAAATTCTTTAACTAGTCTATAGTTCTGCATATTGAAGTTCCTAATTTTTTTGACATTTAGTTTTAATTTAATCTCTAAAGACTATAATGTTTTATTATATTACCACTTTTTTTATTACAATTATTTTAAATTAAGGAATGGTGTAAAATTATATTTTGTAACCAGATAGAAGGATGGAAAATATACTAATATTTTAATTGATTGTACAGATTTAACATAAATAGCAGATATAAATAATGTGTTTTGCGTGGCGAATTATGCATTTCATCGATTTGTTTTTTGAAAAACATGCATTTTGTCGAAAAAAAACAAATTTTAATCGTTTTTTTTAAATAGCTTTGGTAAAATTTAGTTTAGCCACCCAAATCACATACATAGCCATGAAAAAAATCACATTAAGAATTTTATTGTTTTTGATAATATCACCCATGGTGATTTTATCTTGTAATGATGATCAAGCCATTGAAGAAGAAATAGTTAAAGAGGAATTATTAGAAGAAGAGGAGAAAGAAGAAGAAAAAGAGGAAGAAGAAGAAGAACCAGAAGAAGAACCAGACGAAGAAGTTGAAGAATCTTGCAATTCTTTAGAAGAAGCAGAACCAAATTCTACAATTGAAATTAATTGTGAAATAGACTTGCAAGGAAAAGTGATTAACTTACCTGTAAATACGATCTTATCATTTGAAGAAGGGGGAAATATAATTAACGGAACATTAAATTTCTCCAGTAATAGTGTTATTAGTGGAGAGTTATTAAACTCTAGTGTTATAATTACAGGTATTAGACCTCAATTACAAGAGGATAGATTTCAGTTTTATCCAGATCGTTGGGGAATAGTTGAAGGTAAAGTTAAGGATGAAGTAGCTCTAAAAAATAAAGAAATAATTAACAACTTAATTAAAGTTGTTAAAGACATGGGAGCAACTACATTTGAAATTGGGAAAATGGATGCTTATTTTGATGTTCGATCATTTCTAGATAATTCTAAATATTCTATTGAAAGATCTATTTGGTTACCGTCAAATTTTACTTTAAAAATGACTGATGAAACACATATAAGAGTTCAACCTAATGAAGCTCACTCTTATGTGCTAGTTGGAATTTATAAAGGGGAAAATATAAATGTTATTGGAGGAAATCTACATGGAGATAGATGGGAACACGATTATTCACCTGTAAATGATATTAAGAACAGACCCAAAAATTCTCACGAATGGGGTCATGTTTTTTTGATAGCTGGAGGCAGGAATGTATTAGTGGATGATGTACATATATCAGACGCTTCGGGAGATGGTTTTAGTGTATATGGAAGCTTGATTAGGAATGAAGACGGTACACCTCAACCAAATGAGGTCGTTTCTCAAAATGTAACTTTAAGAAATAGTACAGTAACCAGATCTAGACGTAACGGATTGAGCTTACTGGACGGAGATGGAATTCTAATAGAGAATTGTCACATAACAGATACAGCTCAAGGAGAAAACCCAAATGGTGTTGATTATAGTTCTGCGGGTACTTGGCCAAAATATGGTATTAGTTTTGAAGCTTGGAGACAAAGGGTTAATGGAAGATTATTAGAATATAATAAAATTCAAAATGTTACATTAAGAGGAAACACATTTACAGGGAATTTTGCTGGTGATGTCGTTTTGTTTACTTGTAGTAAAATAACTATTGAGAATAACTTTTTTGATAGTAGAATAGGAAATATAGCGGCGTTTGATATTATAATTAGAGATAACCATTTTAAAGCAAGAATAGAAGAAGATGGTAAACCTTATAATTATGCCATAAATATTAACTCGAAAATAATTGAAGGAGAAGAATTAAATTATGATTACTCCATATACGATAATACAATAGAAGGGTATGGTAATGCCATGGTATTATCTGGTAAAGATTTCAAAGTTTATAATAATAATTTTTTAAATAATGCCAATGCTTTAGGAATTGGAAATATTGACGGGGGAGAATTTTATAAAAATAAATTTAACTCTAATGTTGATATTAGTTTTGGATACTTCACAAGAGGAGGAACGTTTAAAAATGTTAGTATTCATGATGAAAAAATAAATGTAAATTATCGACCAATTAATTTAAGAAAAGTAAAGGCAACTATTAATTCGCCTCTTACCTTTACTAATTGTGAAATGATTTCCTTAGATAATAAGGATAATTTTATTGAGGATAGTGAAAATATATCAATCACTGATAATGTGATTAATACAGATTTTATTGTTAACGGTTCCCAAAATGTGAATATAGAAAATAACACACAACCATAGATGTCTATAAAGTGTGATAAGTTTTTGTTGAATTTTTTTCTTCAACATTTGTGACGTGAATTTATTATAAAGGCTCATTCAGAATACTCAAAACCCTTGTAAATACGAGGGTTTTGTCGTAAATTAAGGTAAATAAAAACCCCGAAAA
>CANMLX010000017.1 GCA_947498845.1 uncultured Flavobacteriaceae bacterium | reverse complement strand
CTTGCTTATTTGATTGATTGCTTATAGTACGTTATTCCTAATGATTTTTGAGACTTATTCTAGTCTACAATCTTATTCAAAAAGAAAAAGACCAATATAATTGGTCTTTTAAATAACTATACAACTATTATAAACATATTGTTTAAATATTTTATCTATCTGGATCTTCTTTTGAAAATAAAGAAGAATAGTTTTTAGAAAAAAATTAATTTAGAGAATGGATAAAATAACTTTTATCATTTTACTATAAATCTAAATGAATCCTTATAGCAGTTAGTTTAAACAATTTAGTTTTAGTTAATACAAATATAAGCCTTCAATAAAGTGGTAATTGAACGTATTGGTTTTATTTATAGCACATATGGTCAATTATTAAGAGAGGCTACTAATATTTTTTGGCGTATGTTTTTAAAACCCTTCAAAAACACCAAGTCCAAATAATGCAAAATCATATTTCACAGGATCTAGAGGATCTAGATTTCGTAATGCTATATCTAGTTCTAATAGAGCTTTAGCATCATTTTGTTTACGAAGTAATAATTCTAGTTTTCTAGCAACATTACCAGAATGTACATCGAGTGGGCAAGATAAGATACTTGGTGAAATTTGGTTCCAAATACCAAAATCTACCCCAGTATTATCACGACGTACCATCCAGCGTAAAAACATATTGATACGTTTTGCTGCCGAATTTTTTAAAGGATCACTAATATGTTTTTGTGTGCGCTGTAAGTGCTCTATTTCAAAGAAAACAGTCTTGAATTTAGAAATAGAAAGTTGTAAAGACGCTTTTTCTTTATGTTTTGAGAATACTGCTTCTAAACCATTATGGTTTTTATAAATATGTTGTAATGATTTAATGAATTGTATGCAATCATCACCATTAAATGTTCTGTGAACAAAAGAAGTAAGTTTATCTAAATCGGTTTTTTCGTGATTTATAACAAAGTCGTAAGGAGCGCTATCTAATAAATTTACTAATCTATTGGCATTATTTATAATACTTTTTCGATTTCCCCATGCTATGGTAGCTGTTAAAAATCCTGAAATTTCAATATCTTCTTTTTTAGTAAACTTATGTGGGATTTGTATGGGATCTGTTTCAATAAATTTGGGGTTATTGTATTGAGAAACTTTTAAATCTAAGAACTCTTTTAACTGTTTTGGATTCAATTTATGATGCATCTAAATTTTTGAAAAAACGTGTATTTAGAATAATTAGCTAGTGATTTTTCCATCGACCATTACTAATTTTCTATCAGCCATGTTAGCTAATTCTGTATTATGGGTTACGATAACAAAAGTTTGCCCAAACTCATCTCTTAGTTTAAAAAAGAGTTTATGTAGACTGTCTGCAGATTCACTATCTAAGTTTCCAGAAGGTTCATCTGCAAAAATTAAATCTGGTTTATTTATTAGTGCTCTGGCTACTGCTACACGTTGTTGTTCTCCTCCAGATAATTCATTAGGTTTATGATTGTATCGATGTGATAAGCCTAAAAAGGCTAGTAATTCTTTTGCTTGTTTTTCTGCTTCACTTTTGCTTGTTCCTTTTATAAAAGCAGGCAAACAAACATTCTCTATGGCAGTAAACTCTGGTAGTAGTTGATGAAACTGAAATATAAATCCAATATGTTCATTTCTAAATTTAGCTAAAGCCTTGTCACTTAGACCTTTTATTTCGGTATCGTTTATTTTTAAACTATAAATTTTGTCATCTGCTGCTTTATCTAAAGTGCCTAAAATTTGTAGTAAAGTCGTTTTTCCTGCGCCCGATGCTCCAACAATAGATATTACTTCACCTTTATTAACCTTAATATCAACACCTTTTAATACGTGAAGATCATTATAATATTTATGAATATTCTTAGCGTTAATCATACTTTGTTAAAATGAATTGTGAATTTACTATTTTAAACTGTTATGAACAATTAAGAAATAATTTTCTTTTTATGTATTTTATAAGTAGAGAAATTATATTTTAAATTTCTACTACTGTTTTTTACAAAATAAGCATTGAAATGCATATATTAACCTTACCAAATAAATAATTATGGCATATAAGAAATTTGAAGAGTATAACATGCAGGTTACCGATGATGTTAAGGAACGTTATAAAAATATTATAGAGGATTTAGGGGAGGATACAAAAAGAGATGGATTATTAAAAACACCAGAGCGAGCCGCTAAAGCAATGCAGTTTTTAACTCAAGGGTATGATCAAAATCCTGTTGATATCTTAACTGGTGCGATGTTTAAAGAATCTTATAATGAGATGGTTATTGTTAAAGATATTGAATTGTATTCGCTCTGCGAGCATCACATTTTGCCATTTTTTGGAAAGGTACATATAGCCTATATCCCTAACGGATACATTGTTGGATTGAGTAAATTACCGAGAATAGTAGATGTTTTTGCAAGACGTTTACAAGTACAGGAGCGTTTAACCGAACAAATTTTAGATTGTATCAACGATACTTTAAAACCGCAGGGTGTAGCAGTAGTTGTAGAAGCAGCACATATGTGTATGATGATGCGCGGTGTACAAAAACAGAATTCTACTACAACAACGTCGGGGTTTAGAGGCCAGTTTGAAAAAATTGAAACCCGTAATGAGTTTTTAAAACTTATAGGGAAGTAAATATTCAAGACTTTTAGAGATAAGAGATAAGAGATAAGGGAAATATTAGTCATCGATCTTTAGTCTCAAAGCGTAGCGATCTTGTTTCTAAAAACTAGTATTTAGTCTAAAAAATTCTGGTATGTTTATTGCTTTAAGTTATTAAAAAAACTACTGCATGAATAAATATAAAAAATTGGGTTTGAGCATTCTTTTTGATGCTATGGGCTATGTTACTTTTGCGATTCCTATTGTTGGTGAATTTGGAGATGTTATTTGGGCCCCTGCATCGGCTTATTTAATGACTAGACTTTATAAGGGCAAAACAGGAAAGATTGCTGCAATTGTTTCTTTTATAGAAGAAGCATTACCGGGCTTGGATGTTATCCCTACATTTACGTTAATGTGGCTGTATACTTATGTATTTAAAAAAGAGGAATCTATAATTGAGGTTGAATAATTTAGTGACCTCAAGTGCTGTACTAAGCATACTATTTAGCTTCTAAATACTTTTGACACGAATTACACGAATTTTCACGGATTTTATTTTTTATAGTTATGTTGTTGGTTTTTAGAACGATGTCATTTCTGCCTCCGGAAAAAAATTACAAAGAAAATGGTAATAACGTTTTGCAAATTGCAAATAGTTGCTTGTTATGCTGAAGGAGGTACGACTGAAGCATCTCATTCTCAATATCGGTATTACTTATTTTGGAAATTCTTCTCCCGAATTTTCGGGATCAGAATTGACAGCATCTTCTTTAAAATATAAATTTCAAAAGGAATATGAATAGGCATTTTAAATTACAAATTATTGAATTGTAGTATTTTATTTAATTACGTCATTAGTATTGAGAGGAACGAGCGACGAGAAATCTCATTTAGAGTAGATTTTCTGCCTATATTTTGTTTTTGATAGTGTCCGATTGACAACGATTTTATGGATCAAGACCAATTATTGTGTTTAGTCATTAGTTTAAATAAGAATGATGCTAGGTTATTTTTCATATCTTTTTTGCATTGCCCAAAAAACAAAAAAGTCTAGCCTTAGATTTTCGGCGGTCAAATTAGTTTTTGATGTCTAATTTGCAAACATTTTTTTCTAAACAATTTCTAGTGACTATCTATTATTGTTGTGTTCTGCTCAAACAATATTTCTTTTTCAACGACATCTTCAAACATTTGACACTCGCCTACAAATCCCATGGCATTTAAATCCAATCTGCACTATTACAATTTTTATAATCACATTAATAGTCTGGCTATATTATAATGGAAATCAATTGATTTAAAAGTAACTCTATTAAACCCGTTTTATGCATTAGAAAGTCTATTACGTCTGCAATCTCCTGCAAACACTGTCGTAAACTGTATTTTTTAATCTAACCATAGCGGTACTATGCCAAGATTAAGAAAATACCAGTGTTAATTGAATATCACAGCCTCATAACAACCTTCCAACGCATAAAGCGGGTTAAATGTGTAATTTTATCTCTGGATGGTATTAATTTGAATTTAAACACAGCTTTTGTGCATGATTCGATTTTATTGAGTTAAATCGTAAGATTCTTATTTTTAGTAATTTTTAATGACGAGCATACCTTTAATTAATAGGCACTAAAATTTCTAGAGAGGTTCCTTTATCTGGTTGCGAATCGATTTTTAGTTTACCATTAAGTTTTGTTGCTCTGGAGGCTATATTTTTTAAGCCTATACCGGTACTTATCTCTTTTTTAGTATTATCAAACCCTACACCGTTATCACTAATTGTAACATGGAGCTTGTTGCCTTGTAAAGAAAATTTTAGTGTAATGAGATTAGCCTTGGCATGTTTTACTACATTTTGTATCGCTTCTTGAATAATTCTAAAGAGGTTTACTTTTATAATATCGTTAATATCATTCCAAACAATAGTACTATTGCTATGTATTTCGTAACCAAAATGGTGGCGTTGACTTTGGGTGTCTACATATTCTTTAATTATAGTATTGAATTCCTTATTTGCTACTAACGCTGTATTTTTTAATGTGTGCGATAGATCTCTTATCTCTTTTTCTATGTTTTTTATTTCGTTAAGGTAGACCTGGTATTTTTCTTTGTTTTTAGAGTCTTCTTCGTAAGAAATAAATTCTAAGCCTAAGCGGGCGCCTAAAAGCTGGTTTAAAATACCATCGTGAAGCTCTTCGGAGATACGATAACGCTCTTGTAGTCTACCTTCTTCAACCCTAGATTGCTCACGTAGCATAAGCGAATAAATCTCTTCATTGGCTTTTTGCTGGGCTTGTTCCAGTTTTAATTTTTCGTTTTTAGAGAGCTGTAAGCGTATTATATACAGTAATACCATTATTAAAATTATAATCGCAGCGATAGCCGCAATTAATAGGTTTTGGTTGGTTAGACGCTTGTTTTCGTCTATATAATTATCGGTTTCGTACTCTATACGAGCAAATTTGTTACGTAAAGCCCGTTCTTGTTTTAACAGGCTGTCATTAAGTTTTATGTAGGCATCGTAATGTTTTACAGCGATGCTATCGTCTTCTATTTTTGAGAGAAGGAGTAAAGAGTTAAGTAAGTCGTCGTTATAATAGGTTTCAGAAAGCGCTTTAGCTTTGTAGGCATAGTATTTTGAAGAATCTAGTTGTTTATAATCATGATAATACTCCGCTAAATGGTGGTTCACTACTATTGATTCGTAAGTAGCATTTGTAGTATCAGCGATATTTAATGCTTTATGATATAAATAAGGGAGTTGTTCATGTTTTTTGGAAAGGTATAAAGTATGTGCGTAATTATCTAATGAAGTTACATATACATGAGGAGCAGCATTAATTATTTTTTTATTGTCTAAAACAATTTTTAGATGCTCAATAGCTAAATCATATTGTTTGGCCTTTTTAAAGGCAAGAGCCAAATTATTTACTGAAATTAAAGTGGTAATTGTATTATCTCCTTTTAGTTTTTTTTTGATTTTTAATGCTTTATTAAAGTAAGCTGTAGCTTTACTAAACTCATCTAGATGATAATTGATGGCGCCAAGATTGTTAAAAAGAAATGCTTTTAACTTAATATTTTTATGGTTTTGTTGTGTTTTGTCGAGTAATTTAAAAGACAAGAAACAATCCTTTTCACTTTCAATTAAAAAATGATTATCTTTCTTAATCACAGCAATTCCATAAATCGCATAAGCTTCGCCATAATTATCATCTAGTTTATGGTATGTTTTTCGTGCCTTATGATAATGGTAAAAAGCACTATCACTATATATTGTTTTTTTTCTATAATACTCTCCTAAATTTAAATAGGCTTTTCCTAGAGTTACAGAGTCTTTTGTTTGTTTAGCTAATTCTAAGTTATTCTTATTAAAATCCCTATAGTCCTCAAACAACCTTAAATCCCAATAGGTGTCGGCTAATGTATTGTTGCTATTAAAAATAACAGAATCTATTGTTGTTTTTTTAGATAACGCTACCGCATTTTTTGCATGTAATAGTCGGGTATTTTTACCCAAATCTTTATTTTTAGCAAGTTGGCGCAATTGTTGTATGCTATCTAATGTATTTAAGAGATCACTGTTTTGGCTTTGGAGTGCGAGATTAAATGCTAATGCAACTATAAGCGTGTAGTATGTTATGTTTTTAAGTTGCATTTAATTTTTTTGCTCGTTCTTTTGTTAATAAATCTGACTTTTAAAGAGGTTTCGGTTGCCTACTCGTATGGCAGACAGGCGCTCAACCCGACAACGATTTATTTTAGTTTTAGAATAATTATTTAAATATGTTTTAGCTGTATTATATTCACCTTAATTTATCTAACAAAAAAGACAATGAAAATAATAATTGTATGCCTTATTTCTATATGCTGTATTTCTAGTATTAGTATAAAAAATACTAAAAGTGTTACAGATTATAATCCCACAAATATAAAGAAACTAGACTCTTGTTTCTTTAAAGAAAAGCGATTATTTGGTACGATTAAACTTGTAGAAAATGCTTGTGATGCAGATGTTAAAGTGAAAATTGTAAATAGTTTTTCAGATCTTAAAGTTAAATTTGTTGAAAGCTTTCCCGACACATGTGGCGAATGGCAAATTGTAGACTACCATGCAGACTTAAAGGTATTTATTACAGAGAGCTTCCCAGATATAACAATTCAACCTGTAACTAGTTTTCCTGGGCTGCCTTAAAAGTATGAATTCTTGCTAATTTTTAGCTTTTTTCATCAAAAGCATCCACCATACTATTGAGATGTCTCGTCGTTCATTCTTCACTCTGTCGACATGATAAAACACTTGTTTCCAGAATTATATATGTTAATTCTGAGTGTCCCCTCTAGTAAGCTAAGGTGTACCCACATCTTTTTAAATGAATTTTTCAAACAATTCAGGGAAGGCAGTATCTTATTTGTAAGTGACATACAGCGTAAGAGTGTCCCCTCTAACAAAGAGGGGAGTCAGGGGTGTGTTAATACAAGAAACCTATTAGATTTATAAAAGTACCACTGTAAATGATGAGTAACATAGCTTAAACTAGAAAAAACACCTCCCTTAATCCCTCCTTATTAGGAGGGAAACAGCTGCCTTATACCATCCTAAGTTAGCATCTACTTAAGTTGAGTTGGCGTGTCGATCAATTTATCATTCTACCTTGGTTTTATATAACTCATGGCTGTCATTGTTATTACTAACAACCAGAAGCATGTTATTTTTAGTTTTAATAAGGTCTATATCACGAATATCACCATCTAGATAAAGCCCTGTTTCTGTATTGGGCATGTATTTAAATGTGCCTTGTTTATGGCCTATTAATAGCGACCCTATACCAGCATCAGAACGTGTGGTCTCCACTTCTGCGTGATGGTTATTCCCTGCTAATAGTAGATCTTTAATGCCATCGTTATTAAAATCTTCATATAAAATACTATTTATTGGAGATTGTTGTACATGATTATCAAAAGGCGAAAACGAAAAGCCTTGACTTTCATTATTAATAAAGATCCCCGAACGGAATTCATTAGCTTCATATTGTAGCGATTTACCCAGTTGTTTTCCTATAATACCTTCCAAATCACGGTTTGCAAAATCCTGATATGTCGCGATACGTTTTTTTAGATAGGGCATTTGCTGTGTCATACAGGTTTTTCCACGTATAGGGACTTGTTTGCCGTTATATTCTTTGGCGAGTACAATATCTTGGCTTCCGTTTTTATCAAAATCGTCTGTATAAATCCTAAAAGGATGTGCTTTTGAGGCATGGAATTTATAGTTAAGCCCTAAATTACCAGCAATAATATCTTTATCACCATCGTTATCAATATCTTCTACCAAAATGCGATGCCACCATCCTGTTGTTTGCGCTAATGTTTTATGGTTTTTACTTTTAATCAGTTTCCCGTTTTGGTTTAAAAATATTTCTATACCCATCCATTCTCCAGTAACGATAAGGTCTATGTGGTTATCATTATTAATATCTACCCAAGAGGCATCGGTCACCATACCTATAGTTTTTAATTCTGGTGTATGCGCATCTGTAACATTTTTAAAAATACCATTTGTGTTTTCAAGAATATAACTGTTAGGGGAGTGGGGGTACGCTTTTGGGACAACGCGACCTCCTACAAATAGGTCTAAATCGCCATCACCATCATAATCACCTGCGGTTACTACAGACCCTGATGCATTGATTTCTGGTAATGCTTTGTTATTGCGTACAAAATGGCCTTTACCATCATTAATGTATAATCTGTCTTGTAATAAGGCTTTGTTATTAATAAACTCATAACTACCGCTAACCACATAAAGGTCTTGGTCTCCATCTTGATCGGCATCAAAAAAAACAGCGCCTTGGTCTTCATAGCCCCGGTCATTATCAAAATCCACGATAGGTTTGTGTTTAAAATTGCCGTTTGAAGCGCCTAAAAATAATGATGCCGCCTGTTGTTTTCCTCCCCCAATAAACAGGTCTGTTTGTCCGTCTCTATTAACATCCGATTTTGCTATAAAGGGCCCCGTATTGGATAATTTATGTGGTAATAGAATTTGATAATCGTAGTCGTTAAAATAAGGGTCTGTATGTAAGGCATCAAACTCTACTTTAGTGAATAGTTTGGGCTGTTCTTTTTTAGTATGCACACTATTTTTAGCATCATTATAATTTACTTGTACAAGTTGATTAGGCGTTATATTTTCCAGAACTTGTACGTTGTGATTTGGCCAGATAATTTCAAGTTTTTCGATAGTTTGGTTGTTTTTAAATCCAAAATGAAGGATATTGGAAACACTTGAAAGAAATCCTCTAGTACCAATAGCTTGCCTAATTATGCTAGTACTATCTTTAAAATATAGTGTAGCTTTTGTGCCTATTCCCGATGTATTGTTTTTAGGGCCTTTAAGGGCTATTTTTATGTGTTGTCCTTTTTTTAATTCAACAGCATTATTTTTTAATAAAGTCGCAGGCTCATTAATATTATTCACTACAATATCTAAATCGCCATCATTATCCAAATCTGCATAAGTTGCACCATTTGAGAAGGTAGGGTTTAAAGTAGCCCAAGTAGACGACATATCTTTAAAGGTTAAATCGCCATTGTTTTTAAAGATATAATTCTTTAATTTTTGCTGTGGTAGCATTTTAGAAAATTTTAATTGATCCTCTGGCTTTGGGGCGTTACCGTAATTTCTAGAAAGTCTTTCTATCTCATTACTTTTATCTCTATCGATAACATCTCTATACACTCCATTGGTTATAAATAGATCGTTATAACCGTCCAGATCAAAATCTGCAGATAATATAGACCAGCTCCAATCTGTATTTGCTATTCCTGCCATATTACCAATGTCTCTAAAAGTACCATTACCATTGTTTACTTGGAGCATATTATGCATGTATTGATAATGATAGCCATTTTTAACCATATTCTCGAATTTGTCTAAAGGTGTCATCGCCATTGTTGTTTTGGAACGTACATAGTCTTGCGGATTCATATCTAAGGTTATTAAGTCTGCTAGACCATCGTTGTTTATATCTGCAGCATCATTCCCCATACTATTAAAAGACATGTGTTTGAATAGTGTTTTTCCTGCTTCGGTAAAGGTTTTGTCGCCATTATTTATATATGCTAGGTCTGGTGCATTAAAGTCATTACTAACATAAATATCCAGGAAGCCATCATTATTTAAGTCTGTTACCTGAGGATTAAGGCCGAAGCCTATATCATATAGAAGTCCTGTTTTTTCTGAAACATCTGTAAAATGTCCTGTGCCATCGTTTTCGTAAAAGCGGTCAGCCCCTTTTAATTTTAATGTTTTAGGGTTTTTATGATAAAAGTTAAGATCTAAAACAGTTGCACTTATATTACCCATTGGCGTGTTTGAGATGTATACATCCAGATCATTATCATTATCGTAGTCGAAGAACGTCGCTTGGATTGTTCTGTTTTTATCGGCAAGCCCTAGGTGTTCTGCGCTTTCTGTAAATGTTAGGTCTCCATTATTTATGTACAGTAAATTGGCAAATTTATTGTTTTCTTCTTTCCATCCTCCTCTAGAAACATAGATATCAAGAAATCCATCGCCATTTACATCGGCCATGGTTACTCCTGTATGGAAATCGTCTATATGCTGTATGCCTGCTTTTGTAGTAATATCTTCGAAAACAAAATTGCCTTTGTTTAGGTATAGTTTGTCTGGTGATAAATTGGACGTAAAATAAAGGTCTACCAAACCATCGTTATTTATATCTCCAGCTGCTACACCGCCACCAATGTATAAATAAATGTATTTGAAATAATTTGCATCTTGAGTTTCTTTTAAAACGTTTGAAAAATTGATTTTAGAAGCACTTGGAGAAATCGATTGAAATAATACCTGAGTATCTGTATTTTTTGATGCAGTAAGCTTGTTATTATTTTTCTTGCATCCTATTATTAAAAAAAAGAAACTTAATAGTATAAAATTAACAATACTCGTGTTTAATTTTCTCATACTTAGGCTTAAAAATTAATATACTAAACAGAAAGACTTAAAAGGTAAGTGATTTTTTTGATTTAAATTGAATTAGACCATCGAGTCTATGTATAAACAAAGCTCGACAGCCTAATCAAATAGAAATTAAACTAATTACTACTACTACTACTACTACTACTTAACTAATTTTGACTAATTCAAAAAATAATGTAATCTTAGTTTAAATTCTTGGTGTTATATAAAATTACCAACCTGGGTTTGGTTTTATATTAGGATTTGTATTTAATTCTAACTGCGGTATTGGCATAAGTTTATGCTTATCTTGAAACGCTTGCCTCTCGGTAAGCTCACCTGTTACACTTCCTAAAATATCTTTTAATTCTGTATCTGAAATTATATTTGCAGCATTCCATCTAATTAAATCTGGAAATCTAGAACCTTCAAAAGATAATTCTAATTGTCTTTCTTTTATAACAACATCCATTAAATCTGCTCCACTTACTGTTGTGTTTGGAAGCTGTACTCTATTCCTTACTTGATTAATATACCCTTGAGCTTTACCGAAATCAGGCCCATTTTTTAATATCTGAGCTTCAGCAGCCATTAACAATACATCAGCATATCTTAAATAGCGCCAATTAGTTCCATTATTTAATGTGATTATAGGACCTTGAGCTTCATCAAGAAACTGTGCTAATTTGGTTCTAATAAAACCGTGGTAGCCATAAATGGTTTCTTTATCTACTTTAAAGGTTACCCCAGAGGCTAAGAAATCGGCTTCAGACATAACAGCAGCTCCTCTAATGGCATCTCCTTCGGCCATGGCAGCATTGTAAACTGTGCTCAAAGGATAACCAGCACCAAAGCCTGGTTCTTGACCTATGGTACCCATATTATCAAAGTTTTCTATCCTTGGAGCAAATTGAAGCATTAATACATTATCGGTATTAAATTTTGATTGTCCCCAGTTATAACCACCTAAATTATTTCCTTTTGCATCGGTGTAAGACAATTCAAAAAGAGATTCTGCTCCAAATTCTTCCTCTTTTCTCCATAACCTAGAATAATCATTAATTAAGCTAAATTCACCAGAATTAATTACTGCTTCTAACTGTGCTGCTGCTAAGTCGTATTTTTGTTGGTATAAATACACTTTTCCTAAAAGTGCTTGCGCAGCACCTTTATTAGCACGAAACTTCATTTCCTGTTCGAAAGCACTTTTTAAAGGTAATGCTTCAATGGCTTCTGTAAGGTCTTTTTCTATTTGCGCCCAAATCATACCATTTTCGGCAGGAAGTTGTTGGAATTCTTCTGAGGTTAATATTTTTGTTACCAGAGGAATATTTTCACCAAAAAGTGTTACTAAATCAAAATAATTAGCAGCTCTTAGAAATTTTGCTTCTCCAGCTACAACACGCTTTCCAGGAGTATCTGGTTCCATGTTATCTAAAATTACATTGGTTCTATTAATACCAGTATATAGATTGGTAAAAAGTACTCTTGAATGGTTATTATCAGCATCAAAATTATATTCATTTACAATTTCATACTGTATAATAGAGCCTCTTGCTACACCACCGGCAGACATTTCGTCTCCCATAAGCGATCTATAGGTCCAAGGGGTTTCCCATATAAACGCATACGTTGATGCATATGTCATGTATGCTGCAAGTATGCCTTGTATGGCTTCATCGTCTGTTCTGTAAAAATTTTCTGTTATCTCAGCACCTCTAAGTTCATTTACATAAAAATCATCTGTACATGAAATAATGAAACACAATGCTGTTAATGCCATTAACAGAAAAGGCTTTTTAAAAATTGATTTTTTCATAATGCTATTTTTTTATTTTTAGAATGATATTGTTGCTCCAAAAATGAAACTTCTTGGATTTGGATAGAATCCATAATCTACCCCTATACTATTAACATTACTTGCTCCAAGTTCTGGATCTAAACCAGAATATTTAGTAAACGTAAAGTAATTTTCAAGAGAAATATAAGCTCTTACTTTAGACAAGGGAATTGATTCCATTAAAGCGTCTGGCAATGTATACCCTAATTGAATTTGTTTGATTTTTGTATAAGAACCATCTTCTACCAATAAATCACTTTGGAAACCTATTCCTGAGTAATTTGCCCTTGGCCTTGATGCATTTGTATTGGTTGGTGTCCATCTGTTATTAAACCAATCAACAGGCAAATTTTGCCCAGCTATATCGGGTCTTATAAGTCCATTTAATAATTCATTTCCTGAAACACCTTGAACAAAAACACTAAGATCAAATGCTTTATAACCTAAATTTAAAGTACCTCCGTAAATAATATCTGGATGTGGATCTCCAATGTAGGTTTGATCTGCTGCAGTAATGCCATCTACACCATCGGTATCAACAAATACAGGATCACCAGTAGCTGGGTCTATACCATCTGTTTTATACCCTCTAAAATACCATATTGGGAATCCTTCTTCTACCCATGTAGATATCCAGTTTCCGTTTGATGTCGCACCTGCCAATCTATCTAAAGATGGGTTTAAGAAGGTTACGTTATTATCGAGAGTACTAAGATTGACATTAATATCATAAGTAAAATCTCCTACACGATCTTTATAACCTAACCCAAACTCAAAACCTTTGTTTTCTACATCACCAGCATTAATAAATGCAGCAACATTACCTGCTTCAAGTGGCGGTGTATTGGGTGTTAAGAGGTCTTTAGTTGTCTTTTTATACCAATCCATAGAGAATGAGAGTCTATTATCAAATAGTCGCATATCAAGACCTAAATCTATTTGTTGACTTGTTTCCCAAGTTAAATCTAAGTTATTTAATCTAGAAGGTTCTATTGCTGTTAAAAGGTTACCAGCGCCATCTGTATAGTTTAGGTTTTGACTGGTAAGAAACCCAAAATAAGAGAAATTACCTAAGTTAGAAAGACTACCATTTTCTCCCCAGCTACCTCTTAATTTTAAGAAATTAATAGCGCCATCTTGGTTGAAAAAATCTTCTTCAGACACTACCCAACCAGCTGAAAATGAAGGAAAAGTACCCCATTTGTTCTTGGCAGGTAAGAAAAACGTACTAGCAGCATCTCTACGTATAGTACCTTGTAATAAATATTTGCCTTTATAATCGTATTGAATTCTACCAAAATACGACCCTTGAGTAGATTCATTAAAATTACCTTGAACAATCGATAAATCTTGATTGGCTATAAAATCGAATTCGCTATATCTTGGATCGTTTGATGCTAAAGGTGCTCCATTGGAAATAGTATTTCTAAACTGTGATTTTTGAGCTGAAGTACCTAGTACTACATCAAAATTATGATCACCAAAACTTTTATTATAAGTTATGAAGTTTTCCCATTGCCAATAAAAATTAAAATTATTAACCTCTCTAACACTAGATACATCCCCTCTGTGGTTAGGACTATAATAGAACTGTCTAATCCAACTGTGATTGTTATTAATATTAACATTAACACTTAGCCTTGATGTAAATTTTAAACTTTCAAGTAATGAAAATTCTCCAAATACACTACCTAAAATTCGATCTGTTTTTAGTTTACCATCTGTTGATGCTATACGGGCTAATGGATTCATACTCGAGTTATATGGGCTAATACCATATATAAGGCCATCGTTATTTCTTAAAACCTGATCAAAACGATCTCCAATAGCAGCTACAGTTTCTGGTAATATACTTGCTTGGTTAGGGTAAGCTGCGGGTGTTACTGGATCTAAAACTAAAGCCGATTGTATAACGCCGTTAGTTTGATTGTTTTCACTAATAACAGACCTTTCAGATCGGATATAGGAAATGTTATTTCCTATTTTTAACCAATTTTTGAATTTGTGCTCACTATTAATTCTAATAGAATACCTTTTGAATTTATCTTTATCGGTAACAACAATACCATCCTGATCTAGTATAGAAGAAGATATAAGAAATTTAGATTTCTCACTTCCATGGCTATAAGATATGTTATGTCTTTGTATATAACCTGTATCAAAAAGTTCATCTACCCATTTTGTATCAAAACCTGTTAAAGCAAGATTAGGATATAATTGCCCTTCTGTTCCATAATAAGTTACATACTGCTCAGCATTCATTAAATCTGGTTCGTTTTGAAGGGTGTTAATGATGTATTGAGAACTAATAGTTAGCTCATCGCGACCCACTTTTCCATTTTTTGTTGTTATGATTATAACGCCATTACCGCCTTCGGCTCCATAAATTGCCGAAGATGCAGCGTCCTTTAAAATCTCCATACTTTCGATATCTGAAGGATCAATACTTCCTATATTTCTGGTTCTTAAACCATCTACAATATATAATGGATCTGAGTTTCCGTTTGAAGATACCCCTCTAATACGTACATTAGGGGACGCTCCTGGAGAACCAGAATTTGGTACAATATAAACGCCTGGAGTTCTTCCTTGTAATACTTGTTCTGCTCTAGTAAATGTATTATTATTTAAAGCTTCTTTGTCTACACTGGTAATAGCTCCAGTTAGTAAACTCTTTTTTCTTGCTCCATAACCAATAAGCACAACTTCATCAAGAGATTCTGTATCTTCTAATAATAGAATGTTAATAGTAGTATCTGTACCTACAGTGATTTCTTTTGTTAGAAAACCAGTATAGGAGACTAGAAGGATATCGCCTTGATTAGCCATAATAGAATATCCGCCGTCAAAATTAGTTACGGTGCCTTTTGTAGTACCTTTAACTATAATATTAGCTCCAGGTAAAGGTTGGCCAGATTCATCTGCCACTATTCCAGAAATTTTAGTTTGTAGAATTTCCTTTGCTTTAGGAGAATTAATTAATGCTTTTTTAGAAATGTCTGGAGTGATTTTCTGGGTAAGGAAAATTTGTCTATCAATAACGTTGTAATCGGTTTTCGATGCACCAAATACTTTTTCCAGAATAGAATTTATTTGTTCTTTTTTAGCTTTAATACTCAAGGAGCGATTTAAATCAACATCCTTTATTTTATAAATAAATCGAAATTCTGTAGTACTTTCTATTTTATCGATTAGTTGACTAATAGAAATATTATCGAAATCTAAAGAAATTTTAGTTTTTTGAGAATACGTTGAATTGGCATGTAGTCCAAATACAGCAATTACTATAAAAAGGGAACTAAGCTTCATTTTTAAATCAAATTTTAACAATAAAAATGGGCATACCAATCCATTAAGTAGTTTTTTCATACTTTTGTAATGTTTAAAAGTGGTTAATTAATTTTAGTTAATCACATCTATAAAATCGGAAAATGTGCCACCATTTTCCGTTTTTTTATTTCTAGTGTTTAGTAAACGCTTAAGAAATAGATACGATGTGTGAAAGTTGTTGTTGTAAAGTTTTTATCTAATCATAGGCGTTAAAAGTTTAGTTTTGTTAGTTGTTGTTATTTAATAATTATATTTTTTTCATTAATGGTAAAATCTATGGCGTAGGTAATTTTAAGATATTCTAAGATTTTTTCAATAGGAACTTCAGTGAAACTAGCATTAAACTTTTCAAGAGCTAATTCATGGTTATTATTTATAATTGATACATCATAATGGCGTTCCAGCTTTTTAAGAATATTATTAAAGGGCATATTTCTAAAAACTAAGTCTCCAATTCTCCAAGATGTATAGAGGCTTGTTTCCACACGCTCTGTAGAGATATTTAGTTTTTGCTTATTAAAGTTTCCTTTAAATCCAGGTTTTAATAATGTATGTGTATAGGTTTTTCCAGGGATCTCTTCTTTAGAATATAAATCCACAGAACCTTCAACTAAAACGACTTGAGATTCTACATCTTCAGGGTAATTTGATACATTAAATTGGGTTCCAAGAACTTTAATATTTAAATTATCTGCGTTGATAATAAAAGGATGTTCAGTATCTTTTGAAACATCAAAATAAGCTTCTCCAGTGAGAAATACTTGTCTTTTTTGTCCTTGTAAAAAAGTAACAGGATATTTTAGAGAAGTACCAGCGTTTAAATGCACTTTAGTGCCATCAGACAATTGTAATTGAAACCTTTTACCGTAAGGAACTTTAAGCGTATTATAAACTAATTTATTAGAAGTTTTAGAATCATTATCATAGACTAAACGATTGCCATCTTGCTTAACTATAACATTTCCTGTTTTGTCCAGGACCTGAACATTACCATCTTGAGAAATTATTTTTGTTTTTCCATCTTCTAACTCTAAGGTTATGAAATCCTCTTGTAGGTATAGTTCCTCATTTTTATTATTGAAAATATCTTGCTTATAATAATAACCTATGCATAAAAAGCCAACAAAAATAGCCGCTGCATATTGCCAGAAAAACAACTTTCTTTTTCTATGTTCTCGTTTCTTAGCTGAAACCAAAACTTTTTGATATATTCTATTTTTGGTATCTTCTTCTATTTCAGGAATATCTTGAAGTAATTGGGTGACATCCTCAACACTTGGGAATTCATTTGAAGATGTTGCTTTTTGGAAATAAGCAACAACGTCTTCTATTTCAGCTTCTGTACATTTATTTAAAATAAATTTTTGAAGAAGTTCTTTCATCTTTTTTGGAAATAGAGTTTAGTTGTTCTGTTTAGTTATTATGTAATACAGTTGAAAGTGGTGTTTGTACTACTGGAAGGTTAAAAAAAAATTAAATTATTTTTCACAACAACTCCATGTTGTTGATTTTTAATGTGTTGAGTACTTTGTTGATTTGTTTGAAATTTCAATTAAAAAGAAAGCACACTATAATTAATGAGATATCACCATGAACCTGAATGAGATGTCTTAAGGTGTCAAGGGCTTTACTCATTTGGTTTTTAACAGTACTCATAGAAATACCTAACTCTTTACTAATATCCTTATAGCTTTTACCTTGGTTTCGGGACATTTCGAAAATAAGCCTGCGTTTGGGAGGTAGTTGCGATATTGCTTTGTCTTTAATTTTTTCTAATTCTTTCTCAAAAAGAATTTGGTCTGCATCGGCACAATATTTTTTGCTGTTGTAAAAAACGTCTTCTCTTAAATTTTTGTTATTTGCTGCCTTTTGTAAAAAATTAAAAGAAAGATTTTTAGCTATGGTGTAAATGTAGGATTTAAAAGAAAGCTTAGAATCTATGTTTTTTCGGTTTATCCAGACTTTTAAAAAAACCTCTTGAACAATACCTTCAGCAAATTCATTAGATTTAATTATACTTTTACTATAAATATAAATATCGTGATAATAGACATCAAAAAGCTTTTTAAAAGCTTTCTCGTTACCGAAGTTAAGCGCTTTGATTATTAGCTTTTCATCATATTTACCTTTTACTTTCATTAAGTTAAAGTAATTTATAAGAATAGATTATTAATGAATTTAATATGAGTATTTTGGTATTATTCTATATTTTAATAGCAATTATTGCATTTTTATATTACAATGTTATCATTTATTATTTAAAAATCAAATTTTAAGTTAAAAATAGTTGATTTTTATAAAGTACACATTTTCAATAACAATCGTTTTGTTTTACAATACGCATTGAAATTTAATACCAATTCCCAAATGAATTTACTGAGTTAAAAAGTGTCTTTTGAAATTCTATCTTCAACATAAAAAAGAACCATAACTACAGCTATGCTTATTTTTTCTGTCTCGTATAATTCCAAAATCCATCATTTTTCTTTACAGTATATTCATTTAAGAATTGGTATAACCTTCTTATTCCAGAATTTTATTGTAAAAAAATCCCTTTCAAATTTTGAAAGGGATTTTTGTCTTATTGAAAAATTTGTGTTTATTGTATTTCTACATCAAACGAAATATCAATATCGGTATCTGTTCCTGCTGCAGTTCCAAAACCGTCACTATCACTAACAGTTGGAGATTCATGGAAAAGTTTAGCAGAGATACTTCCTGTTCCAGTAGTTGCCCCAGCAGTCCAAGTAGTTTTTACTCCTAGCTTATTTTTATCAGACCTAGCGTTATCATCACTGGCTCTTTCCATAGTGAAATCTAGAGAGGTAGCATAAACAAAAAAGTGGGCATCTATTGATGCTTGGTTAGCTAAGATATCTTCATCAAGAAAATCTTCATCTTTATTAAATAATCCAATTACAGCATTATAAACTTGACTTGTGTTGAACTCACCTTCAACAGTTTTCTCGCCAGCATCGATAACTTCATCTTCGTTTACATCATCCCAAGTTAATACAACAGTATCTGTAGCATCTGTTTGGTTTGTGAAGGTTAGAATTAATTTTGTGATAGCTTCTTCTTCTTCAACAGGGTCAGAGGATTTATCATCGTCGCTAGAACATGATGCTAACATAGCAATAGCAATAACTGCCATAGCACAGGATTTAATTGTTTTACTCAGATTAAATCGATTTAATTTGTTGTGTTCGTTAATCATTGATTTCATGGTTTTAAAATTTATTATTAGTAATTTAATTGTAATTGTAGCCTAATATTTCTGCCTAAATCGTCGGCAAAAAAGCGTAAACGGTTTAAATAATTTCTATAGTTTGTGTTAAAAATATTGTTTATACTAAACTGAATATTCAAACGAGATTGTTTAAATATTGGTAGTGTTATTTCACTCTGTAAATGCATTAAATGATAGGCTGGGGGTGGGCTAAGATCCACATAAATATCATTTTCGTTAGCAATGGGTACTGAGTAATTAAATTCTTTTGGAAATTCATTTTGTTCGAACGTCCAATCTGATTGTAAACTTGTTTTAAAATGATACCATTTAGAATTGGTATAGTTAATTATGTTTGAAGTTGTAAAGGGAGGAATATCTAATAAAGGTAAATTAGCCTTTATATCGTATCCCTTTATAAAAGACCATTTATGGTTTGTATTCCAATGTGAGTTTATTTGATAATTAGCACTAACATCTATACCATAGAGCTTTGCATTGGTTTGTATATACTCCCATTCAGGAAATGGCCCTCTTATTGTTTGTCTTATTCCTACGGCGCTAGGAACTAGGTAGATAAAATTGTTTATTAGGTTATAATAAGCCTCTACTTGAAGGTTAAGTTTTGAGCCAGAATGATTATAGGTTCCAGAAATACGATGCGAACGTTCACTATCTATACGAAGATCTCCAATTTCGTATCTTGCTGCGGAATGGTGGACACCATCACTAAACAATTCAGAAGGGTTTGGAGCCCTACTTGAAAGATTATAATTACCCAGAACGTAATTATTGGAATTAAAATTATACTTCATTCCTATTGCTCCAGAAATATTATGGAAATCAAACGAAGGATTGGTAAGCACTTGGTTTCTTAAAACGTCTATTACAAGATTTGAAAATTGAACATCGTAGTTTCTATCTTCCCAAGCTGAAGTTCGGTAAAATTTTAAGGCATCAATTCGACTAAAGTCGTATCGAAACCCTGCATCTGCAATTAAATTATCGTTTATTGTCCATTCTGTAGTTGTATAAACACCAAACTCGTATTTATCGTAATCTGGTATTAAACGCCTTACTCCTGTATCTGGACTAGCAAAATGATCTTGATGTCTGGCTAAAATCCCAAAGTTATACTTACGTTCTAAGTTCTTATCTATTTTGGTATTTGCCGATATGGTGTGTGTTTGAAGTTTTAAATCTATAGCAGGTTTAACACTTCTGCCACCTCGACGTATATCAAATTCAAAGCGATGATTATTTTGGTAATCGTACTGTAGATCTACTTTACCAAAGTTTTTAATGCGTTTGTAATAAGACGCTTTAAAGAGGTGATGTGTCACATCTTGTTTTGGGTTGTTAATGTTGTAACTAAAATTATTTATAACATTTGGTAATGGTGCGTTTATTGAATTTGCCAAATCTACGATATTACCAATATGTGCAGATCTTAGAATTCCTATTTCATTATCTACATAACTGTAAAATAATTCAACCCCAGATTTAAAGTTCTTTTTACCAAATCTTGCCGAAATACCAGTAGATTTAGCACCTGTGTTAGTTAAATTGTAATCGGAAGCTTTAAAATCACCGTTTTGGCGAAACGAGCCTTGTATAGTACCATACCATCCCGATTCGTAATTTTTGTTAAGTGATGAAGATATATTATAACCTTTACCATTAGTTTGCCCTCCAACTATGGTTCTTCCAAAGAGTGTATCCTTGCGAATAATTCTACTAGGTTTAACAACAATAACGCCTCCTATAGCATCACCACCATAAGCTAAAGCCCCAGAGCCTTTTATAACCGAAATTTGGTTAGCACTGTTAATATCAATATTAGGCGCATGTTCTATACCCCATTCTTGATCTTGAAGTCTTACATTATTATTAAGTATTAAAATACGACTGCTATGCAAACCATTAATAATTGGCTTTACAATGGCGTTACCAGTATTGATTGAAGATACACCAGGAACTTCCTTTAAAGCATCTCCTATACTTGAGTTTGAATAGCGTACTAATGTTTTAGACTTAAGAATAGTTTCTTGTGCTGTGGCTGTTGTTTTTTTTACAGTATTAGACTTTACAGCAACAGCATCTAGCTCTTCTATATGATGTTCTAAGCTTATAGCTTTAAATGTGTTTCCGTTAATAGCTATTTTTAATGTTTCGGTTTCACACCCTAAATGAGATACCTCAATAGCATAGTTACCATTACATAAACCTTTAAACGTGAACTTTCCCTTTTTGTCCGATATGGTTATCTTATTTGTACCAATAAGTTTTATAGTCGCCTTTTCTAAAGGTGCTTTATTGTGAAAGTCTGAGACTTCACCAATAAAAATACTATTGCATTGTTGACCGTGATTAAAACTAGATAGTAGTATAAATAAGATTAGAAAGATATTTTTCATTTATAAATACCTTGATTACTAATTTATTTACTAATTGTTTTTTGAAGTATTAAACTAGATGAGGGGGCGCTTTATTTCTATTTTTATTAAAATGAAATTGGTTGTGAAGTGATGCAACAAAGCCTAATATTTTTTTTTGAATGTGTTGTTGCGTTGGTATTAAACTTTCAAATGAAACCCCTGAAGTATTGTTAAAGTCTAAATTATTAAGATTAAAAGCAATCACACACAAATCACAAGGAACGTCATCTGAATGTTGTTCATCATCATGATTTTGACATTGCTCTAATTCTTGAATTTGATTATGAAAATAGACATGTAGGTTAACAATATTACTGGATAATAATAGTGTTAAAAAGAAGAGAGATGATATTTTTATGAAAAAATGTTTCATTAAAAATGCAAAGATATACTATACCAAACTATAAAAGCCTATGAATTATTACTTTTTTGTTTTAAATAAGCCAAATCTTTGCAGCATTTTCTTTTCAAAGTCCCAGAAAAACTTTTTTTGTCCAAATAACCAACCTAAAATTACAAGTAATATTTGATAAAAAATAAACCCAAGTAAAATATATAACACCCAATATACTATTGGAGATAAGTTTTCTTGGGTAACCCCCATTAATTTGATTAAAGGTCTACTAATAAAAACAGAAGAAGATCCAGTAATAGCGAATACAAGGAATATAGTTATCATTTCCCATCGATGTTTTACGTTCCATTTTTTTTGTAAACGATTAAAAATTTTTAAAACAAACTTTAAAAGCACAAAAAATATAACGAGGCTAAATACAATGTATAAACTAATGTGATGGTGTTTTAAGACTAAAGCTACTAACCTGTATGACGAAAAGCCTAAGCCAACTAAACCTAATACAGGAAAGATAAGTTGCCAGTTTTGGGTGATTTCCCAGTTTTCCTTAAATCGTTTCACAATCAAAATTTTTGATTGCAAAAGTAACTAAAGCATTTAAATTCGGGGTAAAAAAGGCCCTAATCTTTGATTGTATCTTATTTGAAAGTAGATAAAATAATTATATAATTTATAGTTTACATCATAACCATAGTTAATTCCTCTTTCATAATTAATACTAAGCTCGTATAAATTAGGATCAAAACGTTGTGGTTGCATTACGCGCTGATTCCATTCGGTAACATAAATGATGTTTCTGTTCTCCATGAAACTCTGCGAATAATAGCCTTCTGGTTTTGCTGTAGCTAATAGCCAAGTAACAAAACCAGGATCAATGATTGTAATTTCGTATTCTAATTCCTCGTTCGCAATTTTTACTGTGTCATTTTGCTTAATATTTTCTACACGTTCATCTTTTTTTGAAGTGGTTTGTTTTTGTGTATTACAATTAAAAACAAATAAACTAGTAATGGTAATAAATAAAAATGTTATACTGTTTTTCATCTGTTTAAATTTTATTTTTTATGGAGGTAAGACCTGTTTCCGTCTGGCAGGTGTAATTATTCATCTAGTGTTTTATTTAAATTAATGGTTTCGCCATTAAACATTTTGATAGGTATTGCAATTTAAGTTTTCTGGCTCATTTCATACTTCTATGGTTGATGTCTCAAAATTAGGGGTACTTAGCGTGTTGAAAAACAAACAATGAGTTAACTGCTTTTTTCATTGAGTGTACAGGTATTTTAAATTAAAATATAATGAAAAAAATATGTAATACCAATTCTTAAATAAATTTACTGTAAAGTAAAATGATGAATTTTGGAATTATATGATACAGAAAAAATAAGCATAGCTGTAGTTACGGTTCTTTTTTATGTTGAAATAGAATTTCAAAAGGCACTTTTTAACTCAGTAAATTCATTTGGGAATTGGTATAAGTAGTTGTTTTTTAGATGCTTTTAACAAAAAATGCCAAACGAATTCGTTTGGCATTTTAAATTTATAATAAAGAATAAGGATTATTTTCCTCCAAAAAGTCCTCCTAGTAAGCCTCCAAGGCCTCCTTTTTTCTTATTACCTCCTAATACCATACCTGCTACGTCATCAATAACGCTGCCATCTCCATCTGCATCTAAGATAGATTCTAAGAAACTTTGTTCTTGTTGAGGAGAGTTTCCGCCAAGTAAACCTCCTAATAAGCCACCAATGCCATTAGAATCAGTTACATTTTGTTGTCTGGATTGTTTTCCTAATACTCCCATTAAGATAGGAGCTGCTACTTTTAATATATTTCCAATAGCGCCAGCATCCATTCCTGATTTTTGACTTAATGCATTTTGTACATTTTGTTGTTTATTTCCTAATACATGACCAAGTATTTTACCACCATCATTTAATACATTATCATCTACACCACCACTAAAAAGCCCTCCTAGATTATCAAGGATACTACCATCGTGTTTACCTCCGCTTAATGCACCTAGTAGGCCTTGGGCTCCTTCTGGTGTTGAAGCATTACGCTTCATTGCTTGCATTAATACTGGTAATGCCATAGATAAAACACCTCCAGTTTTACTTTCGTCCTGACCAGTTTGTCCAGCGACACCATTGATAATTGTTTTTCCTAAGTCACTGTTTAATAAGTCTAAAATTCCTGCCATGATTATTTTTAATTATAAAGGGTTAGTAATATTGATTTCAAGGTACAAAAAAAGTCCTAATATCTATTATTAGGACTCTATTATGTTCTTTAGGTCACATATTACATTAAAAATGAACCTAGCAAGCTATTTTTTGTAAATAGTTAGCTCTGGATTTTAACCTAGAATAGTTATGATTTGCGATGCTAATTCTAAACCAATTCTATCTTGTGCTTCGTTAGTTGCTGCACCTGTATGTGGTGTTAATGATAATGCCGAATTCATTAATAATTGCATTTCTGGTTTAGGTTCTTTTTCAAAAACATCTAGTGCAGCTCTAGCTACTTTACCACTTTCTATGGCTTTTACAAGTGCTACTTCATTAACTACACCACCGCGAGCAGCATTAGCTAAAATAACACCATCTTTCATCATGTTAAATTCGGCGTCGTCTATTACATAGTCTTTTTGAGCAGGAACATGTAATGTTATAAAATCTGATTGCTTTAATACGTCTTCTTTAGAAATAGTTTCAATTTCAAAATTAGCAGTCTGTCCATCAAAGAACTCTAATTCTAAGTTTGCTTTTTCTAAAAAAGGATCGAAAGCTATAACTTTCATGCCTGCACCTATAGCTACTTTTGCAGTAGCTTGACCTATACGTCCAAAACCTAAAACACCAAGTGTCTTACCTTTTAATTCAGTTCCTTTAGCATAGGCTTTTTTTAGACCTTTAAAGTTGCTATCACCTTCAAGAGGCATTTCTCTATTAGAGTTGTGTAAAAAACGTGCTAGACCATATAAATGACCAAATACTAACTCTGCTACCGAATGTGATGATGCTGCAGGTGTATTAATAACGCTAAGACCCTTTTCTCTGGCATACGCAACATCAATATTGTCCATGCCTACGCCACCACGTCCAATAATTTTTAATTCAGGACAAGCATCAATTAAATCTTTGCGCACTTTAGTGGCACTTCGAACTAATAATACTACAATATTATTTTCGTTAATGTAGTCGATTAATTGTTCTTGAGCTACTGTGGTTGTAATTACTTCGTATCCACCTTTTTCCAAGGCCTCTATTCCACTTTGTGAAATACCATCGTTTGCTAATACTTTCATTTTCCTATCCCTAACCCTTTCCAAAGGAAAGGGAACTAACGGGTTTTTTAGATTAATATTTATTTTATTTTTTTGAGTTCCAAAGACCTCCTTCCCTTAGGGAAGGATAGAGGAAGGAATTAAGCCTTACTTTCTAATTCACTCATCACTTCTACCAATGCTTTTACACTATCTATAGACAATGCATTGTACATTGAAGCTCTGTAGCCACCAACACTTCTGTGTCCGTTTACACCATTAATGTTAGCTTCTTTAAGCATTGTTTCAAATGTATCTTTTAGATTTTCATTTTCTAAAGTGAATGTTGCATTCATTATAGAGCGGTCTTCTTTAGCTGCAAATCCTTTAAATAGCGGATTTAAGTCTATTTCAGAATACATTAAACGTGCTTTCTTTTCATTTTCTTCTTCTATAGCAGCAATACCTCCTTTGTTTTTTAACCATTCTAAGGTTAACATAGATGTATAAACAGCAAAAACGGGAGGAGTATTAAACATACTTCCTTTGTCTATATGAATTTTGTAATCCATCATTGAAGGAATTTTGCGAGATACTTTACCAAGTATATCTTCTTTAACAACAACTAATGTTGTTCCTGCTGGGCCCATATTTTTTTGTGCACCAGCATAAATAATACCAAATTTCGAGAAATCTATTGTTCGTGAAAAAATATCACTACTCATGTCGCAAACCATTGGCACTGGTGAATCTGGAAATGCTTTCATTTGAGTACCAGAAATGGTATTATTTGATGTACAGTGAAAGTAATCGTAATTTTCAGGAATATCATATCCTTTAGGGATATAACTAAAATTGGCATTTTTTGATGACGCTACTTCATATATATCATCATAAATTTTAGCTTCTTTTAATGCCTTTGTTGCCCAAGCACCAGAGTTTAGATAACCGGCTCTTTTTTCTAAAAGATTTAGTGCAACCATTAAAAATTGAGTACTTGCTCCACCTTGCAAAAACAAAGCTTTATAACCCTTACCTTCCAAACCAAGTAATTCTAAAGCTAAAGCTCTTGCTTTTTCCATAATATCAACAAAAGCTTTACTTCTGTGGGATATTTCTATTAGGGATAAACCGCTGTTGTCCAGTTCTATAACGGCTTCTGAAGCTTTTTTAAATACTTCCTGAGGTAATACACATGGTCCTGCACTAAAGTTATGTTTCTTCATTTTTGTAGTAAAATTTAAAGATGCAAAGTTGCTAATTAATTGCGTATTTTTTGGTATAAATTCAATATTTTTTTCGTCAAATCGATAATAAAAATTCAACAGAATCTATACTATCCGCATAATCCCAAAGTTGTGGTTGCTGTGTGGCTCCAAAAGGGACTTCATTTTCTAAGAAACCTTTAGCGACAATACATTGAATTTGTTTGTGGTCTGTTTCTAGCTTTTTCTTTAGTTCGTTACTATCTTCATAATATTCATAAAATAGCGTAGCTATTGGAGATGCGTAACTTTTATCTTCTTTAATCATAAAGAATCCATTTTCAAGCATATCAAACTCACTCATTAAATATACCGCCTTATTGTAATCGTAATTGTTGGCGTATTTTGCCTTTTCTATAATAGGATGCCAATGGTACATGGCTTCGAAAAATGCTTTAAAATCGTAATTTTTTGGCACAAATAATTTAGAAACATTTCTACACCCTAAACCATAATATCTAAAAATATCTTCAGATAAGTTTTTTAAGTCTAGAGCCGTTTCTTTGCCCGTTAAAACAGCAATAGAGTTTCTACTGTTTCTTATAATAGACGGTTTGTTTTTAAAGTAATATTCAAAATAACGCGCAGTATTATTGCTTCCTGTAGCTATAACAGCATCAAAATGGTCTATTTTATTTTGAGTAAATGTAATTTTCCCTTTAAAATCTGGAACTACGTATTCTAAATATTTTGCGAGATAGGGGAGTAAATGCTTGTCGCTTGACGATTGTTTTACAAGTACGCTATGTCCACAAATTAAGACTGATAAAAAGTCATGAAATCCAACAAGCGGAATATTTCCCGCCATAATAATTGCAATTTTTTTTGGCGTTGTTTTTACAATATTATATGTCTCGAGCCATTTGGTTATATTTTCAAACGTTAAAGCCATTGCCCATGAGTTTAAAGCATAGGTAATGTTTTTTTGTGTAAACCAACCGTTATGTTCCTCAGCAATTTTAAGTTGATGTTTAAAACCTTCAAAAAAAAGGTCGTTATATTCAACTTTATCATTTTTTGAGATGACTTCATTGGAAAATTGACTCAAAAATTCTCCTAACTTTATAAAAGCACTAATTCTTTCTTGTAATTGCACGCTTAATTTGGTTATGAATGGTTTTGGCTTTATTTTTGCAATCGCAAAGTTAGAAAGATAAAAACACTATGGCAATTATTATAACAGACGAATGTATAAATTGTGGCGCTTGTGAGCCAGAATGCCCTAATACTGCAATTTATGAAGGTGCAGATGATTGGCGTTATAAGGACGGAACAAGTTTAGATGGTACAGTTGTACTAACCAATGGAACAGAAGTTGACGCAGATGAGGCTCAAGAACCTGTAAGTGATGAATTATACTATATAGTACCAGATAAGTGTACTGAGTGTAAAGGATTTCATGAAGAACCACAGTGTGCGGCAGTTTGCCCAGTAGATTGCTGTGTTCCAGATGAGGATAACGTAGAAACCGAAGAAGAGTTATTAGCAAAACAACGCTTTATGCATCCTGAAGACTAAAGAAACTAAATACATATAAATATCTAGAAAAATCAAGTATGTATTTACTTGATTTTTTTGTTTTATTAATTTTTAAATGAAATAATATGGCAATTAAAATATTGATAGAGGGTGATGATCAGTGTATAAACTGTGGTGCTTGTGAACCAGAGTGCCCAAATAATGCAATTTATGCTGAAGGTATGGAATGGACTTATAGTGAAGGGACAAGTTTATCGGGAGAAGCAGTATTACCATTAGGTAAAAGGGTGAATGCGGACGAAGTACGGGAGCCTTTGGTTGAAGATTTCTATTTTATTGTGCCAGACAAATGTACGGAGTGTAAAGGATTTCATGAAGAACCACAGTGTGCTGCGGTTTGTCCCGTAGACTCCTGTGTACCAGATGAGAATAATGTGGAAACGGAAGAAGAGCTTTTAGCAAAACAACGTTTTATGCATCCATAAATGATATAACAGATGAAAAAGGCGAAGGTTTAATGCAAATATGTTGAAACGTATCAGAGCAAAAGAGTTGTTCAAGAGGTTTCCAGAGATAAAAATAAAATTTTGAAGAGGGGAATTTTGGACAAGTGGATGTTATGCTAACACGGTTGGTCAATATGCTAATGAGGAAGTGATAAGAGCTTATATTAAGAGTCAAGGCACAGAGAACGGGTACAAAAAGTTACATACAAACCGACTAACATTATTTTGATACCTCGATCGCTCTGCCTCGGGTTAGTTCATTCACTAACTATTCAATCTAAATATAGGCGATTTTTTTTAGATTTATTGGGCTAGAGGTATTGTATGTGAGTAGTTTAACCCAGATTATGCATTAGTTGAAAATAAAAAACGTCTAAAAATTAATTTTTAGACGTTTTTTTATGTTTACAAAGCAGATGTTTAAGATTCTGTAGACTTCTCTGCCTTTTCTATTTTAATAGTCAATTCATTATCATCTTTATCCAAATCTAAAATTATTTTATCACCTTCAGATAGGTTAGAAGCTACAATTTCTTCTGCCAGAGCATCTTCAATGTATTTTTGTATGGCTCTTTTTAAAGGTCTGGCGCCATATTGTTTATCAAAACCTTTATCGGCGATGTAGGCTTTAGCATTTTTTGTTAATTCCAGAGTATAGCCTAGATCTTTAATTCTAATAAGTAGCTTATCTAATTCGATGTCTATTATCTTATTAATATCTTCTTTTTCCAGTGCGTTAAACACTACAACATCGTCTATTCTGTTTAAAAACTCGGGAGCAAACGATTTTTTAAGTGCATTTTCTATCACTTTTATAGCATTAGCATCTTCTTGTGCTTTTTGGGATGCGGTACCAAAACCTATACCCGTACCGAAATCTTTAAGCTTTCTAGCTCCAATATTAGAAGTCATGATAATAATGGTATTTCTAAAATCTATTTTTCTACCTAAACTATCGGTTAAATGGCCATCATCAAGTACTTGTAGTAGCATGTTAAACACATCCGGGTGTGCTTTCTCAATTTCGTCCAGTAAAACTACAGCGTAAGGTTTACGACGTACTTTTTCTGTTAATTGTCCACCTTCTTCATAACCAACGTATCCTGGAGGTGCTCCAACTAAACGAGAGATCGCAAACTTTTCCATATATTCACTCATATCTATTCTAATAAGTGAATCTTCACTATCAAACAATTGTTTCGATAGTACTTTTGCTAATTGGGTTTTACCAACACCAGTTTGTCCTAAAAATATAAACGACCCAATAGGCTTATTAGGATCTTTTAAACCAGCACGATTACGTTGTATCGCCTTAACAACTTTAGCAACAGCATCGTCTTGTCCAATAACTTTTCCTTTAATAAGGTTTGGCAATTCGGCTAATTTATTAATCTCGGTTTGTGCTATTCTGTTTACAGGAATACCTGTCATCATAGATACTACATCTGCTACATTGTCTTCTGTTACAATTTCTCTGTGTTGTTTGGTTTCTTCTTCCCATTTTTCTTGAGCAATAGCCAGTTCTTTTTCTATACGTTTTTCATCATCACGTAATTTCGCAGCCTCTTCATACTTTTGCTTTTTAACCACAGAGTTTTTTGTTTCTCTAACTTGCTCAAGTTTTTTTTCAAGCTCTAGTATTTGTTTTGGCACATTTATATTCGTGATATGAACACGAGATCCTGCTTCATCTAAAGCATCAATAGCCTTGTCTGGTAAAAAGCGATCTGTCATGTAGCGGTTGGTTAATTTTACACAAGCTTCTATAGCTTCTTGTGTAAAATCCACATTGTGATGCTCTTCGTATTTTCCTTTAATATTATTGAGGATTTCTATAGTTTCTTCTACGGTTGTTGGTTGTACAACAACCTTTTGAAAGCGGCGTTCTAAAGCCCCATCTTTTTCTATATACTGGCGGTATTCATCTAATGTGGTAGCGCCAATTGCTTGAATTTCACCTCGAGCCAGAGCAGGTTTAAACATATTTGAGGCATCTAAACTACCAGTAGCGCCACCAGCGCCAACAATGGTATGGATTTCATCTATAAAAAGAATTACGTCATCATTCTTTTCAAGTTCATTCATAACGGCTTTCATGCGTTCTTCAAACTGTCCTCTGTATTTTGTGCCAGCAACTAAACCAGCCAGATCAAGTGTAACAACACGTTTGTTAAAGAGTATGCGTGACACTTTTCTTTGAACAATTCTAAGCGCTAAGCCTTCAGCAATTGCAGATTTACCAACACCAGGTTCGCCTATTAATAGAGGGTTGTTTTTCTTTCTTCTACTTAAAATTTGTGAGACGCGTTGTATTTCTTCTTCTCTACCTACAACAGGGTCAAGTTTACCTTCTTCAGCTAAAGCTGTTAAATCTCTTCCAAAATTGTCTAAAACGGGTGTTTTAGACTTTTTGTTGGACTTGCCAGAAGGGGAGTTAAAAATATTTTCTTTTGAAGCGCCTTCACCTGTATTAGTGTCATCATCTTGAAAAGATTCTGCTTTTGGCTCTATGTAATCGTTTTCGTTTGTAATCATGTGTTTAAATTGCTCTTTAACATTATCATAATCCACCTTTAACTTGTTTAGTAGTTTAGTTGTTGGGTCATTTTCGTTACGTAAAATACAAAGTAACAAGTGCGCGGTGTTAATAGACGTACTTTGAAATAGTTTAGCTTCTAAAAACGTAGTTTTTAAAGCACGTTCTGCTTGTCGGGTCAGGTGTAAATTCTTTTTTTGGTTTGAGGCCATTCCTATATTGGGGTTAGCTGGACTTAATATTTCGACTTTTCGTCTTAAATGGTTTAAGTCTATGTCTAACGAATTTAATATACTAATAGCTTTACCATTACCGTCACGTAACAGCCCAAGCATTAAATGCTCGGTGCCTATAAAATCGTGTCCTAAACGCAAAGCTTCTTCTTTACTATATGCTATTACATCTTTTACTCTTGGAGAGAAATTATCATCCATATTTAAATTCTTTCTGCATTAAAAATACTAATAATAGTTTTACTAACAGCAATAACTGTACCTGAAAATCTAGTGTGGATGCTAATCGACGAAAAAAATATATAAAATCAAAGGTAGAGTGCATATACTTATTAACTAAAAAGGACTGTTAAATTGTTAATAAAAAGTATCAAAAACACTAATGGTCTATTTAATACTCACTAGTGAAATTTGTATATTAGCACGTTTTGAAATACTGATAAATTAAATTAAATATATATGGCTGAAGGAGAAAAACTGATACCTATTAACATTGAAGATGAAATGAAATCGGCCTACATTGATTATTCAATGTCGGTCATTGTGTCACGTGCATTACCAGATGTAAGAGATGGATTAAAACCAGTGCATAGACGCGTACTTTACGGCATGCATGAACTTGGTGTAAAAGCTAACTCCGCTCACAAAAAATCTGCAAGAATAGTAGGAGAAGTTTTAGGTAAGTACCATCCGCATGGGGATACATCGGTTTACGATGCTATGGTGCGTATGGCTCAAGATTGGAGCTTACGCTATATGCTTGTAGATGGGCAGGGAAACTTTGGGTCTGTAGATGGAGATAGCCCTGCAGCAATGCGTTATACAGAAGCTAGAATGCGTAAGATATCTGAGGATATGTTGGCAGATATAGATAAAGAAACCGTTGACCATAAACTAAACTTTGACGATACTTTACAGGAACCTACAGTGTTACCAACACGTATACCAGGACTTTTAGTCAATGGGGCTTCTGGAATTGCTGTTGGTATGGCAACCAATATGCCGCCACATAATTTAACCGAAGTTGTTAATGGTACAATAGCGTACATTGAAAATAACGATATAGAGGTAGATGAACTTATTACACATATTAAGGCTCCAGATTTTCCTACAGGAGGGATTATTTATGGTTATGATGGTGTAAAAGAAGCATTTCACACAGGTAGAGGACGAATTGTAATGCGTGGTCGTGCTAATATAGAAGAGGTTAATGGCCGTGAGTGTATTATAGTAGACGAAATACCTTACCAAGTCAATAAAGCAGATATGATTAAGAAAACTGCTGATTTGGTAAATGATAAAAAATTAGAAGGTATTTCTACTATTAGAGACGAGTCGGATAGAAAAGGTATGCGTATTGTTTACGTTTTAAAGCGTGATGCCATACCTAATATTGTGTTGAATAAGCTGTTTAAGTATACAGCACTACAGTCTTCGTTTAGTGTTAACAATATTGCGCTTGTAAATGGACGTCCGCAGTTATTAAATTTAAAGGATTTAATCCACTATTTTGTAGAGCATAGGCATGAGGTTGTTGTAAGACGTACAAAATACGAATTAAGAAAAGCCGAAGAACGCGCTCATATACTTGAAGGGTTAATTATAGCTTCAGATAATATAGATGAAGTTATAAAAATTATACGTGCGTCATCTAATGCCGATGAAGCCAGAGCAAATTTAATTGAACGTTTTAAATTGTCTGAAATACAAGCCAGAGCGATTGTTGAAATGCGTTTACGTCAGTTAACAGGACTGGAGCAAGATAAGCTAAGAGCAGAGTATGAGGACATTATAAAAACAATTACAGACTTAAAAGATATTCTGGACAAAAAAGAACGTCGTATGAATATTATTAAGGAAGAATTAGAAGTAATTCGTGATAAATACGGTGATGAGCGTAGATCTAAGATAGAATATGCTGGAGGCGACTTAAGTATTGAAGATATGATTCCTAATGAGAAAGTTGTTATTACAATTTCTCATGCAGGCTACATAAAAAGAACATCGCTTAACGAGTACAAAACACAAAATAGAGGAGGCGTAGGGCAAAAAGCGTCTACAACTAGAAATGAAGACTTTTTAGAACATTTGTTTGTTGGGACTAACCATCAATACATGTTATTCTTTACACAAAAAGGAAAATGTTTCTGGATGCGTGTTTATGAAATTCCTGAAGGGAGTAAAACCTCAAAGGGAAGAGCAATTCAAAATCTCATAAATATTGAGCAGGATGATAAAGTAAAAGCGTTTATCTGTACACAGGATTTAAAAGATGAAGATTATATTAACAGTCATTACGTGATTATGGCTACCAAAAATGGTCAGGTTAAAAAGACATCTTTAGAGCAATATTCTCGTCCTAGAACAAACGGAATTAATGCTATTACCATCAAGGAAGAAGACGAATTATTAGAAGCTAAATTAACAACAGGCGATAGCCAGGTTATGCTAGCACTTAAATCTGGTAAAGCTATTCGTTTTGAAGAAGCTAAAACCAGACCTATGGGAAGAGGCGCTTCTGGAGTTAGAGGTATTACGCTACAGCATGATAATGATGAAGTGATTGGTATGGTTGCTGTTAACGACATGGAAAGTAATATTCTTGTGGTTTCAGAAAATGGTTATGGTAAACGTTCTAGTTTAGAAGACTATAGAATAACAAACCGTGGAGGAAAAGGCGTTAAAACGATATCTGTCACCGAAAAAACAGGTGAATTAGTGTCCATAAAAAATGTTACCGATGATGATGATTTAATGATTATTAATAAATCTGGTATCGCTATAAGAATGGCTGTTCAGGATTTGAGGGTGATGGGTAGAGCAACTCAAGGTGTTAAGTTAATTAACTTAAAAGGCAAAGATTCTATTGCTGCAGTAGCAAAAGTTATGCATGATGAAGATGATGTAGAAGGCGTTGAAGATACTGAAAACCCTGATGTTACCAATGATGGCACAACTGTTGATAATACTAACAATGAAAACGATTAAATAAAGAACTAAAAAATAATAGAAAAATGAAAAAACAAACGCTACTAGCTATAGCGCTTTCTGTAAGTGCGTTCTCTTTCTCCCAAAAAGGAGAATTAAAATTGGCAGATAAGGCAATTAAAAAAGCAAATTTTGCAGAAGCTAAAACAGCCTTATCTCAAGTTGAGCCGATGCTTGAATCTTTAGATGAAAAATCATTAAGTAAATATAAGTATCTAAAAGGCGCGGCATTATTTTCTGCTGGAGCAGGAAGCAAAGAAGATATGGCTAAATCTTTAGAATATTTGGATCAGGTAAAAGATAATAATACCTACAAAGTACCAGTACGTTTGTTAAAAGAAGAAATGGCGAAAAAATTCTTATCTGATGGAAATGAAGCCTACGAAAACAAGAAATTTGCTGAAGCATCAACAAATTTTGAAGGTGTTTATAACTTGAGACCACAAGATACAACGTATCTTTATTATGCTGCTGCTACAGCCATTAATGCAAAAGATTATAAGCGTGCTTTACCGTTATATGAAAAACTTAAGAATTTAAAATATACAGGTGTAGAAACAAAATATTATGCCGTTAATGGCAAAACAAATGAAAAAGAAGCCTTTCCAAATAAACAATTAAGAGACGCTTCGGTTAAGGCTAAGCAGCATAACAGTCCTACTCAAGAAACATCGCCTTCTAAAAGAGCAGACATAGTAAAGAACGTAGCACTTATGTATATTTCTAATGGAGAGAAAGATAAAGCTATTCTAGCCATACAAGACGCTAGGACAGAAAACCCAGAAGATGTTAATCTAATTATATCAGAGGCTAATATCTATTATGAAATGGGAGATACAAAAAAGTTTAAAGAGTTATTAGAAACAGCAACTCAAAAAGACCCTAATAATGCAGAATTACAGTATAACTTAGGTGTTATTTCTGCAGAATCTAATGATATAGAATCTGCTAAAAAGTATTATGCAAAAGCAATTGAGTTAAATCCTAAATCTATTAATTCATACATTAACTCTGCTGCTATAATATTAGATGCAGAGCAAGCACTTATTGAAGAAATGAATAATCTAGGAAGCTCTGCTGCTGATAATAGACGTTACGATCAATTAAAAGCGAAACGTCACGGATTATATCAAGAAGCATTGCCATTTTTAACAAAAGCTTTAGAGATAGATAGTAAGAATGTAAATGCAGCCTCTACACTAATGAATATTTATAGTGCTCTTGGAGAAACTGCTAAGTTTAAAGAGATGAAAGCGCTTGTAGCTAGTATTAATGCAGGTAATTAGTATATATTACCAACCAAATAATAAAAAAATCCAAAGTGAAAGCTTTGGATTTTTTTATACTCTATTCCACTTTTAAAATAGAAGTTTTCTTTTCTTGTCACTAACTGAGACCCTGTCTGTATAAAGAACAAATAAAGTCTTTTGATTAATTGTAAAAGCTTAGTTTTTAATATTTATATTATTACTACTTTCTCTTTCTTTTTTTATCTTGCAGCTCGAACGTCACTAGTTACAAGCTAGCCACCCATAAGTAGAGTAAATTCCCTATTCTCCTTCGAAAAGCCTAAAAACTTCTTTTAATTCAAACCTTCCTTTTTTAGAAGACTGATTGATTAAATATTCACGTATCACTTTAAATAATTCAGGGGATTCAACTAAATTTATTATATAAATAAAATTTAGAGTTCTTAAAAAGACAAGTTTGTAGGAACAATCATGACAAGTCATAGGGTCTAATGAATAAAATAATTGTTCTGAAAAAATTTTAGAACAATTTGGGCATTTAATTTTACCTTCTCGTTTTATCAAATCGAACTTTGTGTACCACATAGATTAATAAAATTATGCACTATAAAATGTTTTAATAGCAATTCAAAACAGGTAGCGAGGACTTATACATTAAATCAATTTATAATATTACTCAAACTCCTTAAGCGTTGAAGTAATTATACTAACACATTCTAGTAGTTGTTCTTTAGTCATCACCAAAGGAGGTGCAAAACGAATAATATTACCATGAGTTGGTTTTGCTAATAAACCATTATCTCGCAAGGCTAAACATATGTTCCAAGCAGTATCGCTATCATCATCATCATTTATAACTATGGCATTTAATAACCCTTTACCTCTTACTAAAGATGCTATATTGCTGGTTTTAATGTATGTATTCAACTCTTCTCTAAATAAATTACCTAATACTTGAGCGTTAATAGCTAATTTTTCATCTTTAATTACTTTTAAAGCAGCTATAGCTACTGCAGCAGCAATAGGATTGCCTCCAAAGGTACTGCCATGGTTACCTGGTTTGATAACGTGCATTATAGTATCGTTTGCTAAAACAGCACTTACAGGGTAAACACCACCACTTAATGCTTTTCCTAGAATTAGAATATCTGGTTTCACATTTTCATGATCTACGGCTAACAATTTACCGGTACGCGCAATGCCTGTTTGCACCTCATCTGCAATAAATAAAACGTTGTACTGCTTACAAAGATCCTTAGCTTTAGCAAGATAATTTTCGCTAGGAACATAAACGCCTGCTTCTCCTTGTATAGGTTCTACTAAAAAACCAGCAATATTAGGGTTTGTTTTAAGTGTATTTTCAAGGGCGTTTAAATTATCGTATTCAATTTTAATAAAACCTTTAGTATAGGGTCCAAAATTTTCACGAGCTACAGGGTCGTTAGAAAATGAAATAATTGTTGTTGTTCTGCCATGAAAATTATTTTCACAAACAATAACTTTAGCCTCATTTTCTGGTATGTTTTTAACCTCATAAGCCCATTTACGTGTTATTTTTAAAGCGGTTTCTACAGCTTCGGCACCAGTATTCATAGGAAGTAATTTATCGAAACCAAACAACTCACAAGCAAATTTTTCGTATTGCCCTAGCATATCATTATAGAAAGCCCTTGAGGTAAGCGTTAAATTTTGGGCTTGATTGGTTAATGCTTCTATTATTTTAGGGTGACAATGGCCTTGATTTACTGCAGAATAAGCAGATAAAAAATCATAGTACTTTTTTCCTTCGGCATCCCAAACAAAAACACCTTTTCCTTTACTTAAAACTACGGGTAATGGATGGTAGTTATGTGCTCCGTATTTGTCTTCTAATGCTATAGCCTTATTGGATGTTAATTGTTTTAAAACAGCCATTTTAATCTAGTTTAAAAAAGTTAACGTCTATTTAAAATAGACGTCCAATCCACTTTATGCATTAGAATATATATTGCGTCAATCTACTTCAAATACTATAGTAAACTGTATTTTTTAATTTCACTCCCGCACATGCGGGACTAAGATTAATAAAACACTAGTATTTATTGTATATCAAAGTCTCCTAACGAAATTCTAATGCATAAAACGGATTTAAAATAACCATTCCTTCTATACCTTTATTTTTTCGAAGCACTCGAAAAAGCAGCGTGGGAGAGAAATCACCCCTGTGTAAACAAAATTACTCAAATAATCAGAAAAATGTACCTTCTGAAAAATTAATGTGTCTTAATAGTAATTATTAACCATTGAAAACTAAAAAATATGGATTATTTATCAAAACTATTAGACAGTTTATCTCGATCACTAGGAGGTAAATTATCAAGTGCTTTGGCAGCTTTATTAATTATAATAATAGGGTGGTTTGTTGCAGGATTCTTAAAGAGAATGACTTCAAAAGTAATTAGAAAAACTGGTGTAGATGAAAAATTAAAGAGCTCAAAAATTAGCTTATCTAAGTTTATTAGTAAGTTGGTTTATTTCTTAATTATGATTTTTGTTTTTACACTGGCATTAGAAAAACTAGGTATGACAAATGTGTTAGACCCATTAAAAAATATGCTTAGTGATTTTACAGAGTTTTTACCCAATATTATAGGTGCAGGATTAGTGTGTTATATTGGTTATATGTTAGCTACTATAATTTCGGAGTTGGTAGAGTTTTCTGGAGATTCTATACAAAAACTTGTTCCAAAATTAAGATTACCAGAAAACATTGATTTCATTGGGATCGTTAAAAAAATAGTATTCATATTTGTATTTATTCCATTGCTAATTTCTGCTTTTAATATTTTGAATATGGAATCTATATCAGAGCCAGCAACAGGGATGTTAAAAGACTTTTTTGGCGCTATACCTAAAGTAATTATAGCAGCATTAAT
Source organism: uncultured Flavobacteriaceae bacterium (assembly GCA_947498845.1). Taxonomy (GTDB): domain Bacteria; phylum Bacteroidota; class Bacteroidia; order Flavobacteriales; family Flavobacteriaceae; genus Jejuia. The sequence continues at coordinate 48,117 of CANMLX010000017.1, read as the reverse complement.
ATTAATACTTTTTATTGTTGGAGGTCGTTTTTTAAGCGAATTGATAAAAGACTTATTAAACAGTATGAATCTTAATGAATTTCTTAAAAGAGCCCAATTAACGGCTATTGTTGGTGATACTAATATTGTAAAGATTATTGGGAATTTAGTTTATTTCTTCATTGTGTTATTTGGAATTACTACTGCAGTAGATAAATTGGAATTTGGCCATTTATCGGAAATACTATATACAATAACTAATTATTCTGGTAAGATTTTATTAGGATTGGTAATTCTAGCTATTGGTAACTGGATTTCTAGCGTAGCCGCAAATAATTTTGCCAAAAATGATAATAATAAATTTGTAGCATCTATAATAAGAATAGCTGTTATAGCCATATTTTTGGCCATAGGTTTAAGAACTATGGGAATAGCCGATGAAATTGTAAACTTAGCTTTTGGTATTCTGTTAGGAACTGTTGCGTTAACTATAATTTTGTCGTTTGGTTTAGGAGGAAGAGAAGCTGCTGGGAAACAGATGGAGAAAATATTGCAGAAATTTAATAATAAGTAGATTAAGTTTTGCAGAAATTGTATTGAATTTTAATGAGTCGTCTGAAAAGTAATTTTTAGGCGATTCTTTTATTTTTAACTGTTTAGAAGTCTGTTTATATCAACAACTCAACGATTTAACTTCAACACTATCATTAGTTTAAAGGTTTAGTTGTTTATGTGTTTAATTGTTTAACTGTTTAGAGGTTTATTTATATCAACAAATCAACGATTTAACTTCAACACTATTATTAGTTTTAAGGTTTAGTTGTTTATCTGTTTAGAAGTTTATTTATTTCAGCAAATCAACAAATTAACAGTTCAACGATTCAACAGCTCAACAGTTCAACAATTTATAAATTTAGATAGTATAGATGTATAGTTGTTATGTACCCTAAGAGAAGTACAATCAATAGAAAAACATTTTCTTTGTTGGTTATTTTAATTCCTTGAGTCCATTATTAATTAGTGTTTTTAAATGTTCTTTATGGGCTCTACTAGCAATGTCGCCAGTATTTGTTGCCATAGTTTTAATACGTTTTAAATTATATAAAGCCATAGACTTGGCGTTATTGGTATAACTGCTTTTTCGTTTTCCAATAAGCATATCTAAAAGCATATTGGTGTATTTTAATTGTAGATTTTGCCTAAACGAATTTACATTACCATATATATCAGATTTAAAGATAGCATTATTTAAATCTAACATAAAGGCAGAGAGTTTATATTGGTTTCCGTAAAGTTGAGAATCTGTAATTCTTTGTAATGTATTGGGGTGTAATAGGTGAAATAAAACACCTTGTTGTATGTTTAGTATTCTACGGTGTATTTTTGGGTCTTCTGTTGTTCTAAAATTAAATCCTCTTCTTTGACTCGCTAGGTGGTTTATTAAATTATCTGGAGTTTGAAAGGCATCAGGTGCAAAAACATATTTTTTTAGTACATCCATAGCACGTTTTTGGTCTTTTAAACTCACTGGAGTGTAAGGCTGTGTAGCACCTTCTTGTCCTATCATAGCTCTATCAACATAAACCCCTCCAATAAACCTTGAAGTGATATCTGCAGCATCACTTTTTAAATAGGAAAGAATGTTATAGGCATGTTTTAACTCTTGATAAGATTTACCTTTATTGGAGAATTTAGATTTAAGTTTTGTCATCATATCATTAATCAATTCAAAGCGATTTATAGAAAATTGAATTTGATCATTAGATAAATCGCCAATCATAACTCTAGGGTCTATGGCTTTTCCAGGAGAACGCATATCATCTGCATCATTACCAAACATAAGTTCTGGTTTTGTCGATAGATTTAGTAAATTATCTCTTTCCATTTTAGACGAAAAAGGCGTATATCCAAACTGTATAGCCCAGACGTCGTAAGGACCTATTGTAGTATCATAAAATTGTCCCTGTTTAGTTTTGTCTCTTGTTAAGTTAATACCTGCATAATCCATTACAGAGCCAGTAAGGCATTTTCCTTTTATAAAATCTGCATTAGCTAATTGTTCTGGAGAAAATAACTGACTTGCTTTCATGTTATGATTTAAACCTAAGGTGTGTCCAACCTCATGCATGATTAAAGCCGTCATTGCTTCTTTTTTCATACGTTCCATTTCAAAGTCTTCACTACTATTTGCTTTTAGAGCAATATTCCCTAAGACTAAGTTTTTATGCATTTCTATACCTAGAGCACAGTTTGAGTGATCAAGATGTGCATTACCAGATTCATTAATCAAATTAGAAGAAGCACTTGAATCAAAGAGTTTATCATAGAATACTCTGTTTGTAAAATGAACAAATTCTAGCATGATATCTGCTCCCATAATTTCACCAGTTTTTGGATTAACAAAACTAGGGCCATAGCCTCCAAAAGGAGGGTTTGGAGAGGATGTCCATCTCAATACATTATATCTTATATCACCTGCATCCCAATCGGCATCATCTGGTTGTTGTTTTACTTCTATAGCATTTTTAAACCCCGCTTTTTCGAAGGCTTTGTTCCATTCTAAAACAGCATTTTTTATAGTTTCTCTCCATTTTATTGGAGTTGTGTTTTCCATCCACCATGTAATTGGTTTTACAGGCTCGGAAAGCGCTAGCTCAGGATTTTTCTTTTTTAAATGCCATCTGTGTACTAAATCTCTATAATTAATTACATCTGTAGACGTTTGATCATCTACTTGAGTAGCAAAATACCCTACTCTTGGATCATCTAGTCTAATTTCATAATCATTTTCAGGCATTGCAATTAAGCTATGGTATACTTTTATACTTACATTTCTGGCATCGGCTATTGCATTAGATCCTTTGTTTAATATGGAAGGTTTGTAATACACGTATTCTGTAGTAATATTAACATTATCTGGGTAGTTTTTTATACGTGTTATTTTGGTTTTGTTTTTATCTATGTTACCTAGAGAAAATGCTGTAGGTCGCATACCAGGATATTTAGGAGGTTTTATTTGTCCAAATGTTTCTTTTAAAAACAAACCATCGGCTTTTATAAGGTAAAGCCCTTTTTTATCATCTGAAGCTTCAATTTTTATGCTTGCAATATTGCCATTCGAAATATTGGCATTTTTAGATTTGTATAGCGGATTTTCAGGATCAAAATAAAACGAGGTGTTTTGTTTGATAAATTCAATTTTATTAAAATGTTTTTTGATTTTAAATACAAGAGAAGGTCTGTACATTCCTTTGACCAAACGCCCGCTCTCCATTACGCCATTTGCTATTTGAGAAAAATGGATGTACTCTTTATTAAGTTGTTCTTTTGAAATTAACATTTGTAAAGATCCAGATATGGTATCTTGATATAAAGCGAAAAGACCTTCCGTTTTTTTGCTAGATTTTACTAAAGCGTTAATCGTTTTCTTTTTGGGCTTTTTAACGGGAGGTTTAACAATTGTAGCTATTTTGTCCTTTTTTTTACTTTTTTTCTTTTTTTGAGCTTCAATATGGTGCGGTAAAATAAGGAAGACAATTAAAATGGATAGGTATGTTCTTAGTTGTCTTAATCTAATCTTATTCATAATTTAACGATTATCAGGAAATGTTTTAAAAAATATTGCTAAAGTTAAGTATAATCGTTAATAAAACTAAAAATTGAAATGTTAAATGATGTTAATTGTGTTTATTGTAACCATTTTAAGCGGCTGCTTTTGGAATTTTTTATCGATACTTTTAAGATTTTAGTATTATTAGATTTACAGCTAAAAACTGTCAAAAAAATTATTAAGAGAAAGGTATTCGATTTTATTTTAAAAACCATTTTCTTGTGCTAATACTATCTGCTTTAGGGAAATCTTTCGGGATTTTTTGTGTAACTTTTCCAGTAGCAGCCCATTCTGCCCCTCTTTTAAACGTAGTAATAAAACCAACGCATTCCATGGAATAGTCCATGTGTCCTAATGCAGAATGAAACACACGTCCTTTACTATAATTTACTGTTAATAATAGGGGTTCATGTCTACCTGTTCCAGTTTTATCTTTCATCCAAGGTGGCGCATTATCTATAACATCTGAATATGCAGTGGCTAGAATAGTCATATTTTCGCCAGGACCTCGCATACGATCGTAAAGTTCATCTTTTGCATGAAGCCATGTTTTAGGTAAACCTTTCATAATAGGATGTTCGGGAGCTCTTGTTTGTAATTGATATTCGTATTGCTTACCATGTGAAGCACAAATGCCTTTAGAAGCATCATGTTCAATTTCTCCTTTATTATTATAGAAAATATAAGGCCCTGTTATTGAGTCTCGACCTCCCCATGCACCTAATCCAATCATTTTATTATACTCATCCCAATGTCCCCAGGCATTATTTGCTGCGTGAACTAAAACCAGACCTCCTCCTTCGGCCATATATTTTTCGAAATTAGCTTTAGTTTGCTCTGGCCACTCTGAAGATTTCCAGCCCAGGTTATTAACTACAACATCGTATTTTTTAAAATCTGGATTAAATTCGGCATCAAATTTAGTAGAATCAACTGCAATTCTCTTTAGGGAGTCATTTAACGGATACAATGTTAAAAGTTGATTAATATCGTTAACACCAGCTATTTTGTTATAATGAGGCCCGATCCAAGTATATTTTTTTCGAGCTATTTCAACATCAAACATGCCTGTTTCTTCCAGATAACTTTTCATCATATAGGTGGTTTTAGGCCATACACCATGGTTGTTTTCACCATCGACTATTAAAGCTTTGAGTTTTTTTATCGGTGTTTGTGAGTTAGACTTTTCTTTACATGCTGTTAAACTCAATAAGCACATGCACGAAAAGAAAATTAAGAAAGATTTCATATAAGCTTAGTTTTAGGATGTGTGAATATATTAAATCTGCTACAATCTTTATATAGAAATATTGTTAAAGAGCGGTTTTATACCAATTCCCAAATAAATTTACTGAGTTAAAAAGTGTCTTTTGAAATTCTATCTTCAACACAAAAAAGAATCGTAACTACGACTATGCTTATTTTTTCTGTCTCGTATAATTCCAAAATCCATCATTTTTCTTTACAGTATATTCATTTAAGAATTGGTATTATAACGAGATTTTTAAGTTTATAATTTTCCAAGAATTTTATCCATAACCCAGCTTGTATGCGTAGCTGTTGTTCCTGTAGATGGATGTTTATACTTGTTAAGTACTAGTTCATCTCTTAATCCCTTTATATGAAAAAGCTGTATATGTTTAGGGTTTTCAATAAAAAGCTCTTCATTTTTATTACCATTATTCAATAGTATAGGGTTTTCTGTAAATACAGAAAAAGAAATCTCTCCATTGCTTCCTATAATGGTAACTTGGTCTATTCGTTTTTGTGCGCCAAAATTCCAACTTCCAGACCCTGTAATATTATTTTTATGAACCCAACACGCAGTAACAGTATCATAGGCACCATATAGATTTTGTTGATTTTTACAGATCCCGTGAGCATCTTTAAAATTACCTAATAAATAAGCGAATAAATCTAAACCATGACTTGCTAGATCATCAAAATAACCTCCAGTTGCAATGTTAGGATCTGTACGCCAATTATAAGATTTACTTACATCGAGATGGTTTTTAGGTTTACAAAATAACCAGTTTATATGTCTTATTTCCCCAATTTCTTTATTATCTAACCAATTCTTTATTTTTAAAAAACGAGGTAAAGAACGTCTGTAATAGGAAGTAAAAAGAGGTGTTTTAGAACTATTAAATGCATTTACTATGTCCAAGCTATCTTGATAATTTGGTGTAATAGGCTTTTCTATACAACAAGGTTTTCCAGCATTCGCTACTTTAAGTGCATAAAATTTGTGGCTATCTGGAGGTGTTGCAATGTAAACCGCATCTACGTCTTTATCGTTTATTAATGCATCTGCATCATCATAAAATTTTTTTACATGGTGTCTTTGCGCATAATCTTTGGCCTTTTCTAAATGGCGTCTCATTACTGCAATTGTTTCAAAGCCTTCTGTTAATTGATATGCTGGACCACTCTTTATCTCTGTTACATTACCACAGCCAATAATGCCCCAGCGTATTTTTTTATTATCCATTATATTTTATTTCAAATATATAACGAGTTAGCATTTTTAGAAGCATTTATAAACAAAAAAAGCACCCAAAATTAGGATGCTTTCTTAAGTATATATTTTTTATTAGAATTGATAGCGAATACCTAATGCAATATCAAAATCTAAATCATCGGTAAAATCACCAAAACCTAAAACAGGTCTAAAATCCAATGATAATAATAAAGGGATATCAAAATTATATTCAATACCTATGTCACCAGCTGCAAAAAACGCAGTTTCGTCTGTCCCTTTAAGAGCATTTTTACCATCAAAGGAAGCAATACCACCACCAGCACCAACATACCAATTAAAATTACCATCTAAATTCCATACCCATTGGTATAATCCAGTAAGTTGAAATGCATTATAGTTATCTCCATCTCTCCAGCCTAAGTCTGCTTCTAATCTATTGTTTCCACCTAAAGCACGTTGGTAAGATATTTCGGCACCTAATCCATTACTATCTCCTAAACGAAGTCCAATAGCATTATCTGAAATTTTTTGTGCATTTGCAGCCAATGTAAAACCAATAGCACCAATTGCCAATAAGAAAATTTTTTTCATAAGTTTTTGTTTTATTAGTGATATACGATCTTGTTATTTAAAAAGATCATTTAATATTCTAATGATTTTATCAAAAACAACGCCAAAAATGTATTTATATTTACATCATATTCAATTTTAATTTAAAATTAATGCAACAATATCTTCGAGATTTAGAGTTATCGATGGATGGTGAATTATACTATGATACCTTATTAAAAGCATTATATGCTACAGATGCTTCGGTATATAGAATTCTACCATTAGCTGTGGCATATCCAAAAACTAAAGAAGATATAAAACGACTTATTTCTTTTGCAAAAACACATAAAACATCATTAATTCCCAGAACAGCAGGGACGTCTCTTGCGGGACAATGCGTAGGAGAAGGTATTGTAGTTGATGTGTCAAAATATTTTACTAAAATTATAGGTGTTAACAAACAAGAGAAAACTGTTACTGTAGAACCTGGGGTTGTTCGCGATCAATTGAATAACTACTTAAAACCTTATGGGTTGTTTTTTGGACCAAATACATCAACATCTAATAGGTGTATGCTAGGCGGGATGGTTGGTAATAATTCCTCGGGAACCACATCCATAAAATATGGTGTAACACGAGATAAAGTAAACGTATTGCATACTATTTTGAGTGATGGGAGTGAGGTCGTTTTTAAAGACTTGACTAAAGAAGCATTTATTAAAAAAACACAACAGAAAGATCAAGAAGGTCTGGTTTACAAAACTATTCTTGATACGTTAAGTTTAGAATCGGTTCAAAAAGAGATTCAAGATAATTTTCCTAAGCCAGAAATACATAGAAGAAATACAGGGTATGCTGTAGATGAACTTTTAAAAAGCGAAGTGTTTACTACTTCTTCAACAGAAGCCTTTAACATGTGTAAATTACTATCTGGAAGTGAAGGGACTTTGGCGTTTACAACTCGAATAACTTTAAAATTGGATGATTTGCCTCCTGATCATAGAATTATGGTGGCTCTACATTTTGATAGTATAGACAAATGTCTCAATACAGTTGTGCCTGCTATGAAACATGATTTATATGCATGTGAAATGATGGATAAAACCATTTTGGATTGTACTAAGCGCAATAAAGCTCAAGCAGAGAACAGACGTTTTTTAGTAGGTGATCCAGAAGCTATTTTAATGTGTGAAGTTAGATCTAAAACACTAGAGGACGCCAAAAAACAAGCTCAAAGTTTAATTAAATCTATTGAAGCTTTAGGTTTGAGTTATGCGATGCCAATATTAGCAGGAGATACTATAGATAGAGCTAATAATTTAAGAAGTGCGGGATTAGGGCTTTTAGGAAACATTGTAGGCGATAAAAAAGCAGTAGCATGTATTGAAGATACGGCTGTTGTTTTAGAAGATTTAGCACCATTTATAGCAGAATTTACTCAATTAATGACATATTATAAGCAAAATGCTGTTTACTACGCACATGCAGGAGCGGGAGAAATACATTTACGTCCTATATTAGATTTAAAACAGAAGGAAGATGTTGTTTTATTTAGAAAGATAACTACAGATGTGGCCCATTTAGTAAAAAAATATAAGGGGTCTTTTAGTGGAGAACATGGTGATGGGATTGTTCGTGGCGAATTTTTGCCTTTGATGATTGGTGCTGTAAATTATCAATTATTAAAACGAATAAAATCTGCTTTTGATCCAGACAATATTTTTAATCCAGGTAAAATTATTGATGCTTTGCCTATGGACAAATCGTTACGTTATGAGTCCAATAGAATAGAGCCAGATATTAACACGTTTCTAGACTTTTCTGCTTCACAAGGTATTTTAAGAGAAGCTGAAAAATGTAATGGTTCTGGGGATTGTAGAAAATTACCAGAGTTTGGAGGTACTATGTGTCCTAGTTACCGCGCTACAAGAAATGAAAAGGATACCACACGAGCCAGAGCAAATGCGTTAAGAGAGTTTTTAACAAACTCTAATAAGCCCAATAAATTTAATAATGAGGCGTTAAAAAAGGTTTTTGATTTGTGTTTAAGCTGCAAAGCTTGCTCTAGCGAATGTCCAAGTAGTGTTGATGTAGCGAGTTTAAAAGCAGAGTTTCAATATCAATATCAAAAAGCTAATGGCGTAACTTTTCGCACTAAATTATTTGCTTATAATAATAGGCTAAATAACATTGGAAGCAGCTTTCCCAGATTAACAAATTTTATTTTTTCAAAAAAAATAACGGCTTCGTTACTAAAAAAGACTTTTGGTATAGCTAAAGAAAGATCCTTACCATTACTTTCTATAGTTAGATTAGATAAATATTACAACTCATCATATAAAAAAGAAAAGAAGCTAACTAAAGACTATATAAAAACAGTGTATTTGTTTAACGATGAATTTACAAACATACTAGATGCAAAAATTGGTATAGATGCTTTAGAACTTCTAAGAGGGCTTAATTATGATGTGAGAATTATTAATAATGTTGAATCTGGTCGCTCTTTTTTATCAAAGGGGTTACTAGAACAAGCTAAAGTGTTTGCTAATAAAAATGTGTCTATATACAAAGATTTTATAACTAAAGAAACGCCTTTAATAGGTATAGAACCATCTGCAATTTTAACTTTTAAAGATGAGTATTTAAAATTAGCAGATGATAGAACTTCGGCAGAAAAAATTTCTAAACAAACATTTTTAATTGAAGAGTTTCTTCAAAAAGAGATAGCATTGGGGCATATAGAACAAGATCAATTTACTAAAGCGCGTAAAGACATTAAATTTCATGGGCATTGCCATCAAAAAGCTCTAAGTAGTCAATTGTCTAGTTTTAAGGTTCTTAATTTTCCGGAAAATTATAAAGTAACCATAATTCCAAGTGGATGCTGTGGTATGGCCGGAAGTTTTGGTTATGAAAAAGAACACTATACTGTAAGTATGCAAGTAGGAGAGCAAACTTTATTTCCTGCTATAGTGAAAGCAGATAAAAATGTTATTATTGCTGCCAATGGCACAAGTTGTAGGCATCAAATACATGATGGAACAAATAAAGAAGCATACCATCCAATAACTATATTGAGAGCGGCTTTGGTTTAAATTTGTAATGTTATACCCGTTGTGCATTTGGTCAAAATTCTGTCAATTCGAGTGATTTTTTGTAATGAAATGAAGAAAAATTGTACTTCGACAAGCTCAGCAGAACTATCGAGAATAAGAATTTTAACTTCGAAAATAGTTCTCGATACATCCCGAAACAAATTCGGGACACTCGAACTGACATTTTAAGGTTTTTTAGATTTCTAAATGCATAACGGGTATGTTATATAATTTGATATAAAAGATGGTATAAAAATTAAATGCATTTTTATACCATCTTTCTTTAATCTAAAATAGTACTTTTTAATAGTTAGAGAACTTAATACTATCAATATTATTGTTATTGGCAGATTTTAATTTAAGAATATAAATACCTTTATTTATACCTGAAATATCCAATACGCTATTTTTATCTAAAGTTTTGTAGGATTTAACTTTTTGTCCAATAGTATTATAAATATCGAAACTTGAAATGTCTTTTAAGTTAAGTGTTGTGTGTATTTCTAAATTTTCAATTGTATTATTATATACTACAAATGTATCTCTAGTTTCTACCTGTGCAATATTTAGAGTGCTCTCTTGTTTAAATACAATAGAAAAATTGTTGTAAGTTCCTGTATTTAAGTAAATATTGGCAGTTGTATTTTTTAAATCGTAATAGGTACCAAGGTTATTATCTTTTAAAAAGATATTCGTATTTGTTGGTACAAATTGCATCGTATTTATCGCAATTTTATAAACACCAGAATCTGTAGCTTTTATTTCTAATGGGAGCTCATCATTTTCGTTTATTGCAGGTAAAGCTTGAATAACTAATTTTTTATCGTCTAATTTCCATGAAATATCATTTCTAAGGTAGTCGAAATTAATCGCATCGTAACCGCTATCATAGTCACTTGTAGCTTTGCTATCGTACCCTAAAGCAAAAGTTTTAGCTATACCTCCAGGCTCTTCTAACGAAAACCATATTTTGGTTCTTTGATCTGTTACAGAAGCAGATTTTTTACTAGACGTTTTTAAGAATATAGATTCTGATAAAGATTCTCTGGCAAATACACGTTGATCATTTTTAAATTGAATAGTCCCATTAGCAATAATAGTAACAAAAAAACCTTGTCCTACCGCAATTTTATTAGTAGGAACACTAGAAGATCCTGGAGCAGCAGAGGGCATCATTAAATTATAAATAGCATAGCCTCCTTCGTAATCTGCTCTGTAATGAGAGTTATTAGTTGCGAAATGTTCCCAGAAATAAAGTGAACCATCAATAACGGGTGTGTTTCTAACAATAAACTCATCTGCATCTAATGCAGAAGGGTAGGGGTTACCAATTAAAAAATCGTTACCTGCAACAACAGGATAGGTATAGTCTCCATCGTTTGGGATCCCTTTAAACACATATTCTTGAGAACTACCATTTGGTACACCTTTCATTGTAAATCCAATACCAGGCGCAAGAGGCGTTGTAGCGCTAGCTTGTGCCCAAGCAGCATAGGTGTTTGATGTAGCATTGTATGTATAAAGCCATCTGGAACTTATTGTAGTAGGAGATATGGAACTATTAGGATCAGCAGTAACCGCTATAGGACCACTGGCGTCTTCTAGTTGGCCAATTTGCCATGAACCTCCGTTGTTAACAGGAGAACTCCAGTAATTGTAATTATGTAAGTTGCCTTCTCCTTGTTGTCTTTTTAGTAAGTAGCCAGTTCCAGAATTGCTTGTAGTGGCATTATGGTTTTGTATTAATTGGGCTTCACCTTGTAAATCGATCACGCCATTAATTACAACGTTATCTTCAGTTTCCAATAAAATACCATCGGCTACATTTAGAGTGCCTCCAGCTTCTATTTCAATTTCTTTAACATGAGCATCAAAAGTTAATGTACCACTAGCTCCAGATTTTACTAATAATTTTAAACAAGAATCGGTATTGTCGGGAGCGTTTCCTGCACCAGACCCATATAAATATTGTGTGCCATCCCATACAATTTGGTTAACAAATCTCATGGTAAAATAATCGGCATCATTGAAATTTACTCCAGTAGCAGTAGCAGTAGTTCCAGCTATAGTTAAAGGGTATATTGTTGGAGAAGAAAAATCACCATTATTATCCACCATAAGTTGCATAGGTTGACAACTTGTATCAATTCCAGAAAGATCAATGGGGTCAAGGTCGAAAGTTACTGTAACAGTGCCTAAATCGTTAACTTTACTAACACGCCATCTGGAATTTAGTTGTTCTGTATAATTACTTGTATTACTTGAAAAATCATAGGTTGGGTCTTTAGTTTCTTCTCCCCAAAATAAGTAATCGCCATTAGATAGAGCAGAAGGGGTATGCATTCTTACAATGCCTGTGCCTTGAGAATCTGTATGATTACTTACACTAGAAGCCTGTCCTATACCTGCTACATCATGATCAAAATTACCTTGACCTGAATCGTCTTGAGTATATAAATCATTGCCCCCAAGCGTTAAACCATATTTAGCACTTAAATAATTTTCTATTATAATGCGTTCGGCTGTATTGGCTTCTTTACTTAAAATTATTACTTCAGAAATATCTCCATTAAGATATCTGGCATGTCCTGGACGAAGACGACCTATTTGTAAACGAGCATTGCTACTTGTAAAATTAGGCGAAGAGGCCGTTGTTGATTGATTATCTGTTCCATTAATCCAAAATTGTTGAATTCCAGTACTAGGAGTTCCTCTTGTAAATGATAATATTTGTGACTGGCTAAGGCTTCGGGTACTTCCATTGTTAATATTATCTCCACCACCAATATTTATAGGATTTCTATGCAAAAACCTTAAGCGATTACCAGAGACGCCTTCTATTAAAATACCATGATTCACATCACCATCGAATGTAATGGATACAAAATCTTGATCATTACCACTTGTATAACCAACAACAAAGATCGAGTAGTTATTTTGAAATGCATCTAAATCAAGAATCCCTAAAAATTCAGAATTTGATGAATCAAAACGAATAACAGGATAGCTATTTAAAGCATTTGTTACATATTCTGGTCTGTCTGCAGAGTTTGTTTGTTGTATGTGTCTGGCAAATGCTCCACTGTCATTCCATTGAAATACACCATCTCCAGATTCTGCTAAATCTGTTCCTGCATCTTCATATACATTACCGTCTGATTTTAGCCATAATTCGTTATTTGATGATGAGCCAACACCTCCAGGACCGGTTTGTGCTTTTATATTTAGAGAAAATATAAGCAGGCTAATTATTGTATAAAATTTAATGTGTTTCATAGCTTAATGTGATTTGGGAATCTTAAGATATGAATTTTTTTACGGAAAAACCGTAATTATGATGGTGTTTTTAATATAAAAATGCATTTAATCTGATTTAAATGTATTTAATCGATATATTATTGTTGCTTTTGAAGGAAAATACACTTATTTTAGCTTTGGTCAACAATTGTTATCGCAGCTATTAAATCTTTCATTTCCATTTCTTTAACGTCTTCATCTGCAAAGAAAGGCGATAGTTTATCTTGATTGTAGTTGTATATTCTCCAACGTTTAAATTGGTATTCTAAGGCAGTGAAATTTTCAACCCAGTCGCCAGAGTTTAAATACGTGGTTTTTCCATTTTTATTCTCCCTAATTTCCATTTTGGGTTGATGTATGTGTCCACAAATTACATAATCATAGTCGTTTTCTATGGCTAGTTCGGTAATTACATTTTCATAATCATTAATATATTTTATAGCACCTTTAACCCCATTTTTTACTTTTTTTGATAGAGAATAACGTTCTTTACCTAATTTTTCTAAAATCCAATTGGTTAGTCTATTGAGTAAAATAAGCATATCATAACCATAACCACCAAGTTTAGCTAACCATTTGGCATTTTGTATAGAAATATCAAATACATCACCATGAAAAAACCAACCTTTTTTTCCGTCTAAATCTAAAACCAATTTGTCAACAATAGATATGTTTCCAATTGTAGTATCACTAAATTTGCGTAACATTTCATCATGATTACCAGTTATATAAACAACTTCTACGCCGTCTGCAGCAAAATCCATTATTTTTTTTATAACTTTTAAATGTGATTTAGGAAAGTAACGCTTACTAAATTGCCAAATGTCAATAATATCACCGTTTAAAATTAACTTTTTGGGATTTATGCTATTTAGATAGGTTAAGAGTTGTTTTGCATGACAACCATATGTTCCCAGATGCACATCGGAAATGACAGCTATTTCTACTTTTCGTTTTGTTTTCAATCGGGTAGGGTGGGTTTAGGAATTAGCACTATTAATCACACTACAAAATAATACCTTTAACATTACTTAATGTTTAATTTTTAATTAACTAACTATAAGCATATTGTTAAGTAAATGTTATGGATTTTGTGGGGTGTTTCTGTAATTATATTTGAATTGCATTTTTGTTATCTCTAAGAATAGATTTACTTTAGCAGAAAAAATATACGATGGCTGGAAACTCCTTTGGAAAACTATTCAATCTTACAACTTATGGTGAATCTCACGGGCCTGCTTTAGGTGGCGTAATAGATGGTTGTCCTCCTGGTATAGTATTAGACATAGAAGCGATACAAAATGAACTTAATCGTCGTAAACCTGGTCAGTCTGCCATTGTAACACAGCGTAAAGAACCAGATATGGTTAAGTTTTATTCAGGAATTTTTGAAGGAAAAACAACAGGAACTTCTATTGGTTTTGTTATTGAAAATACAAATCAAAAATCTCATGATTATAGCCATATTAAAGATAGCTACAGGCCGAGTCATGCAGATTATGTTTACGATAAAAAATATGGTTTCCGTGATTATAGAGGAGGAGGAAGAAGTTCTGCCAGAGAAACTGCTTGTCGTGTTGTTGCTGGCGCTATAGCTAAACAAATACTAAAACATATAGAAATTACGGCTTATGTTTCTGGTGTTGGAACAATAAAATTAGATAAACCCTATACAGATTTAGATTTAACAACGGTAGAATCTAATATTGTACGTTGTCCAGACCAACAGATGGCAACAGAAATGGAGCAGTATATTAAGAAAGTACGCAGTAAAGGAGATACAGTAGGAGGAGTTATAAGCTGTGTTATTAAAAATGTACCCGTTGGTTTAGGAGAACCAGTATTTGATAAATTACATGCCGAATTAGGAAAAGCCATGTTGTCTATAAATGCGGTAAAAGGGTTTGAGTATGGTAGCGGCTTTCATGGTAGTACTATGTATGGTAGTGATCATAATGATAAGTTTAATAATGATGGTTCTACCAAGACTAATTATTCTGGAGGCATTCAAGGCGGGATAAGTAACGGCATGGATATTTACTTTAATGTTGCTTTTAAACCAGTAGCAACGCTTATTCAAAAATACGAGACTATAGATAAATCTGGTAATACTGTAGAAATGCAGGGAAAAGGCCGTCATGACCCATGTGTTGTTCCAAGAGCAGTACCTATTGTTGAAGCTATGGCAGCTCTAGTATTAGCCGATTTTTATTTGATAAATAAAATGTATAGTTAGAAGCTTGATAGTATAGTTTTTCTTCATGAAAAACTTATACTTTGTGATGTATTAACGCACTATATTCAGGAACGTTTTATACTGGTTTTAAGTTTATGGTTTAGAATTTTTAAATTCAAACTATAAATCACCTATCTTGTAATTGTAAATATATTATATCTGCCTATGGAAAAGTTAGCATTGCATTGGAAAATCATGATTGGAATGGTATTGGGGATTATCTTTGGTCTAGTAATGACTAGTGTTTCTGGAGGAGGGAATTTTGTGCATGATTGGATTGAACCAATGGGGAAGATATTCGTAAAAATGCTGAAACTTATAGCAGTGCCGCTAATTTTAGCATCTCTTATTAAAGGAATTTCAGACTTAAAAGACATTTCTAAATTTAAAACAATGGGATTGCGAACCATTGTTATTTACATTTTAACAACAGTTATTGCGATTACAATAGGGTTAGCTCTAGTTAATACTATAAAACCAGGTAATGGAATCACACAGGAGACGGTTGATACTTTAAAAATAAAATACTCCAATAGTGATAAAGCGACTACTATAATTTCTAATGCTAAAGCTCAAAGAGAATCAGGACCTTTACAGTTCTTAATAGATATGGTACCCGATAATGCTGTCTATGCTATGAGTAATAATAAATTAATGTTGCAAGTGATTTTTTTCTCTATTTTTTTAGGGATATGTATGCTTCTGGTGTCTGAGAAAAAAGCAAAACCTCTTAAAAAGTTTTTTGATTCATTAAACGAGGTCATTTTAAAGATGGTAGATCTTATAATGCTAACCGCTCCATATGCTGTATTTGCGTTATTAGCAACCGTTATTGTTTCTGCAGATGATCCGGATATTTTATTGGCATTACTCCGGTATGGAGGTGTTGTTGTTTTGGGACTGATTTTAATGATTATATTCTATCTAACCCTTATTACTATTTATACAAAAAAGTCACCATTATGGTTTTTAAAACAAATAAGCCCAGCACAGTTACTCGCTTTTTCAACCAGTAGTAGTGCGGCAACTTTACCAGTGACTATGGAGCGTGTAGAAGAACACATAGGAGTAGATAAAGAAGTAGCTAGTTTTGTATTGCCTGTTGGAGCTACCATAAATATGGATGGTACTAGCCTATATCAAGGTGTTGCAGCCGTATTTATAATGCAAGTTCTTTGGCCAGAAGGTTTAGTGTTTAGTAACCAGTTGATTATTATACTAACGGCTTTACTGGCTTCAATAGGAAGCGCAGCAGTTCCAGGTGCGGGTATGGTTATGTTAGTTATAGTGCTTGAAGCGATTGGTTTTCCTTCAAACTTATTGCCTATAGCTTTAGCACTCATTTTCGCAATAGATAGACCGTTAGATATGTGTAGAACAACGGTTAATGTTACTGGAGATGCTACAGTTTCTATGATTGTGGCTAAATCTTTAGGAAAGCTTAGAAACCCAAATGTTAAAGAATGGGATGATCATTATTTAAAAAGTTAATATTGTAGTCACTAAATTTTAAAATAATAACTAAATATTTTTCAATCAAATAGCTCAAATGCAAAAAAAATAGCTGAAATACAAGTGTTTTATAAATAAAAATTGCAAATTTCTCAAAAAAAAGCAGTTAACCGAATTTAATATTGCTTTTGCCGAATTAACTTAATTATAATATTGGAACATTAAAACAATTACTAAATTTACACCCTCAAATGCAAAGTTAAATTGATTAATAGCAAAAATGTTGATTTAATATGTAAGTTGTAAAAAACAAAACTTTCTAAGATACCCTCGTTTTACTAAGTTTTTGTAAAAAAGACAAACCATAAGTAATCAATATTGAAATTTTTAATATTAGTTATTGATTTTGTTTTCTTCAAAAGAGGGATTTCTTAAATCAATATAATTATAAAAAATGTGTGTTTAATAATACACAAGTATAGTAATGTTGACAAAAACAAAAATTTATTTATCGTCTCCTCATATGGGAGGTACAGAGCAAGATTATGTTAACGAGGCTTTTCAAACAAATTGGATTGCACCTTTAGGACCTAATGTTAACGGTTTTGAAAACGACATTGAAAGCTATGTAGGTAATGATAAAAAAGTTGCGGTACTAAGTTCAGGAACCGCTTCCATTCACATAGCTTTAGAACTTTTAGGCGTTAGTAAAGGCGATGAGGTTTTATGCCAAAGTTTTACGTTTTCAGCATCAGCTAATCCAATTCTATATCAAGGCGCAACACCAGTATTTATAGATAGTGAATCTGATACTTGGAATATGTCTCCTGAATTATTAGAAAAAGCTATCAACGATAGAATTGAAAATTATAAAAAACCAAAAGCTATTATTGCTGTTCATCTCTATGGAATGCCATATAAAGCAAAAGAGATTAATGCAATAGCAGATAGATACAATATTCCTGTAATAGAAGATAGTGCAGAAGCATTAGGTAGTACTTATTTCAATAAGTCTTGCGGTACACTTTCAACACTAGGAATACTATCCTTTAATGGAAATAAAATTATAACGACTTCGGGCGGAGGGGCTTTAATAACTCCAGATGAAGATACCAAAAATAGAGCCGTATTTTTATCTACTCAAGCTAGAGACAATGCACCGCATTACCAACATTCAACTGTAGGGTTTAACTATAGAATGAGTAATGTTTTAGCAGGCATAGGACGAGGACAAATGGCGGTTATAGATGATAGAGTAGAAGCACGAAGACGTAATTACGAGTTTTATAAAAAACAGTTATCAACATATTCAAATATTGAATTTTTAGAAGAACCAGAAGGATTCTTTTCAAACAGATGGTTAACATGTATATTGACAGATTCTTTTGAAACAAGAGAAAAAATACGTTTAACCTTATTAGAAGATGATATAGAATCCAGACCATTATGGAAACCAATGCATATGCAACCGGTTTTTAAAGATGCTATTCATTTTTCTAATGGCACATCAGAAGACTTGTTTAACAGAGGACTTTGCCTACCTAGCGGGTCCAATTTAAGTCAATATGACTTAGATAGAATATTAGCTATTATATCAAAAATCCCAAACTTATGATCAAAGAAAATTTCTCTTATTTATCGAAAAAGTACGCCTCTAAGTGGTTAGTATTTGCAATAGACCTACTACTTGTTGCAAGTGCTTTTTTTATAGCCTATTTTGTAAGGTTTAATTTTACTCTTGATTTCGATTTAAATCAATTTTTAATTCAAATCCCATTACTGTTAGCTATTGCATCTGTTAGTTTTTTACTTGTAGGCTCTCACAAAAGTGTTATTAGACATACTGGATTTACAGATGTTGTTAACGTGTTTAAAGCAATTTCTTTAATTGCATTAACTTGTGTGTCTTGTGTATTGCTTAATGGAATAGTACATTTTATTGCAGATTTTACAATACCACTGTCGATAATAGTGATACACTCTTTATTGAGCTTTGTGGCTTTAAGCGGAAGTAGACTTTTATTTAAGATTTTATATAATCAAATAAAATCTAAGTTAATAGAGTCTAAAAATGTAATTGTTTATGGTGCAGGAGATTCTGGAATAGTGACTTATAACGCTTTATTAGACAATACTGCAGTTAATTATAACGTATTATTCTTTATAGATGATGATACTAAAAAAAGAGGAAAATTAATAAATGGTGTTAAGATATTGTCTCTTAAGAATATAGATAACGATTTTATAAAAAATAATAATATAAATGAAATTATTTTAGCATCTCAAACTATAGATCCTGGAAACATAATAACACTAGTAGATAACCTAAACAGTATTGATGTTAAAATCAAAAAAGTACCACCAATTGAAGATTGGATTAATGGCGAGTTTAGTAGTAGTCAAATAAAACAGTTCCAGATAGAGGATTTACTAGATAGAGCACCTATAGATATAGATAATCCAAATTTATTAAATGAGTTTGATAGAGAAGTTGTTTTAGTTACTGGTGCAGCGGGTTCTATTGGTAGTGAAATAGCAAAACAAATTGCTCATTTTAGTGTAGAGAAACTTATTTTAGTAGATCAAGCCGAATCTGCTTTATATGATGTACAGCAAGATTTAAAGAGAGAAGGAAAAAATAATTTTACAGCTATAGTAGCAGACATTCGCGATGGTTTAAGAATGGACACTATATTCCAGAAATACAAACCAACCATGGTATTCCATGCTGCAGCCTATAAGCATGTACCATTAATGGAAGATTCTCCATATGAGGCTATAAAAATTAATGTTAATGGAACTAAATTATTAGCAGATACAGCATCAAAGTACAATGTAAAGAAATTTGTATTTGTATCTACCGATAAAGCAGTTAACCCTACAAGTGTAATGGGGGCAACCAAGCGAATGGCAGAGATGTATATTTCTTGCTTACAAAAAGAAAGTAAAACAAGATTTATAACAACAAGATTTGGTAACGTATTAGGCTCTAATGGTTCTGTAATACCATTATTTAAAAAGCAAATAGAACAAGGAGGACCTTTAACGCTTACTCATAAAGAGATTACGCGTTATTTCATGACCATTCCAGAAGCAGCTCAATTAGTTTTAGAAGCTGGTACCATGGGTAAAGGTGGTGAGATCTTTATTTTTGATATGGGAGAATCTGTTAAGATATACGACTTGGCTAAAAATATGATTAGATTATCAGGGTTAAGATTCCCTGAAGATATTGATATTGAAATAACAGGTCTGCGTCCTGGAGAAAAACTATATGAAGAGTTATTAGCCAATGGTGAAAACACATTAGCTACATATCATAAGAAAATATTAATTAGTAAAACTCGAGAGTTAGACAATAATAAGGTAAAAGCAGAAATAGAAGAATTATGCATTACCAACCGTTTCCAAAATAATAATATTGTCTTGAAAATGAAAAATTTAATACCTGAATACAAATCTAATAACTCAGATTATGAGAAGTTTGATAAAAGAGTTGAAGGGTATAAAAAAGCAAAAGCACTAGGGGCTCAAAAATCTTATAATAATAAGAAATCTTCAATTTAAATTTCTTTAAAAGCATATTATTTATTTAGCAATATGTACATATTGCTAAATAAATAATATATTTATCCAATTTAAAAACCCGATGATTAGCATGAAGTATGTTAAAGTGTGTTGTTTGATGTTAATTTTTATAATTTCATCATGTGCAACCAAAGAGGACGTAGTGTATTTTCAAAATGCAAAAGACTTCGAGACTATAGTGGATACAGATTCATTTACTACTAAATTTAAAGTTAATGATATTTTAAGTATTTATGTCTCTACATATGATTTAGATGCAGTAAAACCTTTTAATTTATTTAAATCTAACGGAGGAACAAATTCAGAACCAATAGATTATCTCGTTGATAATGATGGGAATATAGATTACCCCGTATTAGGTAAAATTAAATTGCTTGGATTAACAGTAGAAGAAGCCAAAGAGCTGTTCAAAGAAAAACTTTCTGATTATTTAAAGAACCCTATTGTTAATATTAGGATTTTAAACTATAGAATATCTGTGTTGGGAGAAGTAAGAAGCCCCGGGAGATATAATATTTCTGGAGAACGAATAACATTATTAGAAGCCTTATCTCTAGCAGGAGACTTAACGATAAAAGGGAAAAGAAAAAATGTTTTAGTAATAAGAGATTTTAATGGTAACAAAACGTATACTCGAGTGGATATAACAAATAAAGAATTATTTAATTCCCCTGTATATTATCTTACTCAAAATGATGTGGTTTATGTAGAACCTAATAATTCTGCTATTAGTGGTGCTTCCGGAGACACAAGAATAGCCACTATTATAAGTATTTCATCATTTTTTTTAACAGCAGCTTTAATCTTTGTAACAAGAAACTAGTTTATGACTTTAGATAGTAATAACATAAAACAAGTTAAAGAGTCTTTTGATTTAAAAAAGTATGTAGGTATTTACCTAAAGCAATGGAAATGGTTTTTATTGAGTTGTTTTATATTTCTTGCATTAGCATTTATTTATCTTAGATATGCTACACCAGAGTATAATGCTTATGCTAAAATAATGTTGATGGTGGATAAAGCCTCTAATCCAGCTGAAGAAATTTTAAAAGATTTAAGTGCAGTTTCGAGTAGCGACACTGAGCAAATTGATGATGAAATTCAGATTTTGAAATCAAGAAAATTGATGAGGCAAGTAGTGAGAGATTTAAATCTAAATACACAAATTTTTGTTAAGGGTAGAATACATGATGAACAGATATTTCCCAATAATAAGGCACACGTAAAAATTAATTTTATAGAATCTGATTCTATAATTGAAAGATCAAGATTTAATTTTAATGTACTAATAACATCAGATACCACATTTGATTTTATATATAAACCTTCCCCAAGTGCACAGGAAGTAAGTAAAAAGATGTTTTTTGGTAAAAATGTACCAACGCCAATTGGTGATATAGTGATAACACCGAATATCGAAGATGTATCAAAATTAATAAATAGAACATTTTACATTAAAATTAATACTTTGGATGATGTGGCAGAGCATTACAAAACAACCATAGGTATTTCTCCCGTAGGAAAAGGGTCTAATGTCGTTAATTTATCATTAAACGATCCTTCTGTAACCAAAGCAAAGGCAATTATTAATGCTCTAGTAGATGAGTATAATAAAGAGTCTATGCTAGAAAAAAGTAAAATTTCTAATAATACTGCAGATTTTATTAATAAAAGGATAGATCTAATAGCTACAGATTTATCTGAAGTTGATAAAAAAATAGAAAGGTTTAAAACAGGAAATAAGTTAACCTCTATTACTTCAGAATCTGAATTATATATACAAACAAATGCTCAAACAGAGCAAGAATTAGCTTCATCAAGAACAGAACGTAACATGATTAATTATATGATCAATCAAATTAGTGATGATAGTTCGTTTGATCGTATTCCATCTAATGTTGGTTTATCTGATGGTTCAGTGAATTCAATAGCATCAAAATATAATGAACTATTAGATAATAGAGATCGACTATTAAAAAGTTCAAATGAAAAACACCCAACAATTGTAAATTTAGATGAGCAATTAAGAAATATTAAATCTAGTTTAAAGGAATCCTTAAAAAATTCATCAAAAACAGTAGGATTACAAATTCGTAGTTTAGAAGATCGTTCTTCAAAACTTAGTTCTAAAATATATGCAGTGCCTGGACAAGTGCGACAATCTAGAGATATTGAAAGGGAACAAGGTATAAAAGAATCTATATATCTTTTTTTATTACAAAAAAGAGAGGAAGCTGCAATTTCTTTGATATCTGGCTCCCCCAATGCTAAGGTTATAGATGAAGCACATTCTGCTGGAGGACCTATTTCTCCAAATAGGAAAGTAGTTTTTATAGCCTCATTATTGGTAGGATTATTAATCCCTTTCGGAATTATATATTTATCAAACGTATTAGATAATAAAATTCATAACAAAGAGGATTTAGAAACTACAATGAAAGATATCGTTGTCTTAGGGGAAATACCTAAAATTGAAGGTAATAAAACCTTAATAGGACTAAATGATAGATCTCTTTTATCTGAATCGTTTAGAATTGTTAGAACAAACTTGGATTTTGTAAGAAGAGGAAGTGATGCAAACTATAACAATGTAATATTTGTAACGTCAACAGTTAATGGAGAAGGAAAGTCATTCTTTAGTCTTAATATGTCTCTAACTTTAGCAAACATTAAAAAGAAAGTTTTGTTAATTGGTGCAGATGTAAGAAACCCACAGATTTTAGCATTAAAGAATAAAAACAATAAGAAGGAACGCTCTGCCGCAGATAAAATTGGCTTAACTGGATATTTAGCTGATAGTTCTATCGATGCGGGAGAAGTTATAAGTCAGCATGATATTAATGGAGTAAAAATTGATATTTTACTCTCTGGTATGATTCCACCTAACCCTGCAGAACTGTTGATGAGTAGTCGAGTTAAAGATTTATTTGATACTGTTTCTAAAGAATACGATTATGTTATAGTTGATACTGCACCATCTATGTTGGTAACAGATACGCTGCTTATTAGTGAATATGCAGGACATACTATTTATGTGACTAGAGCTGGTTTAACAGAAAGAAAAATATTAAACTTCGCAGAAGGATTAAAAGCCGAAAACAAGCTCAATAACATGATGTTTGTTGTTAATGATGTAAAAGAAGCTAACTTTGGCTATGGAGCTAAGTATGGTTATTATGGAGGCAATAAAAAGAAAGGGTTGTTTTCTAAAAAAGGAGCAGCTTCTTAAATCTAAAACGCTTAACTATTTTAATACAAAATAAGTACTCACCAAGTGAGTAAAATAAAAAAAATCGAGGATTTTAACCCTCGATTTTTTTTTAAAATTAATTTTAAATTTTAAGCGTCATAATATCTAAAAGACTCTACAATAATACTTTCTTCTACAAGACAGTCAATTTTAGTAACTCCTATATCTTTAAGAAGTACAAAGTTTATGTTTCCATGAGAATTCTTTTTATCGTACTTTAATAAGTCCATTATTGGTGCATAATCACTTTCTTCAATAGCAATTTTGCCGTAATATTTAATAAATAGTTCCTTAATCTCTAAAGCTTTTTCTTTTGGAAATCCAGTTAGTTGGGTAGATATATAAAGTTCCATTATCATTCCTATAGCAATGGCTTCTCCATGGAGTAAAATATCTTTATCAGGATGACTTAAAAAATAAGATTCTATGGCATGACCTAAAGTATGCCCAAAGTTTAATGTTTTTCTTAAACCGTTTTCAAGAGGGTCTTCGTCTACAACAGCCTTTTTTATGAGCACAGAATCATAAATAAGAGTGTCTAAATCGTCTACATTTAATTTAGATAAATCTTTAAAATTACTCCAGTAAGATTCGCTGTTTATTAGTCCATGTTTTAGCATTTCAGCTAAACCAGACCGCATTTGTTCTTGAGGTAATGTATTTAGATACAAGGTGTCTATTAAAACAATATCTGGAGTACTTATTACACCAACTTGGTTTTTTAGAGGCCCTAAGTCAATACCAGTTTTTCCTCCAACAGAAGCATCAACCATAGCTAAAAGTGTTGTTGGAATATTTACATAAGAAATACCTCTTTTAAAAGTAGAGGCTACAAAGCCCCCTAAATCTGTTACTACACCACCGCCTAGATTTATCATTAAGCTTTTCCTGTCACCGTTTAAATCAGAAAGTGTGTTCCATACACCTACACAAGTATCAATAGTTTTATGTATTTCACCAGCCTCTATTTCAATAATTTCAATAGTAATGCTACTTTCTAAATTGGATAATAGTATAGGTAAGCAAAGTTCATGCGTATTGCTATCTACTAAGATAAAAATTTTAGAAAAATTATTCTCCTTAATGTGTTTGTTTAGAGAGGTGTAACATAATTCATTAAAATGAATAATACCATTGTTTGCTGTGATTGAATCCATAAAAAATACTGCATTAAGTTGCCCGCGAAATTAAGGAGATTTTAACAGAAATGATAATTAGTCAATAATTATCTTTGTTAAAAACATATGTATTTATGCGCAAGGATATTTTTGAAAATACAGAGGTTGCTTTTAGCTTAAAAAGCGACGCTCAGTTAGAACGTGCTTATTTTTTATTTAAAATGATAGCTATAGAGCCGTTGGTGAAAATAGGAACATTGGCTACCAATTTTGCTTTAAAAATTAGTTTACCAATAGAAGGTTTAATTCGTTCCTCTGTTTTCGATCATTTTTGTGGAGGTATTACAGAGGAAGATTGTTTACCAGTAATAGATAATATGTACAAAAAAGGGGTGAGCTCTGTTTTAGATTATTCGGTTGAAGGTAAAGAAAGTGAAGAAGAGTTTGATAAAGCACTTAAAATAGTATTAAATATTATTGATTTCGCTAAAGCTCTGGATGCTATACCAATTGCTGTGTTTAAACCATCTGGATTAGGGCGTACTCATTTATTTGAAAAAAAGAGTAAAGGTTTAGTGTTAACTAAAGAAGAAGTATTAGAATGGAATAGGGTAGAAGCGCGTTTTAATGAGGCTTGTAATAGAGCTAAAGAAAATGATGTTGCTATTTTAATTGATGCTGAAGAAAGCTGGCTACAAGCAGCAGCAGATGCTTTAGTGACCAAAATGATGGAGCTATATAATAAACAGAAAGCTATTGTTTATAATACGCTGCAGATGTATAGACATGACAGGATGGCGTTTTTAGAACAACAGCATAAATTATCTAAATCTAAAGGCTACTTTTTAGGTTTTAAGGTAGTTCGCGGTGCCTATATGGAGAAGGAAAACGATAGGGCAGAAGAACACGGTTATATTACTCCAATATGTAAAGACAAAGTTACAACTGATGCTAATTTTAATAGCGCATTGAAGTATATAATACAAAATTTAGATTGTATTTCCATATTTGCAGGAACTCATAATGAGGAAAGTACTTATTTACTAATGGAATTAATGGAACAACACGGCATTGAAAACAACGATCCTAGAATTTGGTTTGGGCAATTGTATGGAATGAGTGATCATATAAGTTTTAACTTATCTAATTTAGGTTATAACGTTGCTAAATACATGCCTTTTGGCCCTGTGAAAGACGTAATGCCTTATTTAATAAGAAGGGCAGAAGAAAATACATCGGTGGTAGGGCAAACAGGAAGAGAATTAACACTTATAAAAAAAGAAAAGCAACGTAGAGGGCTGGATTAAATATGATACTAGTTTTTCTTTTACAGGCAGTAGGCAGTAGGCAGTAGGCAGTAGGTAAGTGATTAATAGTTGAAAACATGATTAAAGATAAATAGATAATGCTAAGTATTCACTAAAAATAAACAGTAGTTTTAACCAACAACCAACAACCAACAACCAACAACCAACAACCAACAACCAACAACCAACAACCATTATCACATTTCCATAGTGCCTCCATCAAAACCTTCTCGACGTTCACGTTTTTTCTTTTGGTTGAATCGATATGTAAAAGATAAATTGTAAATACGTCCACCTCTAAACTGAATTTGTTGAAGAGAAGTGAATGTTTCTGTGTTTATTCGGTTTCTAGAAATACTGCTGTTAAAAACATCTCTAATATTGAAGGCTATAGACGCTTTTTCTTTAAAAAAATCTTTACTAAGAGCAACATTTGTAACAAACCGCCCTTCTCTGTTGTTTTGAGCATCTTTACTTGGTCCCCTGTAATTCATATTGGTTTGCCAGTTTATTTTGTAAGGGAGTGTAAGTTTGTTTGATAAACGAGCCGTCCAGGTTAAATTATCGGCACTTAAATCTATACCGTTAAAATTCCCTTGACGTTTAAAATTAAAAATATTAAAATCGGTATTTATTCGCCATGTTCTGGAAGGACTATAGTTTAAATTTAATTCAAAACCGTAACGATTATCTTCAGCTAAATTAACAGGTCCTCTCTCTATAACAGGAAATGCTTCTTCATCAATAATGATTTCTTCACCAGTGCGTCTGCTTACAAATGTTATGACTTCAATTGCGTTAGAATAATAAACAGAAGAGACTAAAGTTAGTTTCCCTATTTTATTTAAATACCCTAATTCAATATTATTGGTGAATGTTGGGTTTAAGTCTGGGTTTCCTTGAAAAATATTAGTCACACTAGATCTTGATGGAAATGGATTTAACATAAAGCTTCTAGGTCTTCTAACTCGGCGGTTATACCCTAAACTTAAGCTTGCATTTTCATTAAACTCATAGTTTAGGTTAACAGTAGGGAATAGGCCATTTATATGTTTCTTTTTAAAATCGTTTGTAGTTGGTTGATCTAGAGTGAATCTAGTATTTTCATATCGTAATCCTAATAAAAACGAGAATTTATCAATTTTACTGCCAAATTGGGTGTATAATGCTGTTATGTATTGTTTAAAGTTAAATAGATTGGTTAAATTCTTATTAATTTCAAAATCACCAGAAGAGGCGTCAAAAACAGATACAGTAAAATCTGTAACTCTAGTGTTAAAATCTCCTCGATATCCCATTTCTAGCTGACTTATTTTTCCGACAGGTACTACATAATCCGAGCGTAATAAAATAGTGTTTTGATCTTCCAGAGTTGATACCATTTCAGAATCTATACCATTAACAGTAATTAATGAGTTTTCATCCTCGGAAGTATCTTCATATTGAAAATCGAAAGTTAGTTTATGATCGGTTTGTTTAAAATCTTTACTGTAATTAAAGGCATATTGTATGGTTTTAGAAGCTTCTTTTTCAGGATCTAATCTTAGTGTTTCATTTGTTGTATTTGTTATCTTATTAAATTGAATGAGCCTATTTACCGAATTCCACTCATTATTATTATCCCTGTAAAGAAGCGATGTTGTTATAGATGAGGTGTTATTGATGTACCATTCTATGCCAGTATTTGTGGTTATGCCATTTCTTATTCTTGTCCAGGTTCTTCTTTCATCTAAATCTGGTGTGTTTATATCAAAATATTCCACATTATTAAGCCATTTCCCTGGAGTTTCCCTATAGTTATACGATGTGGTATTAAACATATTAATAGCGCCTGTTCTATAGTTGATATTTCCTGAAATACCGGCAGCGTCTGGAGATCCTATATTTGTTGTGATAGAACCATTAAGGCCTTGAAGTTTACTGCGTCTTAAAATAATGTTTAAAATACCTGCGGTTCCTTCGGCTTCATATCTAGCTGAAGGCGAAGAGACAACTTCAACTTTTTCAATAGCATCGGCAGGCAATTGTTGTAAGGCATCAGAAGAATTTAATCCCACTAAACCAGAGGGTTTACCATTTATTAAAATACGTACATTATCATTACCTCTTAAGGCTACATTGCCCTCAGCATCTACCGAAACCGAAGGGACATTGTCCAGAACATCACTAACATTGCCTCCGCTTACTGTGAGATCTTTACCTACATTATAGATCTTTTTATCTAAACGGACTTCTACGGTGGTTTTTTCGGCTATAATTTCTACCGCATCAAGTGCTTCGGTATCAATTTCTAGTGTATAAGTTCCTATATTTTGAGATTTAAAAATTCTTTTATCACTAAGCTTTATGGTTTTAAAGGAAATGTATTCAATAGAGATATTATAGATTCCAGGACTTACAGGAATGCTAAAGTTACCTTCTATATCTGTGATGCCTCCAGTAACAACCTTATTGAGTTTTTTATTAAAAAATGAAATTGTAGCATATTCTAATGGCTTTTTTGTCTCTTTATCTATAACTTTTCCAGAAATTACAACCTCCCTTTGTGCGGTTTTTTGAGCATTTAATACTGTAGTTATAACTAGATTAAAAACTAT
The DNA here is from genome assembly GCA_947498845.1 of uncultured Flavobacteriaceae bacterium. Lineage (GTDB taxonomy): Bacteria > Bacteroidota > Bacteroidia > Flavobacteriales > Flavobacteriaceae > Jejuia. Next base: position 19,554 of record CANMLX010000017.1, on the reverse strand, counting down.
TAAGAGGGATAGAGTATTACGCATTTTGGTATCGTCGATTTAAACCATTAAGACTATTAAATTACACTATGGTTTAAAGCGGAAAGGTTAAACCTATGTTAAAAATCGTTTCTAAGCATTAAAGCCACAAAAGCCTCTAATTGGTGTTTTATATAAAAGATAATAACAATTGAAACAGGTATAGAAGCTATAAAAAGGCGAAACATAGGTTTTGATAATTCGATTTTTATAGTAATAAACACTAAATAATATCTAAAATAGTTTCGGGAGGTCTCCCAATAACGGCTTTATCGCCATTAATAACAATTGGGCGTTCTATTAATTTAGGGTATTTAACCATAGCATCAATTATAGCAGCATTACTTAAATCTTTATTTTTAAAGTTTTCTTTCCAGATAGCTTCATTTTTTCTTACTAAATCTATTGGTTTGATGTCTAATAGCTTTATAATGTGCTTTAATTCGTCTTTTGTTGGAACATTTTCCAAGTATTTAACAACTTCAAAATTGTTCCCAGACTTTTCAAGAATATCTAAGCCACACCTTGATTTGCTACATCTGTTATTATGATAAATCTTAATCATTATACACTAATATTATAATTTTTTAAATCTGTAATCAATTGCTCAGGGTTTTTAAAATGGATGCCATTAATATTTAAACGCTTAGCAGCTTCTATATTTCTTAAATTATCATCTATGAAAACTGAATTTTCTGGGGTAATATTAAATCTATTTAACGTAATCTCATAAATAGCTTTAAACGGTTTTCTCGTTTTTTCTTCTCCAGAAACCACTATGCCTTCAAACCAATTTAAAAAGTCAAAACGTTTTTGCGCTATGGGGAATGTTTCATTGCTCCAATTGGTCAATGCTACTACTTTATAAACTTTAGATTGAATTAATTTTTCTAAAACCGAAACTGTACCTTGTATGGCACCACCTAACATGTTTTCCCATTGGCCATAATATAAGCGAATATATGTTTCATGTTCAGGGAATTTTTTTACTAAATCCTCTGTAGCTTTTACTATGGGGTATCCGGCATCCTGGTTTTCGTTCCAGTCCATAGTACATATGTTATCAAAAAACCATTGCATTTTCTGTCTGTCATTATTAAAAGCATCGAGAAAGACATATTCAGGGTTCCAATCAATAAGTACGCCTCCTAAATCAAAAATAATAGTATTTATATGTGTCATAGTGTGCTGGTATCTTCTTCTTTTTGTCCCATCATCATTAAATAGGCTTTTAAAAAAGCATCAATATCACCATTCATAACGGCATCCACATTACCAGTTTCATGGGTTGTGCGCACATCCTTCACTAATTTATATGGATGCATTACATAATTACGAATTTGACTTCCCCATTCAATTTTCATTTTACTAGCTTCTATGTCTTCGCGTTGTGATAATTGCTTTTGCAACTCTATTTCATATAATTGAGACTTTAACATTTGCATTGCTCTGGACCTATTGTCATGTTGTGAGCGTGTTTCCGAACATGAAATTTGAATGCCCGTAGGTTTATGCGTTAACTGTACTTTAGTTTCAACTTTATTTACATTTTGTCCACCTGCACCACTTGAACGCGCTGTAGTAATTTCTATATCTGCGGGATTAATTTCAATCTCAATAGTATCATCTACCAGTGGATAGACATATACCGAAGCGAAACTGGTATGGCGTTTAGCATTACTATCAAAAGGCGAGATGCGTACTAAACGGTGTACGCCATTTTCACCTTTTAACCAGCCAAAAGCAAAGTCACCCTCAATTTCTAAAGTCACTGTTTTTATGCCTGCTACATCGCCTTCTTGAAAATTGAGTTCCTTTACTTTAAAACCACTTTTTTCGGCATACATGAGATACATACGCATAAGCATACTTGCCCAATCACAACTTTCTGTACCTCCAGCTCCTGCTGTTATTTGTAATACAGCACTTAGGCTATCACCTTCTTCAGAAAGCATGTTTCTAAATTCGATGTCTTCTAATAAACTGGTAGTAGTATGATATTGATTTGTAACGTCTTCTTCAGTAGATTCTCCTTCTTTAAAAAACTCATAAAGCACTTCTAAATCTTCGGTTTGCGCTTTTATAGTGTTATAGTCTTTAACCCATTTTTTCTTTACTCTAAGGGATTTCATAACGGCTTCTGCAGCCTTAGAATCGTTCCAAAAATTGGGATCGAAGGTTTGTTCTTCTTCGTTTTGTATTTCTATAAGTTTGGCATCTATGTCAAAGATAGTGCCTAAGTTTGTCTAGGCGGGTATTGAGATGTTTAATTTGATCTGATGTAATCATAATATAGTATTGTTTTGCGCAAAAATAAGATTTAATGTTATTGATGAAAATTTTAATAATAATTATATCAAGATTTATTGCAACGAGTGAACATTATTGTTTTATCGCGCATACGAAGCTCTTATTTTTTAAAAAGGTAAATAGTAACAACATTTATAGTTAAAATATAGATATTAAAAGCAAAAATTATTTAGCACTCTAAAGTACTAGTTTTACAACGCTTTCGTAACTAATATCTTTAAAATCTGTAATCACCATGTTGGCAGTAGAGTAGTCTTGGTTTTTAGAGTGAAAACTGTCGTAACCAATGCAAAAAATATGAGCTGCATTTGCTGCTCTAATACCATTTGTAGAGTCTTCAATTACAATACATTCATTTCTGTTAAACCCAGTTGCTTCTGCGGCTTTAATAAAAATTTCTGGGTGAGGCTTAGATGCTTTTAAATCCCCACCACTAAGTTTAGCAACAAAATATTGGTTTAAATCAAAGCGCTCAAAAATTTGATTAATACTTGTCATTGCAGCAGAAGAGGCCAATACCAAGGTAAGTCCATTATTATAGTAATCCTTTATCAAATCCAGTACGCCATCAATAAGTGTTAAGCTGGAGTTACTTTCAAAAAACTGTTTGTAATACTTTCGTTTTAATGCTACTAAAGTTTCTGGAGGCACATCTAGATTAAAATGATCACACAAGCGTTTACATATATTAATAGTCGATTGTCCTGTAAACGATTCGTAGAGTTCATTAGATACCTTAATCCCTACTTCATCAAACATATCATGATAGGCTTTGTTATGCATAGGTTCGCTATCTATAATAACCCCATCCATATCAAAAATAACAGCTTTTAGCATTGTAATTTTTTTTGCGAAGATAAATGGAATAAGCGTAGGTACGACAATAAAATAATTTTGTTTGACAGATCAATTAAAAATGTAAATAATTATCGATATTTGTACTTCATTATGCGTAATAAGAAGGAATTATCTAGTTCCAAATTCAAATCAAAACAGTAACAAATACTTACGCTTTAAACAATAGTACATATGGCAATGAATAAAAATACCGTTTTAGCATGGGCAACCTGGATCATGATTTTTGTAGGTTTTGGATTAATAGGGTTGGGCGCTTTTAAATATTCTGAAGTTGCAGGTTATGGTTTTGCTGCTGTAGGCATAGGTTTTTTAGCTGTGGCTTGGGTGTTTAATGCCTTAAAAGGGCGTGTGTAATATCAAATAAAACGAAATTACAATCTAACTAATCAAAAAAATGAGTGACGATAAAAAAATAATTTTCTCAATGTCTGGTGTTACCAAGACATTTCAAAGTGCAAATACACCAGTTTTAAAGAACATCTATTTAAGTTTTTTCTATGGTGCCAAAATAGGTATCTTAGGTTTAAATGGCTCGGGAAAGTCTACACTACTTAAAATTATAGCTGGAGTAGATAAAAATTATCAGGGAGATGTTGTTTTTTCTCAAGATTATTCTGTGGGGTATTTAGAACAAGAACCTCAATTAGACGAAGAAAAAACAGTTATAGAAGTTGTAAAAGAAGGTGCGGCAGAGACTGTAGCAATTCTTGACGAGTACAACAAAATAAATGATATGTTTGGATTAGAAGAGGTGTATTCTAATCCAGATAAAATGGAGAAGTTAATGAACCGTCAGGCAGAATTGCAAGACCAAATAGATGCTACAAATGCATGGGAATTAGATACAAAGTTGGAAATTGCTATGGATGCATTACGCACTCCAGATGGTGATAAAAAAATAGGTGTACTCTCTGGAGGTGAACGCCGCAGAGTGGCTTTATGCCGTTTATTATTACAGGAGCCAGATGTGCTTTTATTAGATGAGCCTACCAACCACTTAGATGCAGAATCTGTGCATTGGTTAGAGCATCATTTGGCACAGTATAAAGGTACGGTAATCGCTGTAACTCACGATAGATACTTTTTGGATAACGTAGCTGGTTGGATTTTGGAGTTGGATAGAGGAGAGGGCATTCCATGGAAAGGCAATTACTCGTCTTGGTTAGATCAAAAATCTAAACGTATGGCTCAAGAAGGTAAAGCAGCTTCTAAACGCCAAAAAACATTAGAACGAGAGTTAGATTGGGTACGCCAAGGCGCTAAAGGTAGACAGACTAAGCAAAAGGCGCGTTTAAAGAATTACGATAAGCTATTAAGCCAGGACCAAAAACAATTGGATGAAAAACTGGAAATATTTATTCCTAATGGACCGCGATTAGGTACTAATGTGATCGAAGCTAAAAATGTGAGTAAAGCCTATGGTGATAAGTTGTTATATGAAGATTTAAACTTTAATTTACCACAGGCAGGTATAGTTGGTGTTATTGGCCCTAATGGTGCTGGTAAAACCACTATTTTTAGAATGATTATGGGAGAAGAAACGCCAGATAAAGGTGAGTTCAATACAGGTGATACAGCCAAAATAGCTTATGTAGACCAAAGCCATACTAATATAGATGCAGAAAAAACGATTTGGCAAAACTTTAGTGATGAGCAGGAGTTAGTCATGATGGGAGGAAAGCAAGTTAATTCCAGAGCTTATTTAAGTCGTTTTAATTTCTCTGGAAGTGAACAAAATAAAAAAGTAAAATTATTATCTGGAGGGGAACGCAACCGTTTACATTTGGCAATGACTTTAAAAGAAGAAGGGAATGTACTGCTTCTAGATGAGCCAACCAACGATTTAGATGTAAATACACTACGTGCTTTGGAAGAAGGGCTGGAAAATTTTGCAGGGTGTGCTGTTGTGATTAGTCACGACCGTTGGTTTTTAGACCGTATCTGTACCCATATTTTAGCTTTTGAAGGCGATTCTCAAGTGTATTTCTTTGAAGGTGGATTTTCCGATTACGAAGAAAATAAAAAGAAACGTTTAGGTGGCGATTTAATGCCTAAGCGTATTAAATATAAAAAGCTGGTGCGTTAATTAATTTGTTTTTTATTGACAGCATTTGGTAAATAGAACGATATAAAATCAATTTATTGTTGTTTGTATTCGGTTGTTACAGGGTATTTGAAACAAGAAACATACTTCATAATATGAAACGATTTATTTATTTGATTTTTATTCTGCTAATTGGATGTAATAATTCAAAAACTGATTTTGTTGTTGACTTAGATAATCAGGAAGGATATGGAATATTTATGCCAAGTAGGGTTATATTATGGCCTAGTCAAGACACTTTAAATTATCGAAATGTACCCAAAGACATAGATGAATATGTTGTAAGAAGCTTACCATTACAGAAAGACCAATACTTTTGGAATAAATATTTAAATAAAGAAATAGAAAAAGACCAATTTGAGAAAATTGTAAACTATCACAACATTGATACAACAAAATTAAGTCACGAATACATTGACTGTGAAGTTTTAATTTTGATTGGGACAAAAAAAAGTAAAAGGTTAATAATTGTTGATTCTGATAACGATGAAGATTTTGGAAATGAGAAAATCTTTGAATACGAATATCCTTTAAGCAATGAGAAACAAAAAGAAATTGAAGATTCTCTTCCTGTCATACTAACTCAATATGAATATTTTGAGAACAACCAATTATTTACAAAGGAGACTAAAATAAAACCAAGCCTATATAAAGGATCACTAGGACTATCATTTAATACTGATAATCAAATTGAAAAAAAATATTTTCTTTTTGCCAGTTTTCCTGAATTAAAAAAAGGAAACATAAGTTTAAATGGGCAGGACTTGGAAATTTTTGTATCAAACGGATTTTTAGGAGTTAATTATTTTAAAGATAAAGTTTCGCTTTTTATATCTTCAAATGCTGATTCATTGCCATCAGAATTAGAAGGTGATATTCCTTATCAGATTGGGGATGTCTTTAATGTAAAAGGACATGATTATTTAGTTGACTCTGTTACAAAATGGGGAGAGAAATTATTTATTAAATATATTGGCTTAAACAATAAACCAATTGGAATTACAGAAGGATTCTACATGCCAAGATTTGAGGCAAAACATTTTGATAACTCCATCTTTGAATTAAATCAACATCCAAATAAATATATCCTACTGGACTTCTGGGGAACTTGGTGTAATCCATGTATCGCTTTAATTCCAGAACTTAAGGAATTAAACCTAGAATTTGAAAATAAAGACTTTACGCTTGTTAGCGTTTCTTATGACAGAGAATCTCAAAAGGCACTTGATTTTATAGAAAAAGAACAAATGAATTGGAAACATGTATACGTAAGTCAAACACAAGCGGACAAGAACTCTTTGGTTGAGAAATTAAAAGTAACGAGCTTTCCAACGACAATATTAATTTCTCCTGATGGGAAAATAATTGCACGAAATAAAACTATAGATGAATTAAAAGAAATATTAAAAAACGCTCTGTAACAAAATGTAATATGGGTTTTGCTACTTAAAAAAAATTTGATACTAAGTACCAGAATGGATGACTAGTAATATTAATCAGATCCTGCTCTTTGAAAAACCACTGTTCTCATGGTATCAATTACCCTTGCCCTTTGAGAAAGAACTAGATTTGCCTACTGAATCTTGTTTTGCGTATATTATTGAAGGAAAGAATCAAGATTTAACAGATTCAGGTTTTGTAGCTAAAAAAGGAACCGTTATACTTTCTTTATGTGGAAAAACAGTTGGTAATTCCCTTTCAAAAAGAGAAACCGGATTTTTAAGTACAATTATTGTTCATTTTGATAGAGATGTACTAAAAAAAGTATTCAACTATGAAAAACCTAAATTTTGGAAAGAGCTGAAACACCCATTAAAAAAAGATATAGCTCAACAAGACGCCTCGGCTTTAGTGAGTTCTTACTTTTTGAATGTTTCTAACTTATTTTATCACAAAAGAGCGCTTAATGAAGATATTTTATCAGTTAAGCTAAAAGAGATAGTTTTATTACTTCTACAAACTCAGGAATCTTCAAATCTAAATGCAATCGCAAGGAGTTTATTTTCGGATAGGACTTTTTCATTTGAAGAAATTATTAAAGCTAGCTTGTATGAACCTTTAAATTTAAACCGTTTGGCTGCCATGACAAATAATAGCCTTGCTTCATTTAAAAGAAAGTTCAAGAAAATATACAACGATTCTCCAGCGAACTATATAAGGCAGAAGAAACTAGAAAGAGGAAAAAAACTACTAATTCATTCTCAAAAATCAATAAGCGAAATTTGCTACGAGTGTGGATATTCTAATCCTTCTAGTTTTGCAAGGTCATTCAAAAGTTTATTTGGTATTTCGCCATTAAATTTCAGATTGAGCCAAAATGGACATTAGTTGAGCCGTTATGTATGACGCTTATCTCAAACACTTTGGAACTTTACAAACACATTAATTTTAATAAAAAATTAAGAGAAGAATGAGTAAAACGGAGAGTTTTTGGGATAATGCATCAAAAAATTATGATAAGACAGAAGAACGATTTGAGTACATCCATAAAAAGTCAAGAGAAAATACTAAAAAGCATATAGAAAGCTCTAATGTTGTTTTGGATTATGGCTGTGGAACAGGCACAACAGCTTGCGAGATTGCTAATGATGTTAAAGAGATCTATGCTATCGATATATCCTCAAAAATGATCGAAATTTCCAAAGGAAAAGCAGCTGAAAAAAATATTGGAAATGTAACATTTACTCAAGGCGATATTTTTAATGAAAATCTAAAAAAAGAGTCTTTTGATAGAATACTGGCATTTAACATGTTGCATACTATTCCTAATCCCGAAAAGGTGATGAAAAGAATAAACGAATTACTAAAATCTGATGGGTTATTTATTTCTGTAACACCTAGTCTAGGAGACAAAATGTCTTTTTTAGTTGGGCTGCAGATTCGACTTGTTCAAATGTTGTGTAAAATTGGAATAATCCCAATTCCAATTAGAAGACTGAAAAGCTCTGATTTAGATAATTTAATTGCGAAAGGAAATTTTCAAACAGTTGATTCCGAAAAGATTTATAAAGATGCATCCAGTTATTTTGTGGTAGCTAAGAAAAAAAATGAAATATAACTGGTGCTAAAAAAGTGTATATTGCATACCCTGCGGGATACACATTATACACAAAATGTTGTACCTATTCATCATATAAAGAAACGCTATTAATTTCTTTTAATAACGTTATTTAAGGAAGAAGATGGCGTGTTTAGTGGTTTTTAGCTAGAATTTAGTATATTTTCATAGCCTCAAGAGCGATATAATACACTTTTATAAGTTAAGTTATTGGTGTATAGGTGTTTGTGTTTTTAAAAATAGTGTTCTTAAGTCGAACTCAGGTTAAATTAGTCAATGAAAAAAATAGCCTTAATAACAGGAGCGAGTAAAGGCATAGGAAAGGCTCTGACTGAAAAATTGTTAGCGAATAATTTTTTTGTTATCGGCACATCCACAACAGGCGTGTTTGATTTTGAACATAACGATTTTTATTCATTGAAATTAGACCTTTTAGACTCCAATAGTATTGAAAGTGCTCACCATAAAATTTTTGATAAATTTAAACACATTGATATGCTTATTAATAATGCAGGAATTGGTCCTGATCTAGATACTTATATTCCAGAAAAAAAATCTTTCGATTTAACTTTCGATGTTAATGTAAGTGGGACAGTGTTTTTTACAGAGCCTCTAATTCAAATAATAAATAAAAATGGAGCAATTATAAATATATCATCCAAAATGGGGTCTTTAGATGTTTGCGAACGAACAGATTCGGTTGCTTATAGAATGTCTAAAAGTGCATTGAATATGTATACAAAAATACTATCAAATAGGCTAAAAGAACGCGTTAAAGTTGTTTCTGTACATCCAGGTTGGGTTAAAACAACAATAACAGAGGACAATATAGTAAACGGTAGATTAACACCAGAACAGTCTGCAAAAAACATTTTTGACTATTTACAAACAGATATTAAAAGCGGAACATATTGGGACGCTGAAGCTGGGAAAGAATTATTGTGGTAATAAAAACCATTTGCTAAGCGAGTAGCTCGTATTCATTGGTCTCAAATTTAGTTGAAACTATGTACTTTAGTGCATTTCGCTTTAGCTTCTAAAAACTTTTGACACGAATTACACGAATTTACATAGATTTGATTACGTATTTCACCTGGCAGACTTTCAGTCTGCGAACCAAACCTACGGACTTACAGTCCATAGTAGTTTAGTTAAAAGAGAAGACTTGACGTCTGTTGAATGTTATTTAATTTTTGATAGGATTAATTATTTTTCATCTTCTAATTTACTCCTGTTTTTCTGTTTAACATATTCACTAGGCTTAACTCCAAATTGTTTTTTAAAACATTTAGCGAAGTAAGATGAGGTATTAAACCCTGTCATGTACATAATCTCCTTAACAGACAAATCGCTCTGTTCAAAAAGCTGTACAGCTCTTTTTAAACGGATATTTCTTATAAATTCACTAGAAGATAACCCTGTTATTTCTTTAAATTTCTTGTATAAATTAGTTCTGCTAAAGCCCATTTCTTTTACAAGCATTTCTACATTAAAATCGGTATTCATCATATGTTTTTCAACAATTTCAATAGCTTGGTTTAAGAAACGTTCGTCTACAGAAGTCACTGTAATTTCTTTGGGTTGTAACGATATATCTAGATTGAATTTTTTTCTTAATTCTTCTCTATGTTTTATAATATTAGAAATTTTTAATTCTAGTAACTCAACATCAAAAGGTTTTCTAATGTAAGCGTCTGCACCCGTTTTTAAACCTAATATTTCATTTTCTTGTGATAATTTTGCTGTAAGCATCATGACAGGAATATGACTTGTTTCTTTTTTGTTCTTTATATGTTTACATAGTGCTATACCATCCATTACAGGCATCATTACATCGGTGATTATAATTTTAGGAGAAATATTTGAAAGAACCTCCAAAGCATCTTCTCCATTTTCTGCAGTGTAAATAGTATACTTGTCCTTAAGGGCCTGTTGCACAAAAGATCTTATATCTTCATTATCATCTACAAGAAGTAAAATTGGATTTTGAGCTTTAGTTTCTGTAAGTTCTTTATCAATTATTTCATCATTAATACTTATAGCTAGTGCCTCTGACTCTGATGATCGTAAATGGAAATCACTTTCATTAACATCTTTACATGTTATCTCAGGAACATTTAAATACATGCTTTTATCCATGGGTAATTTTATGGTAAACGTAGTTCCAGAATTGGGTGTACTATTAACATCAATACTACCGCGATGTAATTGCGTTAAATCTCTAGTGAAAGCTAAACCTATGCCCATGCCTTTAGCATCTTTTTTCTTTTTGTTTTTTTCTGAAAAGAAACGCTTAAATACATTTTGTAAGGTTTCTTGATCCATGCCTAAGCCAGTATCTTTAACTTGAATTTTAACAAGATTAATAGGTTTTTCATTATTATTTAAATCATCTTTTAAAGTAGAAATGTCTATAGTTATAGAACCGTTTTTTGGTGTAAACTTAAAGGCATTGGATAATAAATTATTTGTTATTTTTTCTACAGCATCATGATCAAACCAAGTTTCGATTTTCTTTTTGGATGTATTAATATTAAAAGAAATATTTTGTTTATTGGCCATGAATTGAAAAGGTTCGCTTACTTCTTTAATAAAATTAACAACATCACTTTTACGCATCACTAAGCGCATTTTTCCTTGATTAATTTTTCTAAAATCAAGCAATTGAGCAATAAGACGCATAAGGTAATCGGTGTTTTTTTGCATTAATTTATATTGCTCTTGTCTTGTATCATTGTTTATTTTGTCTCCTTGTTTTTGTAAATATTTTAAAGGGCCTTTAATTAAAGTTAGCGGTGTGGTAAACTCATGAGTAATGTTTGTGAAGAACTCTAATTTAGTGCGTTGTAATTCCTCACTTTTTTCTTTTTCTAATGCATCTAATTCAAAAGCATGCTTTTTTGACGTTTTAATTATAGTAAATCTTCTATACAATAGTAATAATCCAATTAGTAATAAGGCATAACATAGAAAAGCTAAATTAGTGAGATAATAAGGCGGAGCTATGGTTATTTTTACTGTTGCTGGTGTAGAATCCCAAATATTATCATTGTTAGAAGCTTTTACTTTAAGTGTATAGGTATCTGGCGGTAAATTAGTATAAGTTGCGAAACGCTTTTTGGAATTGGTATGTATCCAATCTTTATCAAAACCCTCAAGCATGTACATGTAATTGTTTTTTTCGGGTATAGAATAGTGTAGCGCAGCAAATTCGAAAGAACAACTATTTTCACTATATTTTAGTTCCAGATGTTTGGTTTGATTTATGGGCTCTTTTAAGAGAATTCTTCCATGTAATTTATCCCCAACTTTTATTTTTTTGTTTGAAATAGATATCCCTGTAATTATGGTTTCTGCCTCAATAGGATTGTCTTTAATATCTTCTGGGTTAAAAACGTTAAAGCCATTAGTTCCTCCAAAAATTAGTTGCCCATTTTTTCTTTTTAATCGCGCTAATTCTTGAAATTCATTATTTTGAAGTCCATCACTGGCATCGTAATTTTTAAAAGTTTGGTTTTTGGGATCAAATTTTGATAAACCTTTGTTAGTAGATATCCATAGTTTACCATTATTGTCTTCTAAAATTCCTTTAATAACATTGTTAGGTAAACCATCAGATTCTTTGTATTTTAAAAATTTATAAGATGTTGAATCTGTTGGTGATAAATACTTGTTAATACCACCTCCAAAAGTACCAATCCATAATTCATTATTACTATTTTCAAAAAGTTCCAAAATATAATTATGACTAATGCTATTTTCATCATTAGGGTCATGTTTAAAAATTTTGAATTTTGGGTTCTCTGCTATAACTTCATTGCTTTCTAACAAGCAAAGTCCGTCTCCCGTAGCAAACCAAATATTACCTTTTTTGTCTTCAATAATATTTCTAATGATATTGTTAGAAATACTAAAATTATCTCTTTCGTTGTATTTAAGAATATCTTTTTTATACGTATTTGTGTTTTCATCATACAACCATCGATGAACACCTTCTTGATAAGTTCCTATCCATAAATTTTTATTACTATCTTCAAGAATGGAAAAGACACTAGTTATAATAGTTTTAACATCAAGTATTGATGCTTTAAAAATATTATCAGGGTCTGTGATGTCTAATTGATATAAAGTGGGTGTTATTTGTCCACCTACTAAAAGTATTTTTCTGCCAGATTTATTAATTTCGGTAATAGCAAATGTTCTTTTTGCAGAATTAAATTTTTCAAATCCCAAAAAAATATTTGGGTCTTGTTTTTTTGGTAACATATTTAATGTTCCACCTTCGGTTCCTATCCAAAGTGCTCCATTACTGTCTTCAAAAATGGATCTTATTTTATCATAACTTAAACTCTCTGGGCTTAAACTATTTTTAACATTTATAAAAGGTTTTCTTTGTGGATCTAATTTGTTTATGCCTCCTCCATTTGTGCCAATCCATATAATACCTGTTTTGTCTTTATAAAGCGCGTTAATTATGTTTTTACTAATAGAACCATTTTCTTGGGGTTGGTATTGAAACTTATCAATATATTCAACAGGTTGATTAGGTTCATTTATTTTAAACTTATACAAGCCTCCAGCTGTGCCAGCCCAAATAACATCGTCATCCACTAACAAATTATCAATATAGTTATTATTTAAATTTTGAGAAACTAGACTTTGTTTGTAGGTATTAGATTTTGAGTTGTAAACATTTAAATGTAAGTTGGTAGCAATTACTAAATCCCCATGTTTTGTTTCATTTATGTCTTTAATAGTATTATATCTTAGATTACAATATTCTAGGCTAGGTGTATTGTTGTTATTTTTTATTTTGTATAATCCTTGAGTTGTCCCTACCCATACAGTTTCCTCTTTATCCTTATAAATACAGGTGGGTAGTCGAGATTCAATTTTTAACTTTTCAAAAGAAAGCGATTTGCTGTCATCGTTTAATTGGGCAACATTTAGCCCTTCTCCCGTAATAACCCATAACCTATTTTTCGAATCTATTAATAAATCAGAGATGTAATTATTATTAATACTGTTAGAATCTGTAGGATCATGCAAGTAATGTGTGAAAGTTTCGGTTTTTCTATCAAAATAATTTAGTCCATGTCCAGAAGTTCCTATCCATAAATTTCCTTTTTTATCTCCTGTTAATGCAAAAATTAGATTAGAACTTATGCTAGTAGAATCATTTGATTTAGGGTGATAAGTAGTGAAATTATAACCATCATATTTATTAAGCCCGTCATGAGTGCCAAACCACATGAACCCTTGTTTATCTTGATAGATACAGTTAACATCATTTTGTGAAAGCCCTTCTTTTGTACCTAGGTGCTCAAAGTAAGTGTTATTTGGTAAGTTTTGAGCGTTTAGTAATAGGGATTGTATTAGAAAAACCAGTATAAAATAAGAGCTACTTATCTTGTGAAATAGTGAAAACATATATTTTGTTAAAGAGATACCAAATATACCTAATTTACAATAAAAAAATAAGTGTTTAACTCACTGCTAGTTATGTGGAGATTTAGAGTTAGTCTAAGCAATTTTTGGTTACATACCATTTCCAGCCAATGATTAATAATTGCATTTTATTGGCTTTTGTGAGATCTAATTGTCTTTTAGTATAACTTGGTAAAAGCACTTTATTAACCTTAGCTAAAACTTTAAAAATATACTTTTTCACGCTATAAATGTATTGTTAAAACAAAAATAGTAAAACTTATTCTAGACTAAGTTTTACTTTTTAAATATTAGAATAATGATATAATTAATAACATTAAACTAATTACAAGCTTAACAAGTGTCATCATATATTAGGTTTTAAAGTGGTTAATTACACTATTGTTTTTTTAAGATATATAATTCACGAAATGTGTACTATATTTTTCTTAAAAATCGATGGTTTTGAATACTAATTTGTAGTTAAAAAAGCAAAAATACTTATGTTTTTTAAGTGACTTTCTTGTGGAATGTTTTGTTTTTAAATAAAAAGAGTGTTTTTTGTTTTTAAGTAACATAATCCAAGGAGGTTTTTGCTATCTATTTTTATATACAAGTCTTTTTTCATTAAAAAAAAGCTGTTTTTTTCGAATTTCATTATTACACAGTCTAAAATTTTTAAAAACTATTTATGTTTATTTGATTCAAAAAATTTGAAATTTTATACCTATTAACTGTAAACATAGCTTAGCTTATTTTTGATTATAAATTTTCTAAAATCTCCGAGCAATATCTCGATATTGCTCGGAGATTTTGGGGGATTTACGGCAAAAAGAAACAAGTCTTTAAAAGAAAAGCTAGTATCACCTCGTCTTTGCACTGGAACCTCTTTGTAATATCTAGATATACCTTCAGTATTTCCAGCACAAACCCAAGTTGATACTAGTCTTTCTGTGAAAACAATATTAATCGAATTCAGGTTATTAAATAGTCATTTGTTGTAGTATATTCGCAAAAATTATTTTTATGAGTATACTTTGGGTCATTCTTGGATTTATATTATTGGTTGTTGGAGGTGAGTTTTTGGTGCGCTCTTCTGTTGCGTTATCTTTTAAGTTTAATATCTCTAAAATGGTAATAGGAATGACTGTAGTATCTTTTGCAACATCTGCCCCAGAGTTATTAGTAAGTTTGCAAGCAGCATTATCTGGATCTCCAGCTATAGCTATTAATAATGTGGTAGGCTCTAATATAGCCAATATAGGTTTAGTTTTAGGTGTTACTGCTATGGTAGGGGCTATTACAGTAGATACATCTTTTTATAAATTACATTGGCCAGCTATGGTGTTGTTTTCTATTGCTATGTATTTTTTTCTTAAGAACGACAATATATTAACAGCTATTGAAGGTGGTATTTTGTTTATTGGGCTTATTATATTTTTAATCGTTTTAATAAAAAACACAAAAACAGAATTAGAAGAAGTAAATGATGCTTTAGCAGAAGTTTCAAACTTTAAAATTATTTTGTGGTTATTAATTGGTGCTTTAGCGCTTTATTTTGGTAGTGAATGGTTAGTGAGTGGCGCTAAGGAAATAGCCAGTGCAGTTGGAGTAAGTGAGGCCGTTATAGGGGTTTCTTTAATTGCTATAGGAACAAGTGTGCCAGAGTTAGCGGCATCGGTTATAGCTGCAGCTAAAAAAGAAAAAGCATTGTCATTAGGTAATTTAATTGGATCTAATATATTTAATATAGCTTCTGTTTTGGGTTTAACATCATTAGTAAAACCAATAACAATTACAGAACCTCAGATTCTTAATAGTGACATCTTCTGGATGTTAGGCTTTGCAGTGGTGCTCTTACCATTAATAGTTTTACCAAAACAAATGCAAATAAGTAGATTAAAAGGCTTCTTTTTAGTTTTAGCATATGGTTTATTTATGTTTTTTGTGTTTACAACTAAATCTTAATGGTTAAATTGATAAGAACACGCTCTATTAGAAGAGATTTAGCATTATTTACAAATATTGTTTTTTATCTAAAATAATTAATAGCTATTGCTATTTTTGCAGCATGTCTAGAAGAAAATCAAAAAAACAGTTTTTTGAAGAATTAGAAGTTGTGGATGCAGGCGCAAAGGGAAAAACCATAGCCAAAGCACCAGATGGTAAAGTTGTATTTTTATCAAATGCTGTGCCTGGCGATGTGGTTGATGTACAAACCTTTAAAAAGCGAAAAGCATATTACGAAGGGAAAGCAACTAAGTTTCATAAATTATCTGAAAAACGTGTCCAACCAGAATGTGATTATTTTGGTACTTGCGGTGGGTGTAAATGGCAGGATATGGCTTATATACACCAATTATATTACAAGCAAAAAGAAGTTGTTAATAATTTAACAAGAATTGGACATATTAACTTACCCGAGATTACTCCCATTTTAGGATCTAAAGAGCACTATTTTTATCGTAACAAGATGGAGTTTTCTTTTAGTGATAGCAGATGGCTCACATTAGAAGAAATTAAGTCTGATAACGATTTAGGAGATAGAAATGCACTAGGGTTTCATATTCCAGGTATGTGGGATAAAATATTAGATATTAATAAATGCCATTTACAAGCAGAGCCTTCTAATGCTATTAGAAATAGGGTAAAACAATTTGCTGTAGATAATGCTTTAGAGTTTTTTAATACTAGAAATCAAACCGGTTTTTTACGTACTATGATGATTAGAACATCTAGTATTGGAGAGGTTATGGTGCTTGTACAATTCTTTAAAGAAGATATTGTAAAACGTGAGCTGTTGTTAAATTATATAGCACAACAATTCCCGCAAATAACATCATTACAATATGTTATAAATGAAAAAGCTAATGATACAATTTACGATCAAGACGTAATTTGTTTTAAAGGTAGAGATCATATTTTTGAAGAAATGGAGGGGCTGCATTTTAAAATAAATGCCAAATCATTTTACCAAACCAATTCAAAACAAGCCTACGAATTATATAAAATAACGAGAGATTTTGCGGGATTAACGGGTAAAGAGTTAGTTTACGATCTATACACTGGAACAGGCACAATCGCACAGTTTATAGCCAAAAAAGCAAAAAAGGTAATAGGCGTAGAAGCAGTGCCAGATGCAATACTAGCAGCAAAAGAAAATGCACAATTAAATGCTATTACTAACGTTGAATTCTTTGTTGGAGATATGAAACATGTATTTAATAGTGATTTTATTAAGACTCATGGTAAACCCGATATTGTAATAACAGATCCTCCCAGAGATGGAATGCATAAAGATGTGGTGGCTCAATTACTAAATATAGGTGCAGAAAAAATAGTGTATGTAAGTTGTAATAGTGCAACCCAAGCCAGAGATTTAGCCCTTATGGATGCTATGTATCGAGTAACTAAAGTTCAACCTGTAGATATGTTTCCACAGACATTTCATGTAGAAAACGTGGTGCTTTTAGAAAAAAGATAATAAATGAAACGAGCTACAATAAGAATTATAATAAATGTTAAAATGGCTTTAGGCGAGTTAGACCTCTTTGGTAGGCAAGTAGGAGTGACGCTCAAAAAAATATTCTAAACACATGAGATATATAAAAATTTTATCATTAATACTTTTATTTGGTTGTATTTATGCAAGTTGTGAGAGGGATGATCTATGCCCAGAAACTACGCAGACAACAGCTAAGCTATTTATAGAGGTTTTTGACTTTGCAGATTCTGATAGAAGTAAAAATATATCTAAATTAAGAATAACAGGTCTAGATAGAGAAGATCATCTTATTGTTACCGAAATTAGTACAGGTAATACTGTAGAATATGCAGGAATCGATAGGCGATCAAAAATTTATTTACCATTACGTACCGATGCAGATGAGACGCGATATATTTTGCATAAAGATTTTGATATTGATGATAAAGATACACCAGAAGATGCAACCGATGATGAAATTCTTGGCAATCCAGATGAAATTATAATAACCTATGAGAGAGAGGAAGTGTTTGTTTCTCGTGCTTGTGGGTTTAGAACTGTGTTTAAAAATGTGAAAATAACACGAGATACAGCAGACACTAGTCAATGGATAAAAAGTATAAGTTCAAATAACGAAAACCAATCTGTAGAAGATGAAGAAGAAGCACACTTTATATTATTACACTAGTATTTTTTTATTAGTATTTCTTTTCTGTACTTCTATAAATGCGCAGAATGATACCATTGCTAAGCCTGTAAAAGATACTATAATAGTTAAAGAAAAATATGGTTTGCGCTTTGGAGTAGATACAGGAAAAATTATACGTAGTTTTTTAGATGATGAGTATACTGGTTTTGAAGTAGTGGCCGATTATAGGATAAATAAAAAAATGTATATCGCAGGAGAACTAGGTAATGAAGAAAAAAATAATACAACAGAATTTTTAAATACCACTACAAAAGGAAGTTATTTTAAAGCTGGGATAGACTACAATTTATATCAAAACTGGCTGGATATGGATAATATGGTATATGCTGGTTTTAGAATAGGCGCAAGTACATTTAGTCATACTATAAGTGAGTTTAGTATTTATAATGTAGAGCAATACTGGGAACCTCATTTCTCTTCTACAGACAAAATAGAATTAGATGGTTTAACAGCACTTTGGACAGAGATAATAATAGGTATAAAAGCAGAGTTATTCAATAACTTATATATGGGGCTGAATGCGCAACTAAAAGTAAAGCTTACAGAGACTGAGCCAGATAATTTTCAAAATATCTTTATTCCAGGGTTTAATAAAACTTATGATAGTACTCGCATAGGTGTTGGTTATGCTTATACACTTACATACAGAATACCCATTTATAAAAAAGATAAGAAAATAAAAGCTATTGAATAGTGGTATACCATTTTTAATGTTAAATTACTCAATTAAAATGTGTCTTTTTGCCCTATACTTTAAAATAAAAATAATACCATTTACGTAATTTAATTTCGTATAAATATTTTTGTCATTTCTCATTTCTCGAGTGTCATGCCTTAGCGTGATGTATCGAGAAGCTGTTAACCTGTTCTCGATACATTTTTTATTTCGTTGGCTCATTCAGAATACTCAAAACCCTTGTAAATACGAGGGTTTTGTCGTAAATTAAGGTAAATAAAAACCCCGAAAACAGCTATAGGGAGCTAAAAACGGGGTTCTACTTATCGTTAATTATGAAAATACAAAGAATTAGTGACTTTCAGCACGAATTTTCGTTTTTATCTACACAAGAAAATTTGTCTTGCTTTTATAGGCGTTTTTTAGAAAGTGATTTAGGTAAAATTTATGTATCTATTCCTTGGGGTTCTCTTGTAGAAAGTTTACAAATAAAAGAAAAACCTTCAGGTTCAAAAATGTTATTTAGTCCAAGGGGAAGAATAGCATTAATGCTTCTAAAGCATTATGCTTGTTGTTCGGATCAAAGACTAATAGAACAACTCAATGGCAATATTGATTATCAGTTTTTCTGTGATATTCATTTAGGCTTTAATCGGTTGACTAATTTTAAAATAGTAAGTCAGATTCGTTGTGAATTGGCAGAAAAACTAGATGTAGATTCGATAGAAAAAGAGTTGTTTGCTCACTGGAAGCCCTATATAAATAGCAAAGCTCAAGTTACAGTAGACGCGACTTGTTATGAGAGTGAAGTTCGTTACCCAACCCCTCAAAAATTACTATGGGAAGCAGTGGATTGGTTGTATACACAGCTCAAAGAAAACTGCAAAGCTATAGGCGTAAAAATGATACG
>CANMLX010000016.1 GCA_947498845.1 uncultured Flavobacteriaceae bacterium | reverse complement strand
CCTTGGATGGATGGCTTATTTAGCCAAATAAAAAATCTAAGCCCTCCTTTTATCTATTCTAATGCATAAAACGGGTTAAAAGGAAATAATGGTAACTTTGACTTGAATAAACCTTGTAATGATTGTTATAAGGGAAAACTCGATAGTACGAACTTATACCTTAAATCCGTAGGTTGTCAGACAAAAATAATCACAAACTGCTTGTCTACAAATAATTACATCTTTATGTATTTTCACCTAACTTGGTGTTGCAACAAAACACAGATATGGAAATACTTAAATCTTCACACATGGAATACGAGTAGACCTATGTTTTTTAGACCAATAAAAACTAAAAAATCCAGAGTTGTGCTCTGGATTTTTTAATTTTATATGTCGTATTATTTATGTTCTAATTCGCCACAGGCTTAAATACACGTATCCAATCTACTTTTAATACATGATCTTCGGGAGAATTGGCGATTTCATCATCAGAAGGGAATCTACCAGCATCTGCATTCCAACTTTGTACCTCTGCATTTATAATAATATCCATTTCTTTACTTAAACCAGTTCTTGTTGCTGGATCTCTTAATGAAGCATCACCAGGATTAGAAGGATCTGGTGTAGCAGTGTAATTTCTTGGATCTATACCATCTTTACCGCCTACGGTATCTAAATTATCCATAACCTTAATAAGATTTCCGTTTAGGTAATATTCAAGGTCTGTAGGAGACTTCCAGTACACACCAATTTGCACCCAGTCACTAGAGGTATACTCATAACCATCAATTCGTTGCCAAGTACTAGAATCTTTAGGTTGATAATCTTGAAAAGGACTTCTAACAAATACATGATGACTTATATGAAATCTTCTACTAAACCAGTCTTGGTCGTTTCTTGGGTTTTGCGCACCATAGGCTTCTAAAATATCAATTTCTTGAGTGTCGTCTGGACTTAACATCCATATATCTGAAGCAAAAAATGCATTAGCAACCTTTACTCTGGTTTCAACAAAAACAGGATATAATACTCTTTTTGTTGATGTGATACAACCTAATCGCGTCGCTGTACCTGTACGCGTACCACCAGAGGTAGGATACGATTTTGTTTCTCCTGGAACTCTTGTAGTGATTAAACGCAAGTTGCCATCGGCTACAGTTACATTTTCATGTTTCCATATGGTTGTTCCTGGACCAGTCCAGTCGTTTGGTCGTCCACTTGGCTGGTCATGATATCTATTATACCATTTTCCTTCTCCAAATTCGGCTCTAGATGTAGTTGCTTCAAATGTATACTCAAAATCATCAGATAAATCTGCTTGAAATTCCCATGTCATACCATCACCAGCACTTGGAGCTACTGGTAGTTGATCGAATGTCATAGGTTCTGGATCCGGATCCGGTTCTGGATCAGGTGTTGGATCTGGGTCTGGAGTAGGTGTTTCTTTTGGGTCTTCTTTAACAGGGTCGTCCGCATCATCATTTCCGCCACAGGCCATAAGCGCCCCAAGCATAAGTAGAGCAATTAATTTTTTAAAATTCATACTAATTAAGATTTTTAAAGGTTTACTTTAGTTTAACAATTTTACATGTAGTATTATAAACTTTAAGGGAAGTCTCAAATACAATTTTTTACAAATTTATGTAAAAAATAGACTTGACTAATTATTTGTAACTTGACAAAACATAGACAAAATATCGATTAAACGTCTATTTTTAACGATTTAACGCATAAATACATTTAAAAACTACTATTTTTCTATAGTCACCCATGCGCCTTTGGTTCTTACTAAATAATTAGTATCGTACATCGCTTCGGCTTGAATTCCTGGTAAATAATAGGTCCCCAAATAAGCAGCATTTAGCATTACATTAAAGGTTTTTGTACTATGTTTTCCTTGTTTAGGCAAATCAAAATAAAAGTGAACACGATCGTCTTTAATATCTGTATGTCGGGCTTGACTAGTTGTTGTATTACCAAAGGATGTAAAACGTGTATTAACAATTTCCCAACCCGAAGGAAAGATTTGTGTTAGTGCAATATCTTTTACATCGTTATTTTTTAAATTACTTACTTTAACAGTGGCAATAAAATCTTGCCCTTGTTGTAATTTAGAAATGTCTAAATTATTTCCTTTTGTATCTTTATACTGGACAGCAACACCTAATCCACGTTGTTCAACCAATTCTTTCCCTAAAGGTAATTTTCCAGAATTTAAAATACGCACATAAACAACATTTGCGTTTGTATTTTTAAGCGTTAACGTATTTTGTCCTTTTTTAATTTCCAGAGAACGTTGCGCTATAGTACTTTTAGTCTTTATTTGCGCGTCTTTCCCATTAATATCAAAACTTAATTGTAGTGCTTTGCCTCCATTAGCATTTACCATTTTTGCCATAGCTAATAGACTATAGGCTGTTGTTTGTGTGCTCATCCAGCTATCACCAGATAACACTTTTGCTATAGACTCTGCTAAAGATCGCATATTAGTATTTTTGGTAAGCACCATAGTTTCCAATGCCATTGCTCTGTTTCTATCCACAGAACCATAGGTATAATAATTACCACGTTTGGGTTTAAATTCAATATTACCACGTTGCGAAATTTTATCACTGGCTTCTTTTTGTCCTGCCAAGGCATAAGCGGCAGCTAATCGCCATTTAGCTTCATTAGAAATTTCGGAGAACTCTCTCAAGCGATTCATTGATGATAAATCTGGATGTCCAGCAAGCGCCAATGTATATAAACGATAGGCCTGAGCCAAATCCGAATTATAACGTCTGTAACTAGGTCTCCAATCTCTGGCAGCTTGTTTTTGGTATTGTATCCAATTAGTTTTAAATGTAAGAGGTAAAACATAGCCTTTTTTCTCTGCTTCTAATAAAAAATGACCTGCATAACTGGTCCCCCAATCGTTAGCGCTATTTTCTCCAACCCAGTAGCTCATCCCTCCGTTTGGTCTTTGAAAATGACCTAAACGTTTAATCCCTTTCTTTATATTGTCTTGTATCTCTTGTTTTTTATTAAACGTTAAATCAAAAATATCTGTTAAAAATAATTGCGGAAACACACTGGATGTCGTTTGCTCAACACAACCATGAGGGTATTGTATTAAATATTCCAGTCTACGTGTAAAGTCCATTGGCGGTAGCGTTGAGAATTCTACTGTAGCATTATTCGTACCCAAAACACCAAAGGTTGAAAAATCTATGGCTTCTGTAGCATAAGCATTAAGCGTTTTAGTAATAACTTTAGAGGTCATTGGGTTTGTATTTTCAACATCCAATTCTACTTTATACGTTGCCGTTTCTCCATTACCAGAAGCGATAACCTCAACCGTATTTATACCTTTTGCTTTACTCACATCAAGCTCAAAAAATGCCATTTTTTCGTCAGGCTTTGCGAAGGATATTTTTTTTGAGGTGTCTCCTATAATAGAAATGCCTTGACTTAGTTTTAACTTTAAATTTACATGCTTTACTTTAGGTTCCATAGCAAAAACAGTAACAGGTAGTATTACTTTTTCTCCAGGACTCAATTTACGAGGTAGCGTAGCCAAAACCATTAAAGGTTTTTTTACTTGAACCGATTTTTCTGTACTACCATAAGCACCTTTACTATTATCTCCAGCAACAACCATAGTACGTACTGCTCCTATATAATTTGGAAGCTTTATAGTGTGACTTTTACTAGCTCCAGATGAGAGCTGATAAGGACCAAAATAGCGTACAACAGGCTTAAAACGATTCGCTTTTTTGTTTTTACCACCACCAGCATCGCCATCACCGCCAATGGCAAATACCTGATCGATACTACCAGAATAAGCGCCTATAACATCATCAAAAACATCCCAGGTTTTAACACCTAAAGCTTCACGCTTATAAAAACTACGCCATGCATTAGGGGTTTTAAACCGTGTTAAATCCAATAGCCCTTCTTCTACAACAGCAATTGTATAGGTCATTGCCTTTTTATTTTTTTCTGAAACAGTAACTTTAAACTCCTGTTCTGGGCGTAATACATTTGGCATGTCTATTTTAGGATATAATTTGGTATTAGGATTTTCAACCAGTACGGGAATAACACCATAGAGGCGAATAGGTAAATCGTTTTCTGTAATAGCATGCGGTTGCAACAGCGAAATGTTTACAAATACATTGGGGGCCATTTCGGGAGTAATAGGGAGCTCTACCGAAGTTTCTCCTTGAGTTGTTTTTATCCATTTAAAATCTAATACTTCTGTGCCATTTTCTACACTTACCAATGCACGTCCTTCGGAGCCAGATTGAAACGTGATTTTAGCCGTTTCACCTACATTGTATTTTTCCTTATCGGAAGAAAAGATGAGCATTTTTGCTGCTTCTTTATCTCCAGATGATGAATTTTGCCACCAGTTTTTATAAAAATAAACTGTTCTTCCAGTCGCATGACCACTTATAGGATCTATAACTCTAATTAAATAGCGACCACGCTCATTATTTGGTATATTAACATTAAAGCTAGCTTTACCTTTGGCATCTGTGCTTATTTTTGAAGTTGTATAGGGTTTATGATAGTTGCTGGACACATAACTGGATAAATTATCGTAAGACGAGTTCCACCACCAACGCCATTTAATTTTATATACTTTTACTTCAAGGTTATTTCGCTTAACAGGTTTTCCGTATGCATCTACCACCGCCACATCAAACGTTTGGTTTTCATCTGTAAAGTAAGATCCATAGGCGTTGCCTTTAGGTAAACGCAACCCAACAAAGG
Source organism: uncultured Flavobacteriaceae bacterium (assembly GCA_947498845.1). Lineage (GTDB taxonomy): Bacteria > Bacteroidota > Bacteroidia > Flavobacteriales > Flavobacteriaceae > Jejuia. Next base: position 85,723 of record CANMLX010000016.1, on the reverse strand, counting down.
ATTCGTAAGGCGCATATTTTTTGTTAAATGCATCTAATGAAAAATCACCTCCGTTTTCAAAAGCACGTGCCAAAAATTGTACTTTAAGCATGCCTGGGGCATTTTTTCCAATGGTAAGTTGTTTGTTAATATTGGCAATCCCTTCTTCATTTACGTTGCCATCAAAAATGATAGTCTCTTCGGTAGCAAATCGTCGTGTTGGATCATTAAACACATAAGCTTTGTAATTATCAAAACTTGTAGATGAAACACTTATTTTGGCTTTAATTTCTGCTTTTAGGTGTTTCCCCGGAGCACCATGGAGCCATTTTACATCTAGCTTCCCTTTTAAGGGATTATTTTTAACTAAAATGTCGTTTTCAAAATCTATTTTAATTTTTAAACGGTTAGGTTTTACGGTTTCAATGTTTAAATTTTTATAAAATGTAACACCTCCTATAGATACTTTTGCGCTGTAACTTCCTGTTTTGTTTTGTAAAGTGGTTGGAACTGTGAATTTGTAAAAGTTATTAAGGTTGTTTGATGTCACTTTTTTATAAACTAACTTTCCGTTAGGGTTTGTTAGTTCCATTTTTACGGGATGACCTTTAGGTAATTTATTGGCATTATCATTTAACATGAAGGTTAGGTGGAGGGTGTCTCCAGGTCTCCAAACGCCACGTTCTCCATAGATATACCCTTTAATTCCACGTTCTAGTTTGCTTCCCGAAACATCAAATTTACTTAGAGATAGTGAATTGCCATCATCTAGTTTTACATAACTTGTGTTAGTCCCTTTAGAGATAATGGCGAAGTTTGCATGCTTATCTGTGTCTATTATAATTAGACCGTCTTTATCTGTATTAGCACTGGCAATTTCTTGTTGCTGAAAATTATAAAGTACAACCTTAGCACTGGCTTCGGGAGCAGTGGTTAAAATATTGGATACTGCGAAAAAATAAGAATTATTAGTACCACGTTTAGCTATAACACCTAAATTAGAAGCTAATAAGTTTTGAGATACAATTTTACGCTCGTTGTAATAAGCATCATGACACGGGTTTTTTTGTTCGCTCCAGTTGTAGGTGTAATTTTTATAACGGTATCTTAAATTATTCCAATACGCTTCTTCTCTAATATCCTCATCTTCTTGCGAGTTATCATCACTTCCATAATAATCATCTTCGTAATAGTAATCCTCTTCATAATAGTCGCCGTCTTCATTGTTGTTTGATGTTACATTTGCTTCACAATTATAAAGTGAGTAAGACTTGTTAAAACTTAGCTCAACACGATATATTGATCCTGAGTTAGCTGTAAAAAATTTTGATAAATCTATACTATAAGCACTCCATTTTCCTGTGTTTTCTGATGCGGTTTGTAATTGAATAGTTTGTTTGGCAATACGCCTCCCCACCTTTTTTATGGCATATTTATCGTTCCCATTTAGGTTATTGTCTTGCAGGAATTGAAGTACATTGTTTTCAAAAATTTTAATAATCCTTACATCAACCGCACTTAAATTTACAGCTTCAAAATTAAATTTTAATTCTTGAGAATTTGGTAAAATAGTACCATTGCTTATTAAGCGCACTTGGGGCTTTAACTCTTCAAAAATAATGGTTTCAGAAAACGGTTTTTTTAATTTATAACCCTCTTGATTTTTAATGCCTTGAAAAATATCTACTTGTACATTACCTATTAATTTAGTATCTGGATAGACTTTAAGTACATTTCCATCTACAACAAATTTTGCTGTTTTTGATTTTTGAATGCTTACAAGACCATCGAAATTTTGCTGTTTTTTTAATGGATCGGAAAAGTTAATAGAAAGGTACTGCTCGGGAGATTGGGTAACATTAGTCTCTACTATGGTAAAATTGTTTATCCCTGGGATACCTATTGTGTTTTCACCCTTATTTTCTGCACCTATAGCTTTGCCATGCCATTTCACCAAAATATCACTGTCTTCTACCAAGCGGTTAATACTATCTATTTTAAATTCAAAAAATTTTGCATTTTCATTAGCTTCATTAAAAACTACAGTTAATTTTTTTCCGTTTTGAGATGCTTCTATTAAATTTTTCGCATTAGCTAATGAAATAATGTCTGCAGATTTTATGACCCCTTCTAAATATTGCCACTTCTTGCTGTAAGATTGTAAGCTGTTGGTTTCTAAATTAAAACTAGGCGTTATGGTTTTAAATTGAAATGTAAAATTTTTAAACTCAGAAGGAATATTATCATAAATTTTTCCAAGCTTTACAGTTACAGAATATTCTGTTTTTGGTTCTAAATTTTCATCGGGTTTAAATAAAAGGGTATGATTGTTACCAACATAAAGTTTACCATCAACATGCGGTTTAATAGTTAAAATATCATCTGTTATTTCCTGCCCCGTTTCCCACCCAGAAACTTCTTTCGCTAGATTAACTTGAATACGACTACCAATAGAGGTCATACCCGAGGTAGTATAGCCTATGTAATCTCTAAATTTGAAAATATTATTGGTTTCTTCTACCTTCTCTTTACAGGATATTATAATTGTAAATATGCATACAAAAGCTAAGATTTTTTTTAATGACATTAGTTTTAATGGATTTAATGATGAAATATAGAGTAGCGTAGTTTTATTTACCAATAAAGTTACACTTTTATTGAATAAGTTACATTTATTATTGATATTAAAACGTTGTAATTTTTTTATGATAGTATTTAAAGCATAAGCTGTAGGTGTAAAGCTACGTTGGTTTTAAGGATAAAATGTGACTTTTTTACACTATTTGTTTCTTAATTAAGAGTTTAATGCTAAATTTAGAAGCATTTAATAAACATTAACCAAAAACACTAACCAAAATGAGTAAAAAAACACTGTACCTTTTAGGTATTCTACTCACAATTATTCTTGGTACTATTTTGTATTGTTATTTATGTTGCAGTTGTTGCAGTTTAAAAGCATGCGGAGATGTAAAAGAAAAGGTTGAAGAAGTAGTAGTCGAACCAGAAATTAAAAAAGTAGAAGCGACCAGAAACGCATTTGCTTTAGATGACGAAAAGAGCGGTTTTAAAGTCAATATTAACGATAACTTTAATTTTAAAACATCAGACTTTTCTATTTTAAAACCTATTTCTACCAATGTAGAAAGTGAGGTTTCTAGGATTAAAGATTTCCTTGATAAAAATCCTTTAAAAACTATTGACATCACTGGGTTTTTTAAGAGCGATGAAAAAAATAACTCTGCATATCCAAACTTAGGATTAGCAAGAGCTAATGCTGTGAAAAACTACTTAGTAACTCATGGCATTTCATCAAAACAAATAGATACTTATGGGAAGCTTAATGAGAGTCTTATTCCAGATGAGAACGAAACATTGTTTGGTCCAGTTACCTTTGGAGTATTAACAGGAGATGCAAATAATACTGCTGCTAGCGATGCCTTAAAAGCGGCTTGTGATGCTATAAAAGCAAATCCTCTAGTGTTGCATTTTGGGTCAGGTCAAGCTGCAATAAACTTAACACCAGAACAACGTCAAAAAATAGCCGATATTTCGCATTGTGTGGATAAATTAGGGGCTAAAGTATTAGTTGTTGGGCATACTGATAATACTGGTAATGCAAATACCAATATAGGGTTAGGTCAAAAACGAGCAGATTTTGCTAAACGTTATTTAACTAGAAATGGTATTTTAGAAATGAATATCGAAACCGCATCGAAAGGCCAATCACAGCCAATTGCGGATAATAATACCGAAGCAGGTAGGGCAGAAAACAGAAGAACAGTAGTAACAATTAATTAAAAAAACATTTAAAAATATAAAATTATGAATTGGTGTATATTAATTCCATTATTAGTAGGTTTAATTTCCGCAATATTAGGGTACTTATTAGGAAAGTTATCTGGAGGAAACAATAATAACGACAATGATTGTAAAGAAAAATTAGCTAAAGTTGAGCTTGATTTAGAACAATGTATAGCTGCAAGAAAAAGACTAGAACTTGATCTAGAGAATTGCAAATCTGCAAGAGTAAAATTAGAGGCCGATTTGGCAGCTTGTGAAGCAAATAAAGCATCTTTATCTAATAATATATCGTCTTCATTTGCAGCATCAACTCCAGCTTTAATCCCTTTTGATGCAAATGGAGCTAAAGCTGTGTTTGGTAAAAAGATAAAAGAAAACGACCTAACAGTAGTAGAAGGTATTGGTCCCAAAATACAGGAGTTGTTTCATAATCATGATGTTAAAACTTGGAAAGACTTATCTGAATGTACTGTCGAAAAGTGTCAGGCTGTTTTAGATAGTGGAGGAGAACGTTTTAAAATTCATAAACCTGGAACTTGGCCTAAACAAGCGCAATTGGCTTATGAAGGCAAATGGCAAGAGCTACTAGATTGGCAAGACCAATTAGATGGAGGGAAGTAAGTCAATATAAATCCATACTTAAAAGCTGTTTCATTAGTCTTGAAACAGCTTTTTTTATTCTATTTTATAGGATTTACGATTAAAATTTTTGTATATGTCAGTTCGAGTGTCCCGAACTTGCTTCGGGATGTATCGAGAACAGGTTAGCGGCTTGTCGATACATCCCGCTAAGGCGTGACACTCGAGAAATAACAAAAATAGTTATACGAGATTAAATTATACCAATTCTTAAATGGTATTACACCATTTATGGATAAAGATTTTGTATAAATAATTGTAAATGATATTATTGTAAAATGATGAATCATACCGAAATAGTCTTTAGAAAATTAAAGAAAAAAGATTGGGAACAAGTTGCTGAAATCTATAAACAAGGTATTGCAACAGGTAATGCTACATTTGAACAAGATGTTCCCGGTTGGGAAGATTGGGATCAAGGGCATTTAAAAAACAGCAGAATTGTAGCCGAATACGATTCTTACATTCTAGGTTGGGCTGCGCTTTCGTCTATATCTAGCCGTTGTGTTTATGGGGGCGTTGCAGAAGTTAGTGTGTACGTTTCTACAAATTTTTACAAAAAACAAATAGGCACAAGGCTTTTAGAACGACTAATAAAAGATAGTGAAATTAACGGTATATGGACATTGCAAGCCGGTATTTTTCCAGAAAACAAGGGCAGTTTAAGAATTCATGAAAAACTTGGATTTAGGGTAGTTGGCTACAGAGAACGTATTGGTAAAATGAACGGTGTCTGGAGGAATACCATTCTTTTAGAACGCAGAAGTAATAGCTCAAGTTTTAATTAAAAGCAGTTTTATTTATTAAAGATTTAAAATAGCTATTTTGGGATTATATAATGATAACACTATTTAAGCTTAGCTGGAAGTGCTATTGGGGTTAATTTTAAGCCCCCATTTTGCTTAGCATCTAAATATGCGGTATAGTTGTTTCTTAATGTTTGGTTTTCTGAAAGATGCATATTTCCATTAGTATCTGATATAAATAAGCTTTTACAGCATTTACATACTAACTCTGATGTATGCTCGTCAATATTTGATAAATACACATAGTTATGCCCGAAAATATAGCAAAAAGGGCTTGCCGCTTTGTTGTTCTCCATGATAATAAGTTCTGTAAATTTGGGACTCACAAGATACTAAAAACATAGTTTAAAATGCAATTTTTTCGATGAAATACAAAAATTGTAATAAAATACTTGTTTTATGGATTGAAATTTGGATTTTTGATAAATGCCTTGTCGGTTAGTGTCAATAAAAATGCTTTTAAATCTATTTTATCTTGAGAAGACAGTCCTACTCCGCCCTGAGCAACTTTTTTCATTAAAGGGTCTATAGTTTCAGAGTTTTTTAATCCTTCGCTATAATGATTTATAACCTCATCTAATGTGGAAAATCGCCCGTCATGCATGTAGGGTGCTGTAAATGCTAAATTTCTAAGGGATGGTGTTCTAAATTTTCCGTTATCGGAAGGGTCTCCTGTTACAGTGCCTAAACCTAAATCGGAGAACGTTTCATCTAAACCATTATTGTGAAAACTATTATCTGTCCATAATGGGTTTTTATCACTACCATGACAATGAAAACAATCACCTCTGGCTTCATCCATAAAAACATTGAACCCATTTAATTCTTGAGGCGTGAGTTCTGTTTCACCTAAAAGAAACTTATCAAATTTGGAATTAGATGATATTAAGGTTCGTTCAAATTGAGCAATTGCTTTTGTAACTAGCGTGGAGTCTATATTTTTTGTTCCAAAAGCTTTTGTAAATAGATCTGGATAGTCTAGGTGTTTTTTTAGTTTAGCCTCTACATTAGGCCATGTGTTTTTCATTTCTAAAGGGTTAGTAACAGGTGAAAAAGCTTGATGTTCCAAGCTAAAAGCATTACCATCCCAAAAGAATTTTTCATCATAATGCCATGCTAAATTAAATAGAGGCATGCTATTTCTATCTCCAAAATGGCCATCAATACCATCACTAAATTGTGTGTTGTCTGTAAATGCAAGTTGCGGCATATGGCAGTCTGCACAGGATTGCATGTTATTTGCCGATAATATAGGATCAAAAAATAATTTTTTACCTAGTGCAATGCCTTCTATAGTTTGTGGGTTGTTTATTGGAATTACTGGAGCTAGAATATTCTCTTCGAAAAGCTTTGGGATCTCTAGAGGTTTAGGAATAGCTGTATACGCTTTGTCTTCTTCTTTTTCACAAGAAAAGCATAAGATAAAAACAATAGCAATATATAGAGCGTAAGGTTTCAAAACTAGTTACTAACTGATTTTAGTTGAAATACATTTTGCCCATTTTCAAACATCATGACTTGTGCATTAAAATTAGGCATAAGCATACTGTTTAAAACGTTTAAATTCCATGTGTTTGGAGCTTTAAACCATTGAGAAACATTCATTTCTATATTAAAAAGGGTGTCTCTAGATAGCGTCACACTTCCTAAATTCACTGTAAAAAATGTATCTTGAAACTGTTGACTAGAGCCATTATTATCTACAGCTCTTATAGCATGATACGCATATCCCGTTTCGGTTGTACTAGTGTCTAAAAACTTACCTTCTAGTTGCATGTAATGGTAACCGCCACCCAATACATCTGGAACATTCCAGGACGCCGAGTTTAAATCGGGGTAGTTTTTTGTGTAGTTATCCTCGTTATCAAAACCAAAAATAAAGGAGACGTTATTATATTCTCCATTAGGGATTTTAGTGTTTGGAGAAAACGATAGGGTTGCGTTATTTGTGACATCTATTAAATTGTAACTGCTAACCTCAATAATCTCATTTTTTGAAGATGTAAAGCGTATCTTAGAAATTAAGTATCTAAGTTTTGTGATACTTAATTGCTCTCCATTCTCATTAGTAAATTTAATACTATTAAAATCTGTATTATTAATCAGGGTATTATCCCATGTATGGCTAAAGTTAAATGTAATATTGGATTCTAAGGAGGTGTTACCATCGTTGTTTTCTGAACAGGAACATAGAGTAAAAACAAAAATTAATAATGTGTAATTTATCTTTTTCATAATCATTTTATATGTAAAACCATAAGATCGGTAAACCCTTTATTTACTTGAGTATTTAATGTTGGGCTCCCAGATTCTCCTACCGTAATAATTGTATTATCGTTTTGTTCTATAGCATCAAAAGCTAAATCTGTACCTGTGCCTCCAATAGAGTTTTGCCATTGTAAATTTGCTTGATGGTTTAGTTTTAATATCCAAGCATCGTTTTGACCGCTATTCGTTGTTGTGTCACCATCTTCACTTCTTGAATTGCCAACAATTAAATAGCCTCCATCCATAGTGCTTTTTATAGATCGGGCGGCATCAAAACCAGTACCTCCAATAGTTTTCTGCCAGATTAATTCGCCATTGGACGTAATTTTTATTAACCAAATGTCTGCAGCGCCTTTATTATTAGTAACGTCCTTATCGTTACTTCTGGTGTCTCCTACAATTAAAAAATGACCATCGTTAGTTGCTATAATATCTCTGGCTTCATCAATTTGTGAACCCCCAAATGATTTTTCCCAAATTAATGTTCCTGCCTCAGATATTTTAATTACCCAAAAATCGTAACCACCTTTATTATTGCTAATATCTACATCATTACTGTCTGATGAGCCTACAATTATATAACCATTATCTTGTGTTTGTATAACTTGGTAAGGTGTATCTGTAAATGAGCCGCCATAAAATTTACTCCATTGTTTTTCACCATTAACGCTTAATTTTATTGCCCAGTAATCCCCGCCTGCATGTTTTATTGCAGAAGACTTGCTATTACCTTCACCATTAGATGCTGTAACATCCAAAACACCAAGCAATAGAAACCCACCATCGTTAGTTTGAATAACCGAAATACCACTGTCTACACCAGAAAAACCGAACGATTTTTGCCAAGAAATATGACCTAAATCATCAAGCTTAAGTATCCAAAAATCATCAAAGCCATTGTTTTCCGTGAGGTGTCCATTACTGCTTTTGCTAAACCCTATCAATGCAAAGCCATTATCACTTGTTTGGATGACTTTACTTCCCCTATCTTCATTACTCCCTCCGTATGTTTTTTGCCATTGTAGTGTATTAGAATTATCAAATTTTAATAACCAGTAATCATAAGACTCATTTGTTTTGTCTTTAATATCTCCGTCTTTACTTTGCGTAAACCCTAAAATGGCATAGCCTCCATCTAAGGTTTTGATAATAGAACTTGCACTTTCGTTTAGACTTCCTCCTAGTAATATGGTATCAGTATTTTTTAAAGGTGTAGGCATTTGGTTGTCATCGTTAGATGAACAATTCCATATTAAAAAGAACAGTACTATATTTTTTAGATTTCGAAACATTATTTGTGATTAATTACTCTTTTTAACAACAAATAACCCTCTAACCATATCACTAATTATAATAGTACCACTTTTAAAGAAAGGATAAACACTCCAGGCCCCTTGGAAGTTGGCATTATCATCTTCTGGATAGGTATCAAAATAGGCTATTTCACTCATAGTGTTATTAGCCGAAGCAATGTTAGAAATATCCAGCACTCTTAACCCTGCTCTGTAGTTTGCCAAGTAGTATTCATTGCCTTTCACATAGCCATTGTGGTCTATTGCTTGGGTTGGACCCAAATATGTGGATGATAATAAAGGATTATCTAAATCGGTAAGATTAAAAACAAGTGTTCTGGTAGCATTACCAAAATCTATCTCGTCCAGTTCATCGCCAAAAATAAAATAAGACATATCCTCGGTAAACCACCCTTGGTGCGCATAACCCGGATCGGGATAATCGACTTCTGAAATAAATTGAGGATTAGACTTATCTGTAACATCAACAATAACTACGGTATTGGTTCCAAAACGATTACCGTTACTTCCTATGTAAATTTCTTTACCAATATGGTCTGTATCTGGACCATTGTATGTTACTACTTGAGCATCATGCGAGTAGCCATTGGATGCATAATTACCCAAATTAATAGGGCTGGTTGGTGTGGTTACATCTAAAAATATAGGTCCTCCATTAAAAGAATTGCAACCGACCAAATACGCTATACCAGAAGTTTCATTAATAAAGATATTATGGCAACTCTCTACTCCGGTATAGACAAAGTCTGGGTTGAAGGTTTCTGGAGGATTAGAGACATTTCTTAGTCGTGTTAAATCAAAAACCTGCATGCCATGTGCTCCAGCATTATCTGCCACAATAAAGGCGTGATTATTATATACTTTAACATCTCTCCAAGAATTATCAACTGTTTGCGTGTTAATTCTGCCTAAAAAAACAGGATTTATAGGATCTGTAATATTTATAAAAGTTGTGCTATTTGAAGTACAAACAATGGCATATTCATTATCGTTACTAGGGTCTGTCCATCCCCATATATCATTACCTATTGGTGCGGATAAATTCACCGATATTGATGATGCTAATGTTGATAAAGGAATTCGAGACATTAAATCATATCCATTACATGGATAAATATCGGCAAAGCCATTTGTACATTCGGCAAGAGGTGCTGAAGGATTTATGTCCCTATTATTAATATTATTATTATCTATAGAATCATCATCGCTGCCACAACATTGCAATATTATAGCTATGAACGCCAGAACTATATATCTAGCTGTTTTTTTTAAAAGTAACATCTAATAGCAATTTTTAATGATAATAATTTTTTTTAGTCTATAAATTATTACCCTCTTTACAGTTAATATAAGAATAAAATTTTAAAGATTAATAGATTTCTAGCTTACATAAGCAAATTAAATGGAATAGGCTTATTACTTTTGCAATATGATAGAAGATAAAAATCAACAGCGAACGCAACTAAGTGATTTAGGAGAGTTTGGGCTTATAGAACATTTAACCAAGCATTTTAAAGTACATCATGAATCTACAATTAAAGGTGTTGGAGATGATGCTGCTGTTTTAAAGTTTGATAATAAGAAAATTGTTGTAACTACAGATTTGTTGGTTGAAGGTGTGCATTTTGATTTAAGTTATGTGCCATTAAAACACTTGGGATATAAGGCGGTTATAGTAAATCTGTCTGATGTTTATGCTATGAATGCTACAGCAACTCAGGTAACCGTTTCTATTGCAGTTTCTAATAGGTTTCCTTTGGAGGCATTAGAAGCGCTTTATGCTGGAATAAAAACTGCTGCCAATATTTATAATATAGATGTGATAGGAGGAGACACTACATCTTCATCTACAGGGTTATTAATTTCTGTAACAGCTATAGGCGAAATAGAAGCTAATGAAGAAGTTTATCGAAATGGAGCAAAACCTGATGATTTAATAGTCGTATCTGGAGATTTAGGAGCTGCATACATGGGCTTACAAGTTTTAGAAAGAGAAAAAGAAGTCTATAAGGTTAACTCAAATAACCAACCAAATCTGGAGGCTTACACTTATATTATAGAACGCCAGTTGAAACCAGAAGCTAGAAAAGATATTGTTACGTTGTTAAAAGAGTTAAATGTTAAACCTACATCGATGATAGATATTAGCGATGGCTTATCTTCTGAAGTGATGCATTTATGTCACCAAAGTAGTGTAGGTTGCGATTTATATGAAAATAAAATTCCATTAGACCCGCAAGTTATTTCTACATGTGAAGAATTTAATATAGATAGTACTACGGTCGCATTAAATGGAGGAGAAGACTACGAGCTATTATTTACTATTAGTCAAGAAGATTATCCTAAAATAAAAGCTAATCCAAACCTTACTGTGATAGGATATATCCAGGAAAAAAGCGCAGGGACACATTTAGTAACCAGAGCAGATACTAAAATAGAATTAAAGGCTCAAGGGTGGAAAAATTTTAATGCTTAAAAACGAGCAAGTTGTCAAACAGCTCACTATTACTACGTTTAATTTTATTGTTATAAACAAGCTCCAGAACTTCGTTTATTTCTTTAAACTCGGGAGTGAGTTCGGTTAAATTACCAGAGCCATTAGTAGTAAATTCTTTTTTACAGTTTTTACATTTGTATTCTTTAACATGGTCTGTAACATGTTTTTTTAGCCTAAGGTCATGACCAAAAAATTTGCAATGTAGGGTTGTTTTCACTTGGTTGTAATTAGTTGCTTATAGAGAGCACTAAATTTAGCGAAAACAGTTAAATTTTTTTTAAATAAAATTAGGCAATCGACGAAGTGAGTGTTTTCTTCTTTAAACGTAAGGATCTATTATTGTGTATACGTTCTAAAATAGCATTGATCTCTTTAAACTTAGGGGTTAACTCAATTAAACTACCGTTACTATTTGTAGTTAATTGTTTTTTACAATGAGAACATGTATACTCTTTAACGTGGTAAGTTACTCTTTTTGATACTTTGTAGTTGTGTCCAAAAATAGAACAATACATTTTAGGGCTAAATACCGAAGTGTTAATAAATTTTGACATATGTTAAGTTATTATGGTTGGGGTTATTTTGTCAAAAATAGCATTTTTTCTCAAAATCAACGATGAAAAACATTATTTTTCGATGAAATGCACTATTGATTGAAAAAATAATGTTTTATTTTCGATAAAACTCATATGTCCATCTGGGCATTCAACAACGTCTACTTTAGAACTTTTTGTTTGATCTATCAAATCATCATAACGTAATACAGGATCCTTTTTACCAATAATCATCATTTTTTTGTACGGACTAAAATGTAGAAGCACTTCCCTGTCTGGTCTTATTTTCATACCTTCCAAGGCAGCAACTATTCCTTGTAAAGGTGTTTTTAAAGCTTCTTTTTTAAGCGCTTTTATTTCATTAGAAAATAATGTTCTATTTTTTGGCCTAAAAAGATTAGTTATTGCCATTCTAATAAAAGTTTTGTGATTATCCTTTATTGATTTAATAGCTCTATCTCTATTTAGTTTACGTTCTTTGCTATCTGCACGAGACGTCGAATTTACTAAACAAAGCCCTCTTACAACGTCTGGTAAATTTTCAGCAAAGGCCAGAGCCACATACCCTCCCATTGAATGCCCTACTAAGGTACATTTCTTAATTTTTAAGTATTTTAATACCGTAGCAAGAGCTTCTGCCATAAGCTCCATAGTGTGAATATAGCCTATTGAGCCAGATTGTCCATGCCCTAACAAATCCATACAAATAACTCTATGTTTTTTAGTTAACAGAGGAACAAATGGAGACCAAATAGTAGAGTTTTCTAAAAAGCCGTGAAGAAATACTACGGCACTTCCTTTTCCAGAATCTGTGTAGTAAATAGGGGTTCCTTTAAAGTCTAAAATCATATTAGATTAATATAGGCTACAAAGATATAACTAAGACTTTACTTTTTTAATCGCTGTAAATGCTTTATCAACAAATTCATCTTCAACTAAAATGGTAAACTCATTGGTGGTTGATAAAACTTCATACAATACAACACCTTCCCAAGCTAATCGTTTAAAAAAATGATAGTATAAACCAGCAATTTTAGAATTATCTTGAGGTAAATTTATAGTTATAGCCGATAAATTGTCTTGTGTAGCTATAAAGTATTCATTAGATAAGTGCTGTTTAATAAAACTATTTAAACCACTAGATACAATAATATTGCTCTCATGTATCCCTCGCGTAAACGTATAGAACAATTTATCTTCTTTGTTTATGTGTTCTAATATTTTAGCATGATTGTCTATAAGCGTCGTAGAATTTTTTACGGTATAGTCACTTAAATTAGAGCGTACCGTAATGTCTCCAAGGTTTTGAATCACGCGTTTCATTTTTATAGAATTACCCATTGTAGGCGGTGGATTATAGCGTCTTAAAGCCATCATAATAGCTCCTGGTTTTACATCCTTTTTAAGCATTTTACTTATAGGTTCTGTAAGTTCTATTGCTAGTGCGCTAAAATTGATAATCTTTCTAGATAAAGCTTCTTCTAAGTATGGCTGCGTTATAAGAATATCTTCAACACAGTTGGATACAGTTTTCATTGTTAATTATTTAACATTCTGTGTAAAAATAAACTTTTTTTTAAATAAATACATTGTAATACGTCTAGTATTATAATTTTGACGCTCAAAATAAATTTTAATTATAACTTTTTTTTATGTGAAAGCTTAGCTTTTGCATGCGTTCTTAATTTTGTAATTAATTTATTATCAAATAGTAGTAAAATTTAAACATATGAAAGTATTAAAGTTTGGTGGAACATCTGTGGGATCGGTTGCTAACATGAAAAATGTAAAAAGCATTATTAATGATGGGGAAAAGAAGATCGTAGTGCTTTCTGCAATGTCTGGAACAACAAATATATTGGTGGGTATTGCTAACGATATTAAAGAACGTAATATAGATAAAGCTTTAATAGACGTAAAGACGCTTCAAGAAAAATACTTAGATGTTATCAATGAATTACTGAGTAATACCGATCTAAATAGTCTAGCTGCCCATTATATTAATGAACGATTTGATTTTTTAACAGCAGCTATAAAAACCCCTTTTTCAAAATTATTAGAAAATAAAATATTGGCGCAGGGAGAGTTACTCTCTACATTTATGTTTAATTGTTATTTGCAGCAGGAAGGCATAAACTCAAAATTATTAGCAGCACTAGACTTTATGGCAATCGATGATGCCAAAGAGCCTAATAAAGTTTATATCAAGAAACAATTATCAAAACTACTTAATACATCTAAGGCAGCCGACATATATATAACGCAAGGTTTTATCTGTTTAGATAATAATGGAGAGGTATCTAATTTACAGCGTGGCGGTAGTGATTATACAGCAACAATAATAGGGGCAGCTATAAAAGCTGAAGAAGTACAGATTTGGACAGACATAGACGGGATGCATAATAACGACCCTAGATTTGTTGAAGGCACCAAAGCTATTTCTAATTTATCCTTTGATGAAGCTGCCGAGTTAGCCTACTTTGGAGCTAAAATTTTACACCCTCAAACAGTATTACCCGTTGCGGTAGATGGTATTCCTGTACGATTAAAAAATACAATGGATCCTGAAGCTTCTGGAACTTCAATTACTAATAATCATATTGAAAACGGTATTAAAGCCATTGCTGCTAAAGATAATATTACAGCTATTAAGATTAAATCTGGTAGAATGCTGCAGGCTCATGGTTTTCTTAAAAAAGTATTTGAGATTTTTGAGACCTATGAAACCTCCATAGATATGATTACTACTTCTGAAGTTGCGGTGTCTCTTACTATTGATAATGATTTAAATTTAGAAAAAATAGTTTCGGAATTAGAAGCATTCGCTACTATAGAAGTCGATAAAAATCAAACCATTGTATGCTTGGTTGGACATTCAATTGTGGATCATAAAGAAACGCCTCTCTTATTTAAGATTTTAAAAGATGTAAAAATAAGAATGATTTCGTATGGAGGAAGCAGAAATAACATATCTTTGCTCATCGATACCAAAGATAAAATAGATACACTTAAAAAATTAAACACATATTTGTTTGAACCAGTCACTGTTTAATTAATGGTGATTGTTAAAAAGAGCCTTTTAAGGCTCTTTTTTATGTATTCATTAAGCTTTCAATCTCATCGACCTCTATAGGAATGTTTTGCATTAAATTAAAAGGAGCTCCATTTTCTTGAATTACAACATCATCTTCTAGGCGAATCCCAAAACCTTCATCGGGGAGATAAATACCAGGTTCAACAGTAAATACCATGTTTGCAATCATAGGCTCTGTTAATATGCCATAATCGTGAGTGTCTAATCCCAAATGATGACTGTTTCCATGCATAAAGTATTTTTTATATGCTGGCCAATCTGGATTTTCGTTCTGGATATCAGCTTTATCTAGCAAACCTAATTTTAGTAATTCTGCGGTCATGATTTTTCCAACCTCAACGTGATAATCTGCCCATATCGTTCCAGGAACTAATAATTTAGTGGATGCTTTCTTTACTTTTAAAACGGCATTGTAAACCGCTTTTTGTCTATTAGAAAATTTTCCAGAAACAGGGATGGTTCTCGTCATGTCGCTAGAGTAATTGGCATATTCTGCAGCGACATCCATTAAAATTAAATCTCCAGATTTACATGCTTTATTGTTCTCTATATAATGTAATACATTGGCATTGCTACCCGATGCTATAATTGGCGAGTACGCAAAACCTTTTGACCTATTTCTAACAAATTCATGGATATACTCTGCTTCAATTTCGTATTCCATAACACCCGGCTTTACAAAGTTTAAAATGCGACGAAATCCTTTTTCTGTAATATTGCAGGCCTTTTGAATTAAATCTATTTCTATAGGATCTTTCACCGAGCGTAAACGTTGTAAAATAGGGTTGCTTTTGGCTACCGAATGCGCGGGATATTTCTTCTTTAACCATTTTGTAAAACGATCTTCTCTGGTTTCTACTTCAACATTAGATCGATAATGCTCGTTGGTATTTATGTATACCGTTTCACACTGTGTCATAATTTCAAACAAGATTTTTTCTAAATCCTGTAGCCAATACACTGTTTTAATACCACTTACTTCAAAGGCTTTTTCTTTAGTTAATTTTTCGCCTTCCCAAATAGCTATATGGGCATTAGTTTCTTTTAAAAACAAAACCTCTCTGTGTTTTTCTTTTGGAGCATCTGGAAATAAAACTAAAACACTTTCTTCTTGATCTATACCACTTAAATAAAAGATGTCTCTGTGTTGTTGGAATGGAAGCGTACTATCTGCACTTATTGGGTAAATATCGTTAGAGTTAAAAATGGCGATACTTTGAGGTTTCATGTTAATACAGAAGTTTTTTCTGTTCTTGATAAAAAGTTGATTGTTAATTACGGAGTATTTCATGTTATTTGAGCGTTAAGTTTACGACCTATGTAAAAGTAAAAATAGATTATTATTTTCTATCTTTGGGTTTTACTTCCCTCTGTTTTAACCCTAATACAAAAAATCTGATGAAAAAATGCACCGTTGCTAACACCCTACTTGTGTTATCTTTATGCCTAATTGGCTTTAGTGATTTACAAGCTCAAAGTTTAATGAAAGAAGTTTCATTAAAAGACCAGATTAATAATTCTAGTTTAGTTGTTGAAGGTAAAGTGGTTTCAAAAAAATCTGTTTGGGACGATAATCATTCTATGGTTTATACAATTAACACCATAGAAGTTTATAAGATTTTTAAGGGTAAATCTGCAAGTAAAATACATATGATCACCCCAGGAGGCGTAATTGGTTTAACAGCAGTAAAGGTCTTTCCTAGTCTAAGTACTAAAGAAGGAGACATAGGGGTGTTTACCTTGAAGCAAAGCAATATTTCTTTCAATAAACAAGGAAAATCATATTCAAGGCTTTATAAACCTTATGCTTCTTCGCAAAGTTTATTTAAATATGATTTTGAAAATAATAAAATTTTAAACCCATACAAGATAAGCCATGGGATAAAAGAAACATTGTATAGGGATATTAATAGTATTACTAAAAAACCATATATAGGCCTTACTCCATTTAATGTTGCATCTAAGTTATTATCAAAGCAAGTTAAATTAAGTGGTAAGAACGCTTTGTCTCCACCAAGTAATATTACTTTTTCTCCAGCAAATATTAGTGGTGGTACAGGATCTGTGTTAACTATTACAGGTAGTGGGTTTGGCGCTACTAAAGGAAAGGTTGGATTTACAAATGCAGATGATGGAGGGGTTACTTTTTTTGATGCTTTAGATTCTCAAGTATTAACCTGGAATGATACTAGAATAACAGTAGAGGTTCCCTCTAATGTGACTCTTACTGAAAGCGAAACAGCTGGAACGGGAAAAATAAGAGTTACAGATACCAATGGAGCAAGTGCAACTTCTGCAAACGACTTAACCGTAACATTTTCCGAAATAAATGTTCCTTCCGATGCAACAGGTACACTTATTGCTTATCCTATACAACATATAAACAGCAATGGTTCTGGGGGGTATACATTTGAAATGTTTACATCATTTTTTAATGATACTGAAGCGCCAGGAGCAAGAGCAGCTTTTGAACGCTCACTTAACAAATGGGTTTGTGAAACTGGTGTGAATTGGAATATAAGTAACACCGCTACTACTAGGGATGTTCAAGCTGCAGATGATGTGAATGTTATAAGGTTTGATAATGGTGATGAATTAGAAAATGGTGTTCTGGGAGTTTGTGTAAGTTACTACTCTGGTTGTAGAATTGACAGTAACAATCTTTCTTGGTTTGTAAGTGAAATGGATTTAATATTTAATGATACTTCTAATTGGCATACAGGCACAAGTGCACCTGCTACAAATCAAATAGATTTTGAAAGTGTAACATTACATGAACTTGGGCATGGGCACCAATTAGGTCATGTGATTGATCCTGTTTTTAAAGGGAATAATTTAAATGATGTGATGCACTTTGCTTCTTTTACGGGAGAAACTCAAAGAGTTCTTAGCAATAATAATATTATCGGAGCAAATAATGTGCAAGCAAGAAGTACTGGGGCTGCTGTTTGTCGCGAACCTGTGATGACAGATATGTCTTGTCCTTTAAGTATTGATGAAGTTGCTTTTAATGAAGGTATTCGTGTTTTTCCAAACCCATCAAAGGGAACGTTTTTAATTGAAAACGAATCATCAATTGGTTTAGATAAAGTAGATGTTTACGATATTAATGGACGCTTGGTATTTAATGATAGTTTTTCAAACTCTAAACGTAAAACGATTACTATGAAAAATGTATCTGGAGGGCTTTATTTAATGCGCATACATTCCAATAACGGTGCTTCCATTATTAAAAAAGTGATGATTAAATAAAAAATGATTTAGAAATAAGATAATAAGAAAGAGGTCTAAAAAGTGATTCATGATGCCATTAAGAGTATAGTAATGAATCTTAACTTGATTTAAATCAAGTTTTTATGATTCGATGAGATTCTTCATTTCATTCATAATGACACTTTATAGACCTCTTCTTGTTTGAGTAAAGTAAACTACCTCGGGGCAAGCCCCAGGAGGCATTCATTGAAAAAAAACATTTTGATTTCGAGGCAAGCTTCAGAGCATTTAAACCTCGATTATCGAGTAGTACTTCTTTTTTTGATAATTGTCTATTTATTCATTGCTTTTTTAATTAGTCCAATCACTGCGATAACAATTCCTCCACCAGTACCTCCTCCGGCAATACTTCCTATAATTCCAGCTATATCCATTCCACCACCGCCAGTTCCTATACCTAGCATGCCAAGAACGGTGCCTCCAAGTCCACCACCAAGTATTCCTGCAACCGAGTTCCATAACGTTCCTAAAGAAGAGTTTTTCATGAGCGAGCCAGCTATGTTTCCGCCAACTGCTCCACTAATAAGTTGAATAATTAAAGGTAAATAATCTCCCATTTTATATAGTTTTTTTGGTTAATATGTGTAAGATAATCATTTTATTGTCAAATACTTAAAAAACAAACGGTGTTTTTTAAGTATTAATAAAATAAAAGGTTTTAATTGAGATATATGAATTTTATATTTTTAAATCTTAGAATCAATCTAAATAAAAAAAACACACTTTAGTTTCTTGCCTATAAATCACTGCTAGCCTAAATTTGTCAAAATAAATAATCATAATATAATGAGCGGATTTTTCAAATCTTCGATTGGAAGAAAAGTGGCTATGGCCCTTTCGGCATTCTTCCTCATGTTTTTTTTACTTCAGCATTTTGCAATAAATATCTTATCCGTTTTTAGCCCAGAAACATTTAATGAGGCGTCTCATTTTATGGGAACGTTTTGGGTGATTCAATATGTGATGCAACCTGTGTTAATTTTTGGTGTTGTATTTCATTTTATAATGGGCTTTATTCTGGAAATTAAAAATAAAAAAGCACGTGGTGCAGCTTATGCAAAAAATAATGGTGCCGCCAATTCTTCTTGGTTTAGTAGAAATATGATTTATAGTGGGTTGGCAATATTAGCTTTTATGGCACTTCATTTTATAGATTTTTGGATTCCAGAAATCAATATTAAGTACGTTGGAGGTGATATGACAGGTTTAATTAATCCTGATGACGCTACTAGTGGATTTAGATATTACGAAGAATTAGTCCATAAATTTCATGATCCTTTAAGAGTTATAGCTTACGTTATAGCATTTGTATTTCTAGCACTACATTTAATGCACGGATTTACATCGGCATTTCAATCTGTTGGAGCTACATCTGGACGTAAAAAAGTATTACAGAATATAGGTAAAGCTTATTCAATTATAATTCCGTTAGGATTTATTTTCATTGCAATTTATCATCACTTAACCCATTAATCTTAAATAACATGGCTTTAGATTCAAAAGTACCAAAAGGTCCAATTAAAGATAAATGGACAGACTATAAAAATCATATAGACTTAGTTAACCCTGCAAACAAACGTAATATAGATGTTATTGTTGTAGGAACTGGTTTAGCAGGAGGTTCTGCATCTGCTACACTTGCCGAATTAGGTTATAATGTAAAAGCATTTGCTTATCAAGATTCCCCAAGACGCGCACACTCTATTGCAGCTCAAGGTGGTATAAATGCGGCAAAGAACTATCAAGGTGATGGTGATTCAACATATAGATTATTTTACGATACTGTAAAGGGTGGTGATTACCGCTCAAGAGAGGCTAATGTATATCGTTTAGCCGAGGTATCTGCAAATATTATTGACCAATGTGTGGCACAAGGTGTTCCTTTTGCTCGCGATTACGGTGGGTTATTAGATAACCGCTCGTTTGGTGGGGTATTAGTATCAAGAACGTTTTATGCCAAAGGACAAACAGGACAACAATTATTATTAGGCGCTTATTCTGCAATGAATAGACAGATTGCTCGTGGTAAGATTGAGATGTTTAACCGTCACGAAATGTTAGACGTTGTTATTGTAGATGGAAAAGCTAGAGGCATTATAGCGCGTAACTTAGTTACAGGTGAAATTGAAAGACATTCGGCACATGCTGTAGTGATCGCATCTGGAGGCTATGGAAATGTATACTTCTTATCGACTAATGCTATGGGAAGTAATGTGACTGCTGGATGGAAAATACATAAAAAAGGCGCGTATTTTGCAAACCCTTGTTATACGCAAATTCACCCAACATGTATTCCGCGTTCGGGAGATTACCAGTCTAAATTAACATTGATGTCTGAGTCGTTACGTAACGATGGGCGTATATGGGTGCCAAAAAATATAGAAGACGTAAAAGCCATTAGAGAAGGTCGTAAAAAACCTACCGATTTATCTGAAGACGAACGCGATTATTACTTAGAGCGTCGTTATCCAGCTTTTGGAAACCTAGTACCTCGTGATGTGGCTTCCAGAGCGGCTAAAGAACGTTGTGATGCAGGTTTTGGTGTGAATGCTACTGGAGAGGCTGTTTATTTAGATTTTGCTTCTGCAATTCAACGTTATGGAAAAGAGCAAGCTAAAATACAAGGTATTGATAACCCTTCAGAATCTAAAGTTTACGAATTAGGTCAAGCTATCGTCGAGGCTAAGTATGGTAACTTATTCCAGATGTATGAGAAAATTGTAGATCAAGACCCCTACAAAACACCAATGATGATTTACCCTGCGGTACATTACACCATGGGAGGTGTTTGGGTTGATTACAATTTAATGACTACCATTCCTGGATGTTACTGTATTGGTGAAGCAAATTTTTCCGATCATGGTGCTAACAGATTAGGTGCTTCGGCATTAATGCAAGGTTTAGCCGATGGTTATTTTGTATTGCCTTATACTATAGGAAATTATTTATCCAACGAAATAAGAACAGGAAAAATACCAACAGATACCAAGGAATTTGATGAAGCTGAAAAGCAAGTAAAAGATAGAATAGACTTCTTTGTAAATAATAACGGGAAACACTCTGTAGATTATTACCATAAAAAATTAGGTAATATTATGTGGGAGAAATGTGGAATGTCTCGTAATGAAAAAGGCTTAAAAGAAGCTATGGTAGAAATTAAAGCTTTAAGAGAAGATTTCTACAAAAATGTAAGTGTGCCAGGAAATGCTAACGAGTTAAATAACGAGCTTGAAAAAGCAGGACGCGTAGCAGACTTTTTAGAATTAGGTGAATTATTTGCTAAAGATGCATTAACCAGAAGTGAGTCTTGTGGCGGGCATTTTCGTGAGGAATCTGTAGAAGAAGATGGTCCACAAAAAGGAGAAGCTAAGCGTAATGATAAAGATTTTGCTTTTGTTTCTGCTTGGGAATATAAAGGGGAGCCAGCAGATGCTGTATTACACAAAGAAGAATTAGAATTTAATGATATTGAACTAAAACAACGTTCGTATAAATAGTTGATGGTTGTCAGTTATTAGTTTTTGGATAAAACTAACAACGAGCAACTAACAACCAAAAACTAAAAAGTTATGAATTTAACGCTTAAAATTTGGAGACAAAAAGACGCTAGTTCAAAGGGTCAAATGGTGGATTATAAAGTTACTGAGATTTCAGAACACATGTCTTTTTTAGAAATGATGGATGTTTTGAACGAACAGCTCATCAACAACGGAGAAGAGCCTGTAGCCTTTGATCATGATTGTCGTGAAGGCATTTGCGGGATGTGTTCTATGTATATTAATGGTGAAGCGCATGGACCCGATAGAGGTGTAACCACATGCCAGCTACACATGCGTATGTTTAAAGACGGAGATACTATTACTATAGAGCCATTTAGAGCAGCTGCTTTTCCAGTTATAAAAGATTTAGTTGTAGACAGAAGTTCTTTTGATCGCATACAACATGCAGGAGGTTATATTTCTGTTAACACCTCTGGAAACACTCAAGATGCTAATGCGACACCTATCTCTAAGCATGCTGCCGATGAAGCTATGGATGCTGCAACATGTATTGGTTGTGGTGCTTGTGTGGCGACTTGTAAAAACTCTTCTGCAATGTTATTTGTTGGTGCAAAAGTATCGCAATATGCATTATTACCACAGGGACAAGTTGAAGCAGCAGACCGTGTTAAAAACATGGTAGCGCAAATGGATTTGGAAGGGTTTGGTAACTGTACCAATACCGGAGCTTGTGAAGTGGAGTGTCCTAAAGGCATTTCTCTAGATAATATTGCAAGAATGAATAGAGAGTTAATGAAAGCTCAATTAGAATAAACTACTCTTAATAATTATATAAAAAATAAGGTCGGTAAAAATAATTTTTTATCGACCTTATTTTATACTTATTAATATTAATAAGTATAACTAAATGTTTTTGTTTTGCCAGCATATTTAGCAACTAAGAAAAATTTATACCCTGGATCTGTTTTATAATTTTCAAGAGCAGTTACCCACATGCTCTTTTTTGTATAATTTGGAAATATCAAATCATAGTCATCTTCTCTATTCCATTTTATTATTCCTAAAAGGTTGTTTTCTGATACTCTATGGTCATACACATATAGATCTATTTGATGATAGCCATTTGTAGCATAAGTATAATCTCCTTTAATTTTAAATTCATAATCAAAACGAGTTCCCTTTGTAAATATTCTATTGGGGCTTTCATTTACTTTAAAATCAATAATATTAATATCTGGACCTGAATTAACTATGGATTGAATACTTGATTTGTTTTCTTTTGATTCAAGATTAGATTGTTCTGTTGAATCTATTGAAGAGACTATATCATTTTCATCTTTATTACAAGATAAAATAGATAGGAGTAATACAAAAATAAGCAAGAGTAATTTTTTCATGATAATTTGAATTTTATGGATTAACTCTTACAATTTTAAGTTTATTTCAAGCAAATACCTACAAATATTGATGAATAAACTTTCATTTAATAATTGTTTAATATTATTAACAATATGCGAATGTTCTGTTGTTTATTTTTTAACTAAAAAATAAAATATCGAATGTTCCTATAAAAACCTTATTAAAATTATTCATTGGTGTCCAACAAAAATAGAAACTAAATATATTTTTGTTTTTAAGCCTAAGAATTACCTGTAGTAATGTTTGTTATTTTATCTAAAACAGTACTTATTTTGCTTAAAATATCTTCGTTATCTGTAATTTCATGCCTATTTTTTAAATATGCTGGATTATTGTAAGCAACTTTAACGGTATTATTTTCCTGATAAACCAAGAGTTTTTGAGGTAAATCTATAGCCAGAGTAGGTGCGTTATCCATAAGTGGAGTGCCTAAAGCTGGATTTCCAAATACAATAATTTTAGTAGGTCTTAATTTTAAATTTTTAGATGCAGCATTGGCACTGTGATCTAATTCTAATATTACTTTTAAGTTAGGGTTATTGTTTAAACTAGTTTTTAGTTTATCGTAAGTCGTTTCAAAGTCAAACGTACTCGTTTTTATAACTAATCCATTGTCTCCATTTGTAGTGCTCATAATACTTTTAAATTTTAATAATACCAATAGAATACCTCAGTCGTTGTATGGTGTTATTAATTTCATTAATAAACGCCTTTTAAAATTAAAAATAAGCTTTTAATTGTATACTCCCTGTATGTATGGTTTTACTGGTTTCGGTATTTCTTCCAAAATAACTTAGGTTTAAATCCAGAAATTTGGTAAGTTTTTTTTGAGCTAAAAGTGTCCAGGTAAAGTTTTTACCAGGTTGTAAGCCTTCCAACATTTGATAAGCGACAGGTGTATTAGCATTACCTGTGAAGTTATTAGAAAAATAATTAACTTCTCCATTTATAGCACTTTTTGTATTCTTAGAAAAATTAAACCCTAAACCTAAGTTTTGTTGTTTTAAGCTTTCTAAATTACCAATGCTATTTTTCTTGATGGTGTACTTATAAAAGATATCAAAACGACTATTGTCACTAAACAAATAAGATAATTTAGGGTTCAATAACACTTCATCAAAATTAAAATTTTTAGAGCTAAAGTTTTCACTAGAGCTTTCGTTAGTTCCAATAGTAGATAATATAGTGATTAGCCAACTTTCCTTTATTTTATGATTAAAATTTAACTGATGACTCCTTAAATTATTTTCTAAAAGGCCTACAGAAAGCGTATTACTATTTTTATTAGTAAGATACGTGTACGATGTGGTGTAACGTTGTTTGCCTCTATTAAAAAATAGCACATTTCTAAAATTTAATTGAACGCCTAATTGATTTTCTGAAGAAGATTTAAACGGATTTAAATTAAAATTATCCCCATCACGTTGTACTTTTCTATCAATTAAATAACTGGTTTGATTGTAAAAATGAGACCAAAATTTACGCGATTTCTTTTTTGAGGTACTCCATTGCGCAGGATTAATAGTTAATGTCTGGCTAAACCTATTTTGATGCGTTTTTATAAATATTCTATTAGGAAGCAGTACACGAATGTAGGTGCCTTGATCTTGAAATTGTGCTATTTCAAACTCTTCTAAATCTTGAATGCCGTTTTCATTATAATCAATCCAGGTGTAGGTGCCTTGGCCAGGTTCAACTTCTACATAGGTAAAATCTTGCTGTGGTAAATAGCCAGAATTCGTTTCAAAAACGGTATTAGATTGTAAGATGTTTTTAAAGAGTTTTTGATTGTATTGCAATCTGGAATTTAAAGAGTTTTCATCGTCAATACGGTCATCTTCATGATCTAAAGTTCTATAGTTAGCATAAAGGGATAGTTTAGTGTTTTTATTCTGAATAATCTTAGAGTTTAAATAAAAGGTATTTGAGGTATTTACTTTCTCTAGTTGATTATTTCGAATACTATCATTTACTCTATTTTTATAACCAATTTCAGCAAAAACTTTGGTGCTATCCCCTACACCAAAAAACACGTTATAGGTTTTAAATTTTTGACTTAGTGGCGTAAACAAATCTGTAGTAACTTCTTTTTGTTGATTGTCTTCAATGTCCAATTTGGCACCAGCCCAACGTTTCTTCATCCCATAAATTACAGTGTTGTAAGATCTAAAAAAAGTTGAGGTGTTTATAGAGGAGGATGCATTTAAAAAACTGGAATTAGAGTTAATTTTTAATTTGTTAAAGCGTAAATCGATATTAGTTATATGTCTATTCCCATTAAAGCCCAAGCTAAAATTTAGATGTTCAAATTGATACGCAATACGCCCTTTTTCAGGATGCGAAAAACGTAGCCCAGAATTTAAAAGCACTTGATTGCCTAAATTATTTACAACTTGATTGCTATTAGGTTGTTGGCCTAGATTCCAATCCCGGTTAAACTCGGGATTGTAAAGTCCTTCTATATTTCTAAAATCTGCCTGAATATAATCGGTATCTACAAAAGCAGTAATATTCCAAAGGCTGTCACTCTTTTTTATGGCTTGAGACCATAGTAATTTACCTGCAAATCCATCATTATTATCATCACCAATATTAGAAAACAAGTTTAGATCGTTTTTACTGCCCGCAAGTTCAAAGGTAATCTCTGTTTTTTTAGAAGGAACATAACTACCATTAACAATGGCCAACTGCAATTTTGTGGGTGCTATAAGTTGAATAACAGGCGCAAAATTACCTTGTAATTCTCCTGCATACTCATAAATATTATTTATAGCACTCGTGCTGGAGCTACTTAAAATATAGTCACCTTGGTTTGGCCCAACACGTGTAAATGTTACCCGAAATAAATCATCATCAGGATTATTAGAAAACACAAACACCTCATTACCACTAATATTTTCTTTTTTGTATAAAATACGATTCTCACTAAAGGCTTCTTCAATTTCAGAAGGCGCTATCATTTGAGATGTATCATCCCCAGCAAGTGATAAAATTTCGGCTTGCGCTTCAGATAAGTTTTGTTGTAAAGGCTGGTTTTTAGCATCATTTTCAGAATACACCGAAACCCCAATTTTTAATTTATCACTTTTATAATTAGCACCACCATAAGCTACCAGGCGCGAATAATTACGATCACTAAATTGATAATCTACTGTGATCCTCATTTCAGAAGTAATAGGAAACGTAGTATTAAATATAATTTCCCCCGCATTATAATCTATAATATAATCTTTATCCTCACCACGTTGTACTGCAACACCATTAACGTAAACCGTTTCACTCCCCGAAACGATTAAAACAAAAAGTTCGCCGTTGGGCCCTTGCAATTTATAAGGCCCTTGATTGCCTTCTAAAGCAGTAAATTGACTGGTAGTAAATTGCCCCCTTACTAAAGCCCCCGAAGCAAAAAGTTGGGTTTGGTTATCATCATCTCCCAAAAGCGCATTAATAGAAAGCCCCTGAACACGTTTGGAGAATTGTGAAAAGTAAGAACTGTTATTTTGTAAATCGATATCACCAGCGCGAATATTCCATGTATCACTAAACAATTCAATAAAAACCTGATCAAATTCATCTAACCGTTGACTATAGCCACTTTCTTGCAGTGGGATATTAGCATCTTGTATCGAAGCACGTAAGGATACTTTATTGTTTAATTTGCCCGTGATTTGCAGATCCAATTCACTATTTAGTACCGAGTTTTGATTATTACCAACTGTGACACCTCTAGAGATACTTCCAGAAGTACTCAAACCATCAAAAGGAATAAAACTTTTAGAAACATTAGACTGCTTGAGTTTGTACAGGCGTTCAACACCATCATTATTTTGTACAATTATATTTTCGTCCAGTTGTTTATAAGTCTTGGTTAAAAACTCAGGAAATTTTAAATAGCTTATAATAATAGAATCTGTAGCAACTGGTTTTTTAAACCTAAGCTTAGCTTGAGAAAAATTAATGGTGTAAAATGAAGAATCAATAATTTTATTGTCCTTTGTTTTTATTGAAAACCAACTGGGATTAATACTCACACTATCAATAGTTATACTATCTTTTACCCCTATTTTTTTAGTGATATAATTACTGTTAGGGTTTTGAGAAAAACTCAAAAAGCTAAATAGTGGTATAAAAATTGATAAATAATACTTCATTCAGATATTTAAACTTACAATCGTTTAAAATATTTTATGGATGGATTTCGTTAAAAATCCAAGTAATACACAGTGTAAAAGTAATGCATTATTTAAATTAGCTGAAAATGAGTAAAACTATATTTTCGCAATAGTTTTACGTTAAGCTAAACTTGTTTTAGCGTCTCCTAATTATTAATGAATAACTTAAAGAGATTCTGAAATTAATTAAGCTTAAGTAAATTCAGAATATTAAAGAGAAAACATGAAAATCATATCATACAATGTAAACGGCATAAGAGCAGCGATAAATAAAGGATTTATAGAATGGCTTAAAAGTGCTAATCCAGACGTGGTTTGTTTGCAGGAAATAAAAGCCTTAAAAGAGCAGTTGGATTTAAGTCTTTTTGAAGAAGCAGGCTACACTTATAATTATTGGTTTAGCGCACAAAAAAAAGGCTATAGTGGCGTGGCTATTTTAAGTAAAATAGAACCTAGTCATGTAGAATACGGTACAGGCATAGCATCCATGGATTTTGAGGGACGTAACCTTCGTGCCGATTTCCCTGCCGCTTCGCCAGGCGGAGATCGTGTTTCGGTAATGAGCTTGTATTTACCATCAGGAACAAACGA
This sequence comes from uncultured Flavobacteriaceae bacterium, assembly GCA_947498845.1. GTDB lineage: Bacteria > Bacteroidota > Bacteroidia > Flavobacteriales > Flavobacteriaceae > Jejuia. The sequence continues at coordinate 57,817 of CANMLX010000016.1, read as the reverse complement.
TGCGCGCTTAAATCACAAGTTAGAGTATATGGCTATGTTTCAAGATTATATCAATACACTTAAAAAAGATACCCCTAATCTGGTTATTTGTGGTGATTATAATATATGTCATGAAGCAATAGACATACATAATCCAAAAATGAAAGGCGTATCTGGTTTTTTACCAGAAGAGCGTGAATGGATAGGAAAATTTATAGACAGTGGTTTTGTAGATGCGTTTCGATTTATAAATCCCGAACGACAAGAATACAGTTGGTGGAGCTACCGTGCTAATGCAAGAGCAAATAACAAAGGCTGGCGATTAGATTATACAATGGTTTCAAAACCTCTGGAAACACATATCGAAAGGGCAGTGATATTAACAGAAGCAGTACATAGTGACCATTGTCCTATTCTATTAGAATTAAAAGACTAAAAATTTAAAGTATAAAAAAATGATTAAAAACAGTGTATTCTTTCTATTAAGCTTGGTTATTGTAACATCGTGTGTATCTCCCAAAGTATATAAAGATTTGGAGAGCAAGTATGCATCGTTAAAACAAGAAAACAGAAAACTTTCAGAAGAAAACGAAGCCCTTTTATCGGCAAAAAACACAACCGAAAACGACTTAAAAAAACTGCAAGAAGCCTACGATAAAGCCATTGCAGAGCGAGACAAGTTGAGAAACGATTATAATGCTTCAAAATCGAATTTGGATAACTTAAAATCGTCTTACGCAGCTCTGGAGAAAAATAGTTCGGCATCCATAGCACGAAACTCTAAAAAAAACAGGGAACTTTTAGCAGAATTAGAAGCTAAAGAACAAGCCTTAGCAGCAGAAAATGATCGCTTAAATAAACTTAAAAAAGCATTAGAAGAACGTTCTAACAAGATTGCCGAATTAGAAAAGGTAATCGCCTCAAAAGATGCAGCGATGACGCAACTAAAAAATGCAATATCAAGAGCATTAACCGATTTTGAAGGTAAAGGTTTAACCGTAGAACAAAGAGGCGGAAAAGTTTACGTGTCTATGGAAAATAAGTTGTTATTTAAGTCGGGGAGTTGGCTCGTAGGGGCTGAAGGTAAAAGTGCCGTAAAAAGCTTAGGTAATGTACTCGCCGAAAACCCAGACATCGCCGTTTTAATAGAAGGACATACCGATAATGTACCCTATTCGGGAAATGGCGCATTAACCAGCAATTGGGATTTGTCTACAAAACGCGCTACGGCCATTGTAAATATTTTAAGAGAAAATAAGGCGATAAGCCCAGAAAACCTAACCGCAGCAGGGCGAGGTGAATTTGCACCAGTGGCCTCTAACGATACGGAAGAAGGAAAAGCAAAAAACAGGCGTATAGAAGTGATTCTAACACCAAAGCTAGACCAATTGTCTAAGTTGTTAAACGAGCAGTAATAGTTAGGTGTAATACCAATTTTGCTATAAAATGAGGTATAAATAATTTGAGTTATTTTACAGGAGTTCAAAGCATAAAAATCAAGCATAGCCTTAGCTACGGTTTATTTTTTTAATGCAGAAATCATGTAAAAGAAACGAATTATATGTCGCATTTTATGGTAGAATTGGTATAATTACAAAAGTTAGCGCTTTACACTGTAAGCGCTAACACCTAATACCAGTTCTCAATTGAATCTAACGAATTAAAATGCGCTTTTTAAAATGTATCATTTTCTTTTAACCCGCTTTATGCGTTGGAAGGTCGTTATGAGGCTGTGATATTCAATAAACACAGTTTACGACAGTGTTTGCAGGAGATTGCAGACGTAATAGACTTTCTAATGCATAAAACGGGTTTAAATTCAATTCAATTAAGAACTGGTATAAAAACCTTTAAAAGTCTTAGATACTTTTAAAGGTTTTTTATCTTTGGTCTCGTCTAAAAATCGAACAAATCCAAGAGATCGAATAAGTCTAAGAAGTCCTATAACCCAAAGCGTCAAACCAATCGAACCAGTCCAACAAACTATTAAATCGAAGAAGTCTAAATAATCTAATAAGTCTAATTAATCCAAGAGAACCAATAATCGAGCTAATCTAAGAAGTCAAATAATCGAGTAATCGAGTTAATCCAAGACATCTAACAAATCAAATAAGTCTAAGAAGTCCTAACCAATGAAATACACCACCCTACCCCACACCAATATTAAAGTAAGTAAAATATGCTTGGGCACCATGACCTTTGGCAACCAGAATACCGAAGCCGAAGCACACCAGCAATTAGATCTTGCATTAGACAAAGGCGTTAATTTTATAGACACAGCCGAATTATATCCAGTCCCAGCAAATGCAGAACGTAGTGGAAAAACAAGTACTATAATTGGAACATGGTTAAAAAAACCAGGAAATAGAGATAACGTTATTGTAGCGTCAAAAATAGCAGGAGGAGGCGACTATACAGCACATATCCGCACAACAGGATTTACAGTAGCCATTAAAGAAGCTATAGAAAAAGAATTAAAGCGCTTACAAACCGACTATATAGATGTGTACCAACTCCATTGGCCAGAACGTAACACCAATAGATTTGGCATAAGAGATTATAAGCACGATGCTGCGTGGGAAGATAATTTTAACGAGATACTACATAGCTTAGATAAAGAAATTAAAGCAGGACATATTAGACATGTAGGCATATCTAACGAAAATTCATGGGGAACCATGCGTTATTTAGAAGAGCATAAACAACACAATTTACCAAGAATGATTACCCTACAAAATGCCTACTCATTACTGTGTAGAAGTTTTGAAACCGACTTAGCAGAAGTCTCTATGAGAGAAAATATAGGCTTATTAGCCTACTCACCATTAGCCTTTGGCGTATTGTCTGGTAAATATGTAAAAGGAGATGCGCCAGAAAACTCCAGATTAAAATTATTTCCAAGATTTGCTAGATATAGCAGTGATCAATCTACCGAAGCCACAAAGCAATACTTAAAAGTAGCAGAACATAATGGTTTAAGTTTAACCCAAATGGCATTAGCATTTGTAAACCAACAACCCTTTGTAACCAGTAATATTATTGGTGCAACTAACCTAAAACAATTAGAGGAAAATATAGATAGTATTAATATCACACTAAGTGATGCTGTATTAGAGCAGATAGATGCGATACATAAAAGCATTCCTAATCCTGCAACATAACTCTATATCAAGGTCGCGTATTAACGAGGAAAAAATATATTTTTAATGAAGTTAGCTTACAGAAGTAAGTCGAGACCTCATAATATCATCAAAATAATAGTTTAACGTTCGACGTAACTTAATTTTATTTTTTATAGTTATATTGTTGTTTAGCACTATGTCTTTTCGACAGAGAGAGGAACGAGCGACGAGAAATCCCATTTTGAGTAGATTCTTCCTCAAAAGCTTCGCTTTGTATCTTCAACAAAATATATTTTGTTTTTGATAATGCTTGAATGACAACGTCTTCATTTAGTTAAATTGTAAAATTCTCATTATTAGTGGTTTTAATCTAAAGAATTCCTCGAGGCTCTGCCTCGGGGTTTAGCTGAAAAGTTTGAAAAACGGAGAGTTTTTCGAAACACTTTGAAAAAGTGTACATTGGGAGAATGAGTGAACATGTTATAAAAAGACATAATAAAAGCTTGTTGCTTTATCATTTGGTTTTTCCTTTGAAATATCGAAAATCAGTTATAACGAAAGAAATAGGAGAGGGTTTGAAAGATATTTGTTTAGAAATTTCTAAACGATATGAATTACATTTTATAGAGATAGGTTATGAATCAAATCACGTTCATTTTATAGATCAAATAGAATAGCATATTATAAAAACTTTAGCGGAGTGGTTAAAGAGGTGTATAAATGTAGTAAAATGGATTTATGTGTAAAATTTGTAGATAATAATGAAGAAGAGTATTTAGGTCGCTACGCATGTAGAGAAGGAGATCCTATTAGCGTAGGAGATTCTTTAAGTAAAGTAAGTAGAGATTATAATTTGTATTTATATAAGAAAAACGAAAAAGGTATTTATGTGAAATACAAATCTTTCAGAAAACATGGTAAATGGTAAACCCGATAGCGCGGACTTTTACCTTAAATCCGTAAGTCTATGTAGATATAAGATTTTGTGTCATGTAGGATTACATTTTGCAATACTATTTTTAATCAACCCTCATATTTAAATAAAAATGGGTATAGTTTTTCCACTAAAGTTTTTTACTCTTTCTTTTGTTAAATTCAAGACTTTAAAGAACTTTAGAGGAAGTTGTTATATTATGTTTTAAAATGAATATTGCCATAAATTCTAAGTTGATATTGCCTTGATGTTTTTATCCATTTGGCAGGAATACATATAAATCTAAAGATGAATTTTTTAATTCTAAACGTAGCTTTTAAATGCTTGTAAGTTTTAGAAAAAAGTTCGATGATGTATTGGTAAAGATTTCTACACATAGCTGTAAACAATAAGAAAACCGTATTTTGTTCTAGTTTGGAAAAGGGTAAGTTATTCCAACCAAAATCATTTTTTAAAACATCAAACTCTTTTTCAATAGTCCCTCTTTGATGATAAAAATATGCAACTTGATGTATAGTTTGCTCCCAATCATTAGTTATTATAGCCGAATAATTATAGGCATCATTTGTAAAGGCATTAATTTGAGCATCGTCTCTTTTAACTTTAGTGACTACTAATCTGTAGCGTTTTAGCTTATGTTTTTGTTTTCGTTTTTGTGCTATGTTAATAAATGGCGTGTAGTCTATTTCAGCTCTATAAGCCTTCTGATTTCCTAAAGTTACTTCTTCCCAATTTTTGATTGTTGCAATGGATTGAGCTAGTGTCCCACTCATTACAGCTCTTATATAAAACATCTTGGTTTTTTTAGAAATTAGGTCAATAATATCAAATTGATAAGATGCACCATCTGCCCTAAAAGTATGAATATTAATATTTTGTTTATCTAGTTCTTTAAATAGTCTTGTTAGTGTTTGAAATTGTAAATCTTTTGCCCCACTATTACCATTTCTATTTTCTACAAAAACTATTTTATTACCTATAATCCCAACACTTGGACAATAGCCTGATGCCCTTTTATAGGTAGAGCGACTATCCGATTTATTAGTAAATAAAATTGTATTATCATAATCTAAAGTATTTGCTTGCTGCTTATCTAAATTTAACTTACAAAGTAGTTTTAGATTTAACGCATTTAAACATGGATTTAAACTGAATTCATGTAAACTCACGCCTCTTGGTGCTGTAAATAAATCTTTAGGAATGGACAACTCTCTAAAACGATCTAAAACTCTATCTGGACTAGGTATTTTAAAAAAAGGATTTCTTTTTAAATGGTCTTTAAGGTTAATCCCTATATCTTCAATACAATCACCGCCACAAAAATAAATTGACCAGAAGGCATACAAAATGTCCTTCCATTGATATTTACACTGCGGTGATAACGGAGGTAAATGAGTATTTAATAAATTACCTAGACCTAATTTTTTAAACTCTTTGACAACAAAGTTCAAACCCCCAAACGGACTTATTTGGTTAGATTTTAGTAGCTTCATTTTGTGTTTGTTAGCATCACTAATTTAAGTGAAAACACAAAAAACCGCAAACCTTTGTAAACAAATAGTTTGCGGTTATTTTTTATAATAGACTTACGGATTTAAGGTTGTAGTCCGTGCGACAAATAGCATAAAAGCTTTTGCATAATTAATTGCAATGAAGGAAATTTTAAGGCATAAATAAATTAAATTGCAACAGACTAAAACCTTTTCCAACTTAATAATTATGAAAAACATCTTCGATTTAAAAGAAACCAATACTGTAATAGACAGAGTTAACCAATTAGAAACTACGTCGCAACCAAAATGGGGCAAAATGAGTGTAGACCAAATGTTAGCACATTGTAATGTGACTTACGAAATGGCGTTTGAGGACAAACACCCTAAACCAAATGGATTTACGAAACTCATGCTTAAATGGTTTGTAAAACCTACAGTTGTAAATAATAAACCTTATAAAAAAAATGGTAGAACTGCACCTCAATTTTTAATTACCGATGCTAAGAATTTTGAAGAAGAGAAAGCCCGTTTAGTAGATTTCTTAATAAAAACACAAGGTTTAGGAGCTTCGCATTTTGATGGCAAAGCCTCACATTCTTTTGGAAAATTGACCAAACAGGAATGGAATAATATGTTCTATAAACATTTAGACCATCACTTAAATCAGTTTGGAGTATAAATACAGTTACAATATTTATACAAATTCCCAAATGAATTTACTGCAATAAAACACCCTTTTTTCCTTTCTATTTTATTATTAACTAAACCACTATGGACTGTAAGTCCATAGGTTTGGTTTGCAGACTGAAAGTCTGCCAGATGAAATACGTAATCAAATCTGTGTAAATTCGTGTAATTCGTGTCAAAAGTTTTTAGAAGCTAAAGCGAAATGCACTAAAGTACATAGTTTCGACTAAATTTGAGACCAATGAAACCGTAAACTTAGGCTATGCTTTATTAGCAGCAATCCATCTATCAATTTTATCCTCTAAAAGCGCTAAAGGTATACAGCCTGTTTCCAGTACTTGATTGTGAAACTCGCGAATATCAAAAGTATCACCTAAAGCTTTTTTAGCTTTATTGCGTAGTGCTCTAATTTTTAACTGCCCAATTTTATAGGACAGTGCCTGACCTGGATTTGCCATATAGCGCTCAATTTCAGAAATTATACTAGCTTCACTTTCGGCTTCATTGTCCAGTGAATATTGTATGGCTTTTTCGCGTGTCCAGCCTTTAGCATGTAAACCAGTATCTACTACTAAGCGAATAGCACGGTGCATTTCCATACCTAACATCCCAAAATATTGATAAGGATCGGTGTATAACCCTAACTCTTTACCCAAACTTTCGGTATATAACGCCCAACCTTCACCATAAGCGCTATACCACAATGTTTTTCTAAAATCTGGCAATTCGTTACTTTCTTGTGTTAAGGATATTTGATAGTGATGCCCAGGGATAGCTTCATGTAAAAATAAAGCCTCGTCGGAAAACACATTGTATTTAGAGGCATCAGGAATTGGTGTGTAAAAAACACCAGGACGCGTACCATCCAACGATCCCGGGTTATACTCTGCACTAGCCGAAGCCTCCCTAAATTTTTCGGTCTGTTTAACAATAAATGGTGTTTTAGGTTTATTGCCAAATAACTTTTCTAACTGGGGTTTCATTCTAGTATGAATGGTATTAAAGTTATCAATAATTTGTTGTGGCTCGGTATAGGGCATTAAATTCTTATTCTCTCTCACATCGTTAAAGAAGTCTTTTAAATCTCCCTTATAACCTACTTCGGCTTTAACTTTTTCCATTTCACCTAAAATACGCGCGACTTCTTTTAAGCCTAAGTCATGGATTTCATCCACAGTCATATTGGTGGTGGTATATTTTTTTATAGCATGTTGGTAATATGCTTTCCCATTGGGGATTGCCAGAATACCACTAGCCTCAAGACCAGCATTTAAATAGTCTGTTTTTAAAAAATTGTATATAGATGTAAAGGAAGGTATTAATTTATCTGTTAAAATAGAACTATACTTTTTGGTTAACGTTTTCTTGTCTTCTTCTGAAAAATTAGAAGGGAAATTTTTTATTGGAGAGTAAAACAAATGATCAGGCAATTCCTTGACAAATGCTAATGCTTTAAATTGAGGGATCACCTTTTTAATTAGGGCCTTTGGCAAGACATAACCTTCTTTCACCCCTTCCTGCATTCTGGTTTTTGCCGATTGTAACCAAACATTAAATTGTTCCAGGCGGCTTAACCAATCTTCATAATCTTTTACTGTTTTAAAAGGTTGTGCGCTACTACCACTAGCCAATTGTCCCATTCTTAAATTTATGGTCCACATTTGGTTTATAGGGAGAAACCTATCATTTTTAAAGCTATTTTGCGCTAAAGCCATTTTACAATCCCAGGCCAAAACAGCCTTACTCATTTTTTGACTTTCGGTTAACACATGATCTGGAAAACTGTCAAGTTTAGTATTATAATTAGTATAAAAATTATTAACTTTTGAAATGTATGCGTTAGATAGCGTATTAGGAAACATAGCATTATACCTATTGTCTCCTGCATAGGTTGCATCTAAGGGGTAAAGTTGAAGCTTCCCTTCATTATAATCCTTTAATAATTGACTAAACGTTTCATTAGGGGTGTTAACCACTAATTCTTGAGTTTTTACATGTTCTTTACAAGAAACAAAAAAGAGCACTAACAAAATAACAGAGGGAATACATCGTTTCATGGTGATTAGTTTTGTGTGTATCACAAATATATCAAAAACAACATCTACTTTTTGTTAAAGACATTATATTAACCTGAGTTCAATTGCTATTGTAAACATGGCTTTGTTTACTTTTGATGAGAAATTTTCTTAATATCTGCATATTGCGAGGCGATTTTGAGGAATTTGTGGCAATACTAAGCGTTCTGTGTAAATAGGATTAATCGAAGTCAGGGTATTAAGAATATCAAAATTATTTATTAACTTTAAGGTATTGTGCTTGCAATAAAGAATGTTTTACTTAATAATAAACGCTATGTTACCTTTTAGATCTGAAATAAGAAACTCACCAACACAACAAACCATAAAGATTTTTTTAAGTGATGAAACGCTAGATAGTGATGTTAAGGGCTATTTAGAACGTATTGATGATATTGAGTTAATGGAAATCCGTAATAGTATAGGACGTAATAGAGGTAAAGAAAACATTACTATCTTTAGAAAAGAAGGGGTTTGCATTAATGCGCTACATGAAAAAATTAATAACAGTTTATCTCAATATTTTAAAGAACACTAAGCTCTTCATATTTTATTTGTCTATAACTTATTTGAGTTTGATTATTATACTCTACCAATGTGTATAATTCTTGACTATTGATTTCGCAAGTCTTAAATCGTATTTATTTTACAATAAAATGATATTTTAGTTTTGATCCTAAGGATGTATAATAAAGTAGAGCCGTATTAAGTTATAAGTTTATGAGTCGTATAAATTGTCTGCTTTTAGTAGTATTATTCATTTTTAATTGCAATTCTTCCAAGAAAAATGAGTTGGTTGTTAAGCAATCAAACAAGTCAAAATCATTTTCACCTCCTGTTACATCTAATACCTCTGGATTAGATAGTACTAAACTTGACATCCGTTTTAAAAAAAGAGGGAACTATAACACTATAAAAAATACAATTGTAACAGATAGACTCTATTTTAAAACCTTGTTTGAAACCCATCCTCAAAAGGCTATAGATAGCGCTTCAAGTTATTTATATGCCAAACTCGTTAATACTATTGTGCCGCATTGGTATAATACAACTTGGGATTTTAATGGGTATACCAACATCCCTAATCAAGGCGATATCGCTTGTGGTTATTTTGTATCGACAACCTTAAAGCACTTAGGGTTTAACTTAAACAGATATAAAATGGCACAACAAGCAGGATTGATTGAGGCACAATATTTACAGAACAAAGCGCGTCTTAAAACATTTTCAAACGTGTCTTTTAAAAATTTAAAACTAAAGCTAAATAACGTTTATAACGATGGTCTTTACTTTGTAGGTTTAGATAATCATGTTGGGTATTTGTTAATTAAAAATAAAGAACTCTACTTTTTACATTCCAGTTATTATGATGATAAGGTAATGATAGAATTAGCAGAAACGTCCCCATGTTTTGGTTCTAATTTTTATGTGTTTGCAGAAATTTTCACGAATAGCACGCTTGTTAAAAAATGGATTTTAAACAATAAAGTAGCGCCTTAAACATGAAAAAAGTAGTTGTATTACTAATATGTATTATTTCATGTTTTTGTTTTAGCCAATCAAACTCAAATCCAAAAACAATACACGTGTTTGTTGCTTTATGTGATAACGTAAATCAAGGTATAGTTCCTGTGCCAGCTAAATTAGGTAACGGTCAAGATCCCAAAAACAATTTATACTGGGGCGCCATGTACGGTGTAAAAAGCTATTTTAAACGCAGTAAAGATTGGGTGTTTGTTAGTTTATTAGCAAAGCCTAAGTCGTATATTTTAGAACGTTTGTTGTTTAAACATAAAACAACAAATACTTACCTGTTGGCAGATGCCTATGATGGTAAGTTTATAAAAAATACAACCATAGATTTTTTAGAAGCTAGCGCAGGGCGAAATACAATTATTGTTGAAACTGAAACAAATAAATTGCAATTTGGTGGCACATCTAATGTCATAGCTTACATAGGTCACGATGGTTTAATGGAATTTGATGTTTCTGGAGCGTTTAAACCAATAGACGCTAAAAAAAGAGATGCTATTATTTTAGCTTGCGTTAGCAAATCTTACTTTAAACCTTATTTAGAACAAACCAAAGCAAATCCTTTAGTATGGTCTACAGGATTAATGTCTCCTGAAGCATACACCTTAAAATGGGCTCTAGATGGTTGGGTTTTAAATGAAACAGATGTACAAATTAGAGAACGAGCTGCCAAAGCCTATCACCATTATCAAAAGTGCGGCATAAAAGGCGCAAAAGGATTATTGGTAACTGGTTGGTGATTTATACCAATTCCCAAATGAATTTACTGATTTAAAAAGTGCTTTTTGAAATTCTATTTCAACATAAAAAAGAACCGTAGCTACAGCTATGCTTATTTTTTCTGTATCATATATAGCTAAATCAATATAAAATAACAGTAATCTTTAGTATAAAAAAGCCAAATATTTTTGTTAAAAATACGCGTCATAGCTATGCTATGCCTGTGTTTTTTAACTCAATCTTTAACGTTTTATTTTTAAATATTATATGTCATTTTATATCAATTTAGCTATAATTCCAAAATTCATCATTTTACTTTATAGTAAATTTATTTAAGAATTGGTATTATTTTACTCGATAATCGAGATTAAAATGCTCCGAGGTTTGCCTCGAAATTAAAAATATGTTTCCAACTAATGCCTCGTAGGCTTGCCTTGAGGTCGTTTACATTATTTTTTGTCTCTATTTTGAAATTTTTATTGCTTTTATCTCTTTTGTTGTTTTTGTTGTTTCTACAGAGACCACATAAATCCCTTCCTTTAAAAAACGGGTATTTAAGTTAATTTTACTACTTGTAGACTTGTGTAACTTGTTATAGACTAAAGCGCCCAAAGCATTATATATTTTTATACGACCAGCTTCTTCTAAACCTAAATCTATAGTTAGTTCTTGGTTAAATGGATTTGGATAACCTTCTATTTCATTAAAAAGGATCATCTCTTTAAACACACCTTGACATTCTTTTTCTGTTTTAATTTCTATAGAATTTTCACCACGCTTTAAAGTTAGTTCTAAAGAGGTATCTGAAGTTGTAAATTGTTTATCATTAAAAAATATAACATAACGATTACTGCCTTGTAAATTATAAGTGATTGCTTTTTTTGATCTATTTACTTTACTAGTTACCAATAAAGGGTTTGGTTCTGTAATGGTAATTTCGTAATCCGTTTTTAAATCTGCATTTACAGGAGAAGTAATGGTTACATTATAAGTGCCTGAAGCTAGATCTGGAATATCAAACTTGCTAGAAAAACTGTAAGAATTATTTAAGTTATTTCCAGAGATATCTGCGTTTAATGTTCCTGTGGTTAGCGGTGTTAATGTAATTATTCCGTTTGCTTGTCCTGGACAAGAATTACTAGTACTTTGTACTGTGGCTAAAGTGCTTGAGTCTGGTGCATTATCATATAGCTCAACCGATAAAATTAAAGAACTAACCCTTCCTCCAGAGTCTGGAAACTCAACCGAAATTGTATTGTTCTCTTGTAAAATTAAAGATGAAAAAGGGATTTCTATCATACCAAAAAAATCGTCTCTATTGGCTTGATCATATCCTTTCCAGTTATCTGGCACTTCTACATTAATACCATTTACTTTTACCAATGGTTTTTTCGATACGTTATGCTTTCTCCCTATACTCATGCGCAATGTAGCAAACCCACTCCCTGCTTCCACATTATTGAAATTATATAGTATTTCAGAATTTGCTGAGATGGGTTGCAAATGTGTTTGAGTGTAATAGTTTTTTAATCTTAAAGCGTTATCAAAAACAATAGGGTTATTAAAAGTATATTCCAAGATTACTGTCTCGCCTTCTATTAGGTCTATTGTATTGAGGGCAGAGGTGGTTGTTTCAATTGTCATTTCTGGCATTGCATCAGTATAAATTTTAAGCGCTTTAATTTTTATATCCATTAAACCGGCTATACTTGATAGTGTGGTTAAGTTTACTGTTTGCGTAGCATCATCCAAGTTATTTAATGCAACGAACATTTTATTATCATCTACAAAGGCTTGTGTTTGTACATCTGGATTATCACTTTTAATCAGTATTCTTTTTCCTTTTACGTCTTTCCATAGCTCATAAAAATGAATTTTGGAAGAGTATTGCCAACCAGCAGGATTGGGCTCACCTATATTTGTTGGTATAAATAGTGCAGGAACATAGGGTTGATAATTATTAGCTTCGGTGATGTGCCATGTCGCTTTTCCTGTTATAAAAGGAATGGAATTAGCGAGACGATCCTCTCTTTCTAATAAGTTAAAGATAATATGGTTGATAGATCGTACAGATTGTACACTGGCTAAGGCACTATAATCATCACCAAATCCAGATTCGATACCTCCATATTCTGTAATAGCGTGTGGTTTAATTACATCCCATTTGGTGTAACTGTAATTTTCGATTAGGTCTAATATAGCTTCGGAGTTACTCCCCGAACGTCTGGTATCTTGCCCCGTAACATTAATCCCATCGTATAAATGAGTAGAAAAACCATACATGTTTTCCCCGGCGATGTCCATGAACATTTTCATATTATCGTTCCAATGTCCAAAATCATTAAGTTCCATTGAAGGCCATGCACTTGAATAGCCTATCACTTTCATATTATCAAGAGCTGGTGTTTCATGGATACGTTTGGCAACCTCATTATACATTTGTGCCATTTGTAATTTTATTCTGTTGTTCTCATCATTATTCCAACCCCCAGTATAGAAATCATCTGCATGTACAAATGGTTCATTCATTAACTCAAAAAACTCGTTTCTACCTCCTTGATCTACAAAGTCTTTAAAATACTCGACAGCCCAATTACCTGCACTTGTAACATCTATACCATCTATAAATGCATTTCTGGGATGCTCTGTAGATACAAAACCTTTTTTAACTTCTTTTAAATTATCGTTACCATTTTTTTCTGCAGGGTAAGATCCTACTGTTCCTGTTCTATTTAAAGCAAAACTATAGGGTCCCCAAAAACCACGACCTCCAGTTACATTATAATCGTTTTTAAATGTAGTATGTTCTACGTCATTACTACTACTATGCATTGAGAAATACTTAGTTCTATCTAATTCTGATACTTCTCCTAAATATCGCTGACAGTTCATGTCAATTGTAACATTTACATCTTGTGCTAGTATTTCAATACTAATTAATAAAAAAACAAGAAGACGTGTTTTTTTTAAAAAGTTTAAAGTTTTTATCATGATATTTTGTTTGGTAAAGTTTAATAGTTCATAAAATTATAAACAAAGCATATAATAGCACCTCACATATGTTCTTTGTTAGGCAACTTATGAAATTGATAAACGATATAACAAATGTTTGTTTTTAGTACTTTGTCTCAATTTAATACCGTTTTTATTTTTTAGAGGTATAGCTAAATCAATATAAAATAACATATAATATTTAGCTGTAACACTATTAATACCATTTACGTAATTTAATTTCGTATAAATATTTTTGTCATTTCTTGAGTGTCACGCCTTAGCGTGATGTATAGAGAAGCTGCTAACCTGTTCTCGATATATCCCGAAGCAAGTTTGGGACACTCGAACTAACATATACGAAAATTTTAATCGTAAATCGTATAACTTGATATGTTGTGCCCAAAAAATAACCATCTAAAAAACTAATTTCTAGATGGTTATTAATATACATTTTACGCAATAATCGAGATTTAAATGCTCCGTGGCTTGCCCCAAGGTAGTTTACTTAACTTACTCTGTTGTGAACTCAAATATTTGAGATTTTGAAGTATTATTAGCTTCGTCTTTAGATACTACTCTCCAGTAATACGTAGTATTTGCCGATATAGAAATATTACTAAGTTCCTCGGTTGTTACATCTGCTTGTTGTAACTTACTTGGAGGGTTTGCTGTATCTAAATATACATCGTAAGCGGAAATATCATTGTCTATATCACTCCCTTTCCATTTAATCGATACTGTATTTCCCGAAATAATGGCTCCTGAGCTGGGACTTAACACCTCAGCTGGAAACGGCGCGTAATTACTAACGCCTTCTCCTGCATTGTAAAAATTCCACGTTTCACTAGTCGCTGTTTCAACGGTTTTTTTAGATTTAGATATAACATACCACGAATATGGAACGCCTCGCAATATCTTTATAGTTATCGATTTATCTGAAGTTATGCTTTCTTGAGAGGTATTAGTATTAAGATTTGTGAGTACTAAAGTGTAACTATTGGTATTGTCTGAACCAGACCAGTCAAACTTCACATTACTTTCTGTTTCAGAAACTACATTGCCTTGATTACACTCTTCGTGGTTTAATGGTGAGATTAAGGTAGATGCTGTAGGGGCTAGTATTTTTCCACCATCATCATCTCCTCCAGAATCGCTTCCACCACAATTAAATAGTACTAATGTTGCTACTAATAAAATGCTTGTATAAATATATATTTTTGACATAATTTTTTATTTTAAAATTTTTATTGCTCTTATGTTTTTTACTGATGATGGTGTTTTTACCGATAAAACGTAAATACCTTCTTTTAAAAAATTGGTATCCAAATGTATTTTGTGATTTAACGGATTGTGTGCTTTCTCATAAACTAAAACACCTAAAGTATTATATAGTCTCACAGTTCCCGATGAATCTAATCCTAGGTCTATGGTCAAATCTCTATTAAAGGGATTTGGATAACCTACTATTTCATTAAAAAAAAGCGTGTCTTTAAATTTTCCTTGACATTCTTTCTCTGTTTTAATCTCTATGGAGTTACTACCTTTTTGTAAGCTCAACTCGATGGAAGACTCTTTAGTAGTAAAACGCTCACCATTAAAATCTATGGTGTAGCTACCGCTTCCTTCTAAGTTGTATGTAATTGTTTTTTTATCACTACTTATTTTACTTGTCACGGCTAATGGTTCTACTTCTTGAATGTTTACATCAAAACATTGTTCATAATTTTGTTGCGAGGGTATTACTATGCATAATTCATAATCCCCTGGAGCAAGATTTTCAAAAGAAGTACTTTGAGTGAAATTCTTGTTAGTATTATTACCACTTAACGTTGCTATGTAGTCGAAATTTTTTAATGCTGTTATTGTTAGTTTGCCGTTATTTGTATCACGGCAAGATTCTCCGCTTGTTTGTATAGAAAAGTTATTCTGTGCCAACCTAAACTGCTCTTTACTTCTGGTGATTTGTTTACTAAATCCTTTTACTTGCATTGCCAGACTACTAACGCGACCTCCAGCATCAGGATAGTTAAGCGTTATAGTATTGTTTGTTTGTAATAAATTATAAGGAACTTCTACCTCTAAAACACCAAAAAAAGTATCTCTGCTACCTTGATCGTTTCCTCTCCAATTATCGGGAACTTCGACAACAGTACCATTTACTTTTAATATAGGTTTAAGCGATTTTCCATGAAGTCTACCCATTCCAATACGTAACATAGCTTCTCCATAAGTACTGCTTACATCTACATTATTTATGGCAAAACTAATGTCTTTATTTGCATCGATAATTTGATTATAGGTAGTCGCAAAATATTTCTTTTCTTCTGAAGTTTCTGGAACTTCAAGAGTTTTATCAAATGTGTATTCAAGAACCACAGTGGCTTGCTTACCTATGCTAACTCTGTTTAAATTAGTTACGGTAGTTTCGTCTAAATTAGGGACTCTGGCATTTTCTGCATGTAAATGCTTTATTAATATAGATTCGATTTTAGCGTCACCTAAACCATTAGTTGTTAAATCTATAGTTCGTGATTGCTCAAGTAAGTTATTAATAATCACATATGCTTTATTTGCGTCTACATAGCTATTCACCTGTATATCTAAATTACTAGATTTGGCATCTATTCGCTTTCCTTTAACGTTAGACCATAATTGGAAGAATTTAACTAACTCTGTGTACACCCATTCGTCACCTGTTTCCCCTTCTAATTCTTTCTTTTGTCTCAATAAACGGTGTGCATATTTAGCATCTGGGTGTTGTCCTTTATCTGGGTTAGGCTTCCACCAATTGGCTTGTAAGATCATAAAGGGTAATGCTTGTTCAATAATATCGGGACGTTCTAAAAACTGCATTATCATATTATTAAAAGAGCGTAAGTTATCCCAGTCACGTTCCTTTGTGTAAAGTTCTCCTTCTGTATTTAAATTGCCGTATTCTGATAGGCAAAATGGTTTACGTTTTCCTAGTTTTATCATTTGATAATGTTCAACCATATCTAAGATGGCTTCAACATTACTACCTGCCCTATATTGCCCTTGATCATGTTGTATATTATCGTAAAGATGAAGCGATAAAAAATCCATGTTTTCGGCAGCTTTATCTATAAATAATTTCCAATTACCTTCCCAATGAGCAAAATTATTATTGTTAGCTTCGTATGCTGGATGTGCAGCACTATAACCACCAATTTTAGCTTCGGGATTTAATTCTTTTATACGCTTAGCTATAACATTATGCATCTCGGTTAAGTTTTCTCGGGTAGTACCTAGCTTATTTGCTTTTACAAATGGCTCATTCATTATCTCTATATAAGTAGGAAAAGGCTGTCCACTAGTGCCTCCATTACCAAAAAAGTTTTTAAAATACTGAGCATAATATTCTGCTAATGGTTTATACCCGTCTTTTATCATGGTCCATTTTTTACCATTAGGGCCTATTTCGTTGTTAGGCGTAGGATACATAAACTCCTGTCCACCCATCATGTAACGCGCTATTCTACTCTCGTACTTGTGTAAACTTGTGTTGTTAGCATAATTATCTTTTGTTTTTTGACCTTCTTGTTCAAGATCACTTACACTAGGCCACCCAGGTTTATTTGGGTCCTCTTCAGTTTGCGAAAGAACCCAAGGTAGAGAACCATTATTTCTTCCAAGATAGACATCATAATCTGTTAAAAATTGATCTTTCATTTGATCATTTGGCCATTCATTATCATTAATACCCGCGTGTAATATGATATACTTTGCCCTATCGAATTCGGAAATGCCATTAACAGAATGTTCAATATCCAAGTTAATGTCGATAACCTCTTGAGAATATCCTAAATAAGGTGTAATGATTAAGACCAGTATTACTAGTTTTAACATAGCTGTATTTTTTATTTTCATAATTAAGTAGAAATCTAGTTTATTAGCTTTTAATTTATGAGATAAAATTAAATTTATTACAGGAAACTTATAACAACAAATGATTAATAGTTGGCAACTTATGTGTTTAGTTAGTTGTTTGCTTAAACCATAATCTGTTTAAGCAGGGTGTAATAGTAACTGTGTCTTGCTAATTATCTGAGTTGTTTAGATTAAAGGTTACGAGGTGAAACTTAAATACCAAAAACCTCAATTGTCTATCTATTTTACTTGATATCACTTCGATTTTACTCAAAAAAATGTGTAGTTTTGCTAAACTTCAAAACACTACAATGAAATACAAAAGAATACTATTAAAACTTTCTGGAGAAGCACTAATGGGGAAGCGCCAGTATGGTATTGATCCCGAACGATTAGCAGAATATGCCGAAGATATAAAAACAATTACCAACAAAGGTGTAGAAGTAGCCATTGTTATTGGAGGAGGAAATATCTTTAGAGGTGTGTCTGGTGCCAGCAATGGTATGGATCGTGTACAAGGTGATCATATGGGAATGCTAGCTACCGTTATTAATGGGTTAGCTTTGCAAAGTGCTCTTGAGGATGCCAATGTACCAACGCGATTACAAACTGCTATAAAAATAAACGAAGTGGCAGAACCTTTTATTAGAAGAAAAGCAATGCGCCATTTAGAGAAAGGCCGTGTGGTTATATTTGGTGGGGGCACAGGAAATCCTTATTTTACAACAGATTCGGCAGCCGTATTACGTGCTATTGAAATTGAAGCTAATGTGATATTAAAAGGAACTCGTGTAGATGGTATTTATAATGCAGACCCTGAAAAAGATAGTAATGCCGTTAAATTCAATTCTATTTCTTTTGATGAAGTTTTGAAAAAAGGATTGAAAGTTATGGATACTACGGCTTTTACTTTAAGCCAAGAAAACAAATTGCCTATTATTGTTTTTGATATGAATAAAAAAGGAAATTTACTTAAAGTTGTTTCGGGAGAAAATATAGGAACAGAAGTTAATATATAAACGTGGCGTAATTTTTGAACGTTTTTTGAAATTAAATTTAAATCATGAGCGAAGAGATACAATTTATATTAGATTCAACTAAAGAATCAATGGATAGTGCATTAAAGCACTTAGAAAAGCAATTGTCTAACATTAGAGCAGGAAAAGCAAGTCCTGCAATGCTTGGTAGTGTTACGGTAGATTATTACGGTACTCAAACACCTCTGTCTCAAGTAGCAAACGTAAACACGCCAGATGGTAGAACAATAACGGTACAACCATGGGAAAAAAACATGCTTCAAGAAATTGAGCGCGGTATTATGATAGCTAATCTTGGATTTAATCCTATGAATAATGGAGAAAGTATTATTATAAATGTACCTCCATTAACCGAGGAACGTAGACGAGATCTTGCAAAACAGGCGAAATCTGAAGCTGAAGATGCTAAGATTAGGATTAGAAACGCGCGTAAAGACGCTAATAATGATATTAAAAAAGCAGAAGACGTTTCTGAGGATGTTAAGAAAAACGCTGAGATAGACGTGCAACAAATGACAGATACTTACGTTAAAAAAGTAGATGATATCTTTGATAATAAAGAAAAAGAGATCATGACAGTATAACTAAAGAAGCGACAAAATTGTCGCTCTTTTTTTTCAAACAAAACCCTAGCTCTCATACATTCTAATGACAAGATTCTGTGCTCTTTGCTTCTTTTTTTTAGGCTCGTTTTTTGCTAACTCTCAAAAAGCAATTTTAAAAAAGAAAAGTGCAGTACAAGATTCCATAAAAAAAGAAGCCTTTATAAAGCATATAGGCAACGGTTATTTTCCTACCAAGTTTTTTGATTTCGACCTAAGATATCTTATTAAATATAATCAATATGAAGCTTTAAGAACAGGCTTAGGAGGAATAACCAGTGACGAATTTTCTAAAAAGCTTAAAATTAATTCTTATTTAGTTTATGGATTTAGAGACCATAGATTTAAGTACAGTATAGGTGGTGGATATAGACTTGCAGAAAAAACCAATACCTGGTTAAACTTATCATATACAGATGATTTAATAGAGACAGGAAGTTCTGCATTCTTAACAGATAAACGTTTGTTTCAATTTTTTGAACCCAGACTTTTAAATATTAGCTTGTTTCATAAGCATATAACCAAAGCCATAGCTTTAGAGCATCAATTAGGTCCCAAATTATCATTGCAATCAAAATTTGCAACGAGTAAAATAGATCCTACCTATAACTATAATTTTATTGTAAACAACAAAGCATTTAGCCAATTTAATATAAGCACCTCTGTAGTAGCATTACAATGGAGTCCGTTTAATATAATAGCCTCTAAAGAAGAAGGAAAAAAGGAACTAAAAGAAACTTTTCCTAAGTTTACATTACAATATACCAAAGGATTTAAAAATGTTTTTAAGAGTGATTTTAATTTTTATAAAATAGACTTTAAACTCATACATAATTTTGTTTATCATGACCAAAGCAGTTCAGAGTTAACACTGGTTTCGGGCATAGCTCAAGGAAACACACCACTTACGCATTTATATCATGCATACCCTAATAATATTAACAAGGAAAGTGTTATGAGACGCTTTTCGGTAGCAGGAATAACAAGTTTTGAAACCATGTATTTTAATGAGTTTTTCTCAGACAAATTCACTACAATACAATTTAAACATCGTTTAAAGCCTTTTGATATTTCATTACGATTTAAACCAGAATTAGTCTTAATTACTAGGTACGCAATTGGAGATATGCAAAACCCTGATCAACATGAAAATATAAATTTTAGTTCACTAGAAAAAGGATATACCGAATCGGGATTAGAACTTAATAAACTGTTTTTTGGATTTGGTTTAAGCTTTACCTATAGATATGGCGCCTATCATTTGCCTAATTTGTCAGATAATATCGCATTAAAATTCACATTTAATGTAACCTTATAATCCTTAAAACCTGAGTTTGATTTAAGAATCATAGATTCTAAGGGTGAATACACTTATTTAAGGTGAGTTTGACGTAACTTAATTTTATTTTTATAGTCATATTGTTGATTTTCAATATCATGTCATTTCTGTAGAAGTTAGGTAATTCAAGGACAAAATTGAATACTATTTAATTTTGTTTTTATGAAAAATAATAATAGCGATTTTATTGAGTTAAATCGTAAGATTCTTATTGTCAGTAATTTTAATGTCGAACTCACCTTTATTTAGATTAAGTATTTAATAGAGAGGTCTCTGTGTTTTAAAAAATAGTATTCTCAAAAAACGGATCATGCACAAAAGCTGTGTTTAAATTCAAATTAATACCAATTCTTAAATTAAAATACTGTAAAGTAAAATGATGGATTTTGGAATTATACGAGACAGAAAAAATAAGCATAGCTGTAGTTACGGTTCTTTTTTATGTTGAAGATAGCATTTCAAAAGACACTTTTTAACTCAGTAAATTCATTTGGGAATGAAATTAAAAAACGCAGCAAAGCAGTAGTATTTGCAGTAGTTACAAGATGTAATACCAATTTTGCTATAAAATGAGGTATAAATAATTTGAGTTATTTTACAGGAGTTCAAAGCATAAAAATCAAGCATAGCCTTAGCTATGGTTTATTTTTTTAATGCAGAAATCATGTAAAAGAAACGAATTATATGTCGCATTTTATGGTAGAATTGGTATAATAAATTTTCTATTGCATAAAGTGGGTAAAAAGGTGTAAAAAACGAAACAGGTGACCAAAAGGAGCACCTGCCTCTAAATAAACTAACTACTACTAACTAAAAAAATTTTTACTGTCGATAAAATATCAACATGTATAATTTGAGTTATAATTATAACATCTAACTTTAAATATCGCGTTTTAAATATGTAAATTATTACCATCCTTGGGATGGGTTTTTATCAACTGCATCTACATCAACCAAAAAAATATTGAGAGTTTGGCTAATTGCTGCACTGAAGTTAAAAAAAAATGAAGTACCACCGATTTTTTTATCTAAAATTTATGATAAAAAATGATTTTTTTACTTAAAATATTAGTGAATTAGTTGTTTTTACGCATTTACGTAGGAATAAACTTATTTTTAGGTGTTTAGGAATTATATAAACAGAAAAATAGGCAGCGTTATAACTAAGGTTCTTTTATGTTGTAATAAAATTTTAAATGACATTTTTTGACATAATAAATTCATTTGGGATTTCGCTATAATTAAATATTAAAATAGCGTGACAATCACTTAACTTATGTAAATTTGCAATTCAATTTTTTAGTGATGTATAGAAGTCATAACTGTGGAGAATTAAGAGCTTCACACATTAATACAGAAGTTACCCTATCTGGCTGGGTACAAAGAGTTAAAGATTTAGGAGCTATTAACTGGGTGGTTGTTCGTGATAGATATGGACTTACGCAGCTGGTTTTTGATCAAGAAAGATCCAAAAAAGAACTTTTAGAAAGCTCTCAAAAATTAGGACGAGAGTATGTTATTCAAATAAAAGGAACTGTAATAGAGCGAGAATCTAAAAACCCTAATATGCCAACAGGAGATATTGAGGTTTTAGTAAGCGAATTAACCATTTTAAACAAAGCCTTAACCCCTCCTTTTACTATTGAAGATGATACAGATGGTGGCGAGGATATACGTATGAAATATCGCTACTTAGATATTCGTCGTAATCCTGTTAAGGACAGTTTAATATTTAGACATAAGGTAACTCAGGAAGTTAGAAATTATTTGTCTAAAGAAGGGTTTATTGAGGTAGAAACACCTTATTTAATAAAATCCACACCAGAAGGTGCTCGTGATTTTGTAGTGCCTTCTAGAATGAATGAAGGTCAATTTTACGCCTTACCGCAATCTCCTCAAACATTTAAGCAATTACTTATGGTGGGAGGTATGGATAAGTACTTTCAGATTGTAAAATGTTTTAGAGATGAAGATTTACGTGCCGACAGGCAACCAGAATTCACACAAATAGACTGTGAAATGGCATTTATCGACCAAGAAGACATTTTAAATGCTTTTGAAGGGTTAACGCGCCATTTACTCAAAGAAATTAAAGGTATAAGTATTGATAAGTTTCCAAGAATGCTTTATGATGATGCGATGCGTTTGTATGGTAATGACAAACCAGACATTCGTTTTGGGATGGCGTTTGGGGAATTAAATGCCGTAACACAACATAAAGAATTTAAGGTATTCAACGCGGCAGAATTAGTGGTTGGTATCGCAGTGCCTGGAGGTAACAAATACACACGCAAAGAAATTGATAAGTTAATCGATTGGGTAAAACGTCCACAAATAGGTGCATTGGGAATGGTTTATTGTCGTTGTAATGAAGATGGTAGTTTTAAATCCTCGGTAGATAAATTTTACGATCAGGACGATTTAGCTAAATGGGCAGAAGTAACTGGGGCCAAACCAGGCGATTTAATATGTGTGCTTTCAGGAAATACCAATAAAGTGCGCGCGCAGCTAAGCGCCTTACGTATGGAGTTGGCAGAACGTCTAGATTTACGTAATCCAGACGAATTTGCGCCACTTTGGGTAATAGACTTCCCGCTATTAGAGTGGGACGAAGAGACTGAACGTTATCATGCAATGCATCACCCATTCACATCTCCAAAACCAGGACAGATAGACTTGCTAAAAACAGATCCGGGAGCGGTAAAAGCAAATGCATACGATTTGGTTTTAAACGGTAATGAAATAGGTGGAGGTTCTATTCGTATTCACGATAAAGAAACACAAGCTTTAATGTTTGACTATCTAGGGTTTAGTGAAGAAGACGCCAAAGCGCAATTTGGATTTTTAATGGATGCGTTCCAATATGGTGCACCTCCACACGGCGGTTTAGCATTTGGTTTAGATAGATTAGTTGCGATTTTGGGCGGACAAGAAACCATTCGCGATTTTATAGCATTTCCAAAAAATAACTCAGGTAGAGACGTTATGATAGACGCGCCTGCGCCAATTGATGATGAACAATTAGAAGAATTAAGCTTAAAGCTTAACATAAAATCATAAAACTAAATCCTGCTTATTGCAGGATTTTTTATTAGCTTTATATACCCGCTATGAGTTTTAAAGGCATTTTACGCAAATTTTTAATCTGGAAGTACAAGCACATTTCAGAGCAGCAATTTGTATATCTTTTAAGTATTTTGGTGGGGTTTTTAGCAGGAATAGGTACTGTAGTACTAAAAAACCTTACCCATGCAATTAGTTATTATTTTGACTCCTATGTGTTTAAAGATTACCATTCATTCTATTTTATTCTACCCATAATAGGGTTGCTATTAGTCTATATTATTAAACAAACCTGGTTAAAAACACATATAGGTCATGGGATATCTACAACACTTCATGCTATTTCTAAGTTAAACGGGATTATTCCAAGATATAACATCTATGCAGCATTAATAACAGCGCCTTTAACGGTAGCGTTTGGTGGCTCTGTTGGGTTGCAAGGGCCTGCAGTAAGTGTTGGATCAGCTTTAGGATCTAATGCAGCTAGACTGTTTCATATGAATACAAAAACCAGAATGCTGCTTATTGGTTGTGCCACAGCAGGTGCTATGGCATCGATGTTTAAAGCCCCTATTGCAGCCATAGTTTTTGCTATAGAAATCTTTAGCTTAGATATCGCTTTTGCATCTTTAGTGCCTTTATTGTTAGCATCGGTTTCAGCAGTAATTACTTCTTACTTTTTTTTAGGAACAGATGTGTTGTTACGATTTGAATTGACCGACAAATTCGAAATTAATGATATTGTTTTTTATACACTTTTAGGAATAGTCACAGGATTTATGTCTGTATACTATTCAAAAGTATTTTTTGGAATCACTAATTATTTTAAACAGTTTGAAAGTCGTGCTAAACGCCTTTTAATAGGAGGGCTTGCTATTGGTACAATGTTGTACATTATACCACCACTTCATGGTGAAGGGTATGGCGTTATGAATAATCTTTTAAAAGGCGATCATTTGGCAGCTATAGGCTATACCCCTTTTAATTTAAATTTAGATAACATCTGGATTGTTATAGCACTTCTTTTGGGAATTGCGTTGTTTAAAGCTATAGCCATGACAACAACATTTGGAGCAGGTGGCGTTGGTGGTGTTTTTATCCCAACCTTAGTAATGGGTAGCACTCTTGGTAATGCTTTTGCCAAAGTAATTAATAATTTAGGATTGGATTTTCACGTGTCTGAATCTAACTTTACATTAATAGGTATGTCTGGTCTTATGGCTGGGGTGTTGCATGCTCCACTTACTGCAATTTTTTTAATTGCTGAAATTACAGGAGGCTATGAATTATTTGTACCATTAATGCTCGTTGTTGCCATATCATTCGCTATCACTAAATACTATGTGTCTCACTCAATCTATACTTTAAAATTGGCAAGACGCGGTGAACTTATTACACATGATAAAGACAAAAATGTACTTATGATGCTTGAGATTGACAAGGTGATTGAAACGAATTTTATAATGCTCAATCCTGAAATGAAATTGGGAGAAATCTTGGAAAATGCCGTGGCAAAATCTTCAAGAAATCACTTTCCAGTAGTTAATGAAGCGCATGAATTTTTAGGCGTTATTCGTTTGGATGATATTAGACATATTATGTTTAACAAGGATTTATATGATAAAGTAGATGTTGCTAATCTTATGAAAGCTGATGCCGATATTATTAATTATGATAAAGATTCTATGAGTGCTATTATGGCAAAGTTTAAAACTACAGGCGCCTGGAATTTACCTGTAATTAAGCAAGGGAAATATTATGGTTATATTTCTAAATCTAAATTATTAACAGCTTACAGAAGACAACTAATAAATGTAACTCATTAATGAAAGATTTAAAATTAATTGTCAACCCAAAAGTTACAGAAGTTTTTAATACTTATCCTAATAATGTGAGGCAAAAACTTGAAGATCTTAGAACGCTAATTATAGCCACAGCTAATAGTCTAGAATCTGTTGCTTCTCTTGAAGAAACTTTAAAATGGGGAGAACCAAGCTACCTTACAAAATACGGCAGTACTATTAGAATAAACTGGAAATCTAAGGTAAAAACACAATATGCTATGTACTTTCAATGTACTAGTAAATTAGTGCCTACTTTTAGGCTATTGTATAAAGATATATTAACGTTTGAAGGCTCTAGAGCTATAGTTTTCGAATTAAATGATGCTATTCCTAAAGAGGTATTAACAAGCTGTATTACAGCGGCACTAACTTACCATAAAGTAAAACATTTACCTACATTGGGGCTTTAGTTTTAAAACGTAAGTTCTTTATTATCTTTGTAAAATGAAGTATCTAACTCTTATTCTGGCTTTAATAGCTTTTGGATTAATTTTAACAGGCCTTATACTATCTGTAGACTACTCACAAAAACTTATTGGTTTTGGTGTGATGCTTTTGTTTTTTATCGTGTTTCCCTTATTCGCTTATTACCGTTGGAAAGACAAAGACATTAAGGATTATATGTTAACCAAAGAGAATTTAGATAAAATGCGAGAAAATCAAAGGTAAAAAATGTTTAGTTTAAGTTTCTTTTAGTAATAAAAAAATGCTTAATCATTTCACTCGCTTCTTTTTCCATAACACCTCCCACAATGTTTGTTTTAGGATGTAGTTTTGTGTTTAAGTTAATACACCCACGTTCTAAATCTCTTGCACCATATACTATTTTGGATATTTGAGTCCAATACAACGCTCCAGCACACATTTGGCAAGGCTCTAACGTAACATATAAGGTACAGCCTTTAAGGTATTTTCCACCTAAAAAATTTGCGGCTGCTGTTATGGCTTGCATTTCGGCATGGGCGGTGACATCGGTTAAGGTTTCTGTGAGGTTATGCCCTCGTGCAATAATTTTATTGTCAATTACAATTACAGCGCCAATAGGAACTTCACCTTTTTCAAGAGCAAATTCTGCCTCTTGAAGCGCTTTTTTCATAAAGTACAAATCATCGTAAGGATCTATCATACGAGCAAAAATAGTAAAGATCTAGATATTAATCGAACTCAGGTAAATTAACATGATTTCTATTTAAATTCTAATAACCTGATTTGTTGTTATAGTTTTGAAAATCAAACACTTGTGATATCGAATTGACCAATGATCGAAAACTAAATGCTAAGTACTGCCAACAGATCACTGAGTACTGCCAACTAAATACTACCAACTAGTGACTAACAACTAAAAACCATCAACCAATAACTACCTACTTAGTTTTTCTACAATAGCAATTTGCCCTAAGTGATAAACATCATGTTGTATAACGCCTTCTATTAAATAGAGAAAATTATAAGGTTTTCCAGGAACAGTTTTATCTAAAAAGGCATCGTTTTTTGTGCTTAGAATAGTTGTTATGCCTTGTTGGGTACGTTTTAGTTCAGTAACCAAATCGGTCCAATCTTTTTGAGATGTAATGGTAATTTCTGTCCAGTCTTGAGGTGTGTTGAGTTCAATATCGAATGTGGCATTACCGTTTAATTTTTCGATAGCAAAATACCGCCAGTTCATACAATGTTTTACAAGTTTTGCAATGGAGTTAGCCGACTCAAAAGGCGTTTTGTTTACAATAGTCCAATCGATATCATTAACTTTATCGATAAAAGAAATGCCATACCAGGTTTTCCCTCTAAAGGCATCGTTTAGTCTGTCGATTAGTATGTTTATGTGTTGCTGCATGGTTTTTTGTTGGTTTTTGGCTAAAAGGAACTACTAATATAAAAAGTTAGATTGAAAACTGAATATTGATAATTGGACTGGTGGTAGATGACGGATGACGGATGACCAATGACGGATGACCAATGACCGATGACCGAAAGCTGCAAACTGAATACTAAGCACTCAATTAATGACCGATGACCAAAGACCAATGACGGATGATCGAAAGCAGCCAACTGAAAACTGAGCACTGCCAACTGAGCACTGCAAACTAAAATACTAAGTACTACCAACTAACGACTAACGACTAACAACTAAAAGCCATCAAGCCTCTGCATTAAAGAATACTTTATAGTAATGCATTTTCTTTTCATTATCGTAACCACGTTCCAAATATTCTGTGGAGGCATCGGGGGCGTCAATGTCCAGTTTAATTTGTATGTTGGTGTCTAGCTTAATATCGGTTTTTATTTTACGTTTTTCTTTGTTTACTACGGCTTCGGCGACATCAAACTGATTCCTAATCACTACGTTTTGTTCCCCTTCATATACTTTTTTATAATCTTCAAAAAGCCTAATGCTTTTTTCATCTTCAAAAATATCTTCTTTAAAACGTTCTACATTTACAATCTCATTTTCTTTAAAATGGTCTATGGTTTTAGCTAAAAAAACGTTTTGTTCCTGTGCGCCATAGTCGGCTTTTAAAATTTCGGTAGAAAAATCTTTACAGAGTTCTATATACTGTTGGGTGTGGTTGTTGGCATCGTCGGCATATTTTATATTTAAAAAGTGATTAATCCAATATTGGGCATCGTAACTATTATTGTCTACACTTAAAATAATGTTCCCTTCGGTATCACTCTGGTTTAAAATTAAGCAGCCTTTATCTACTTTTTTAGAACTAATCCCTTTTTGTACCAATACATCATAACTGTTATTTTCTAGGTAGGTTTGAAAGAAGTTGATTTTGTTTTCAATTTTAAAAATACCAATGGCATTGGTGGTCATGTCCCTAAACTCAATGCCTTCAAATAAAACAACTAAAACATCTCCTGTTTTTATGTTTGCAGAGTTGGACTGCTCATATAAATGTGTGACAATATGTTGTGATACTTCTGTAAACACTGCTTCATCGTTAAACAACTGTGTGGCATAACTGTTGATTTCGTTTAGGCTAATATCGGCATGGTGGTTAAAGCGATAGCTTTGTACTTGGCTGCCAAATGGTCTTAACAAAAACGGTAACATTAAATCGTAACTGGCCTCATCAAAATCGACTTCCTTACTTGAAAATGCATTTTTAGTGTCGTTAAACTTATTACCAACTTTATGGATGATAAATTTTGAAATGGCAGCGTTTTTTCTCGAAATCATGATAATGGTTTAGGACGTTATACCAATTGCAATAGTATTAAATTATGTTGGAATATGCATGAAAAAACGCTAAAGTAAAATACTTTAGCGTTTTTTATGATTATAAGAGGTTGTACTATCTAATAGGCCTAATCGAAACACCAGAAGAACCAGGTTTTGTGAGATTTTTTCTGTCAGGATCATCATCTTCTATAGGGAAACCTGGATCAATAGGATAAGGGTTTCCTCCTAAAATAAATGTGGATTTTTTGATTTTAAATTTAGTGAAACTACCTAAAGTTTGTTTTTTTTTCATAAGAGTATTTTGTTATGTTGAATATCTAATGTATGAAAATATGAGTGGTTTTACTTTAATAATTCTAGGTTGTTATCTATATTTATAAATTTAGACCTGTTTTTTATACTATGAGGCATTTAATTTCTTTATAAAGTATGATGGGTAAATACCTGTTTTTTTATAAAAGGCTTTAGAAAAGGATTCAGGATTATTAAAGCCTACTTCATCTGCAATGGCTAAAATGGTATACTTCCTAAAAGCAGCATTGTTCTTTAATGCGTTTGTTGCATAATCGACCCTTAGGTTATTTAGATATTTAGAAAACGAAGCGTCCTTGTAGTGGTTAATCACTTTAGATAAGTAAGCTGTATTGGTATCAAAATCTTTTGCTAATTGATTTAAGGTAATGTTATTGTTTTTAAAGGTATGTATTGTCTCAAAATCATCCAGTTGTTCTAAAATATGCTTAATAACTTCTTCGGAAATATTTATGGTTTTGTCTGGTTTTGTAGTATTTAGTGTGGAGTCTTTAGTATTATATTCAGGCACCTGATTGATAATGTCATTAAAGCGTTTTTTGTAACGTTGTTGTCTCTTGTAAAGTAATAGTATAGCAATCAAACAAATACTTAACAAAGTTAGTCCAAAAATTATGCCCCTCTTATTTTGTTGACCTTTGTATGATAATTCCTGTTCTAATTTATGTTTTTCATCCTTAAGTTTTGGTACTTCATAATCTTTAATGATATTGGTATTGATATGCTTAAAATCTACATCTAGGATGCTGTCTATTTTAATTAATTTCTTGACGCTTTCCAATTGTTCTTGTTCTGAGCCTTCTTTAGAATAATAGTCAAAAAGCGTTTTGTAGACGTCCCTTAATTCGAATAATGATATTTTATTTATCTGGTAAATGGAATCTACTTTATTTAGATAATCAATACTTTTTTCTTTATCGTTTTCTTGATATACTTTAGCTTTATAATAATAGCACAAAGCTAAAATATCGTTGTAATTCTTTAACAAGGGTTCAACTTTATTTAGACTGTCTAAAGCACTATTATAATCTTTCATTGAATAGTGATAAACACCACTATTGAATAAAAAACGCCCATACATTTCTGTATTGTTATAGGTTAAACTTTTGTTAATACCTCTTTTAATATATATCAAAGCCGAGTCTAACATTTTTCCACTCATATAGGATTCAGATATGTCATCTAATACTGTTAGATAGTCTATTTCATTATTAAAATTAGAATCAGGATTGTTTTCTATATGCGATAGTTGCTCCTTAAATATCTTTAGTGCTTCTTTATAATTACCAAAATAATAATACAGTCCCCCAATAAATTGCTTTATCTCTATTTGTTGACTAATATTATTTTGCAGTAGTGCAAAATCATTCGCAACAGCATAATACTTTAATGCCTTTTTTTCATCCCCCTTGTCATAGTAATAATTTCCTTTTACCATATAGCCATAAGCTGGAAATTGATAACCAGTATGTGTTTTAGTAATATTAATTATACTATCTGCGTATGCTAATACCTCGTTGGAACTGGAAATATATGAGCTAAATAAATAGCCAAAAGCTAATTTAACAGTGTCTCTTTCTTGTTTTGCCTTATTTACATAGGCTTTTGTATATAATGCACATAAGGTATTGTTGTGGTCTATATGTTTTGATATCCCCTTTTTAAGCTGTTGATAAGATCTATATCTTAATGAATCAGGAATACCATTTTGACCTAAACTTGATTGAAAAATCAGTAGTGCTAGAATTTGTATGGTAAGAGAGAATTTGAAATGCATCGAATATTTTATAACAGTCCAAATTTATAAATATAGACCCAGAATTCATAAAAGTAGACATACTTCTTTAGGATAACTGTTTCATCTACCGCAATTTTACACCGCCAAATATAATTTCTTACGAGAAATATTTTTGAGCTAGTCAGCAAACAAGTGCGGTGTAAGCTGCACTTGTTTTAACAAAAAATTATATTAAACATGGATATACATCACGAATTAAAGAAAACAAGAACCACAATAAAATGTTGTCTGTTTTTATTGTTTTTAGCAACACTGGCATTAGCGTATTTAATTAATCATGTTGTTGTAGGATATGATGTATATGTTTTTTAGAGCTAATATCAATTTAGTTATAAATAGATATTAAGATGAGTAAAGTTAAATCGAGAAAAACAAAAATTTTATTAACGAGGACAACCCTCAACCCACTGCGGGAAGCAGTAGTATTTTAAACCTTTATATTATGATTAAAAAGAAATCATTTATTTATCTTGCAGTAGCTGTAGGATTATTAGTATCAACGCAAACCCTTAAAGAGACCTCTGAAGCTCAAGTTGGGTATGTTTTAGCAGAACGAATTAGGCAAGCAAAGGATCAAAGAAATGTTGACACTCCAAGTACTGCTCCAAAGCAAGCGGTTGGAAAAGAAGGAACTGCGGCATTTGTACAAGGTGCTAGTACAGCGACTGGAGCTGTTCTTGGAACTGCAGCAGGTACATGGGCAGCTGCTAAAATTGGTTCAGGCATTGGTTCAGCAATAGCTCCAGGTATTGGAACAATATTAGGAGCAGGGGTTGGAGCTTTATAATTTTTTGAGGGTGTTTTACACCCTCATTTTTAAATTACTTTAAGTATGGATTTAATTGTTATTTCATTTTTATTTGCATTTGCACAGATAGTAGTTGAACTTATTATGCAAGTCATAGCAACAAGAACGTTAAAGTTTTTTGATTTTTTTTCATGGAAGACAATGATACTAGATTTTCTTTTTAGATGGCTAGTACTTTATGTTTTTTATGCTATTATCTATTTTGTTATTGGTTTTCAAGTAGTTGATATGTTTGGTAACATAATTGTTTTTACATCTATTTTTATTGGTGTTGTATTAGTATCTATTTATGGTTATGCTTTAAAGCCCATAATTATTTTTAGAGACAAAAAATTATCACGATCTACAAATCATGAAAAAACGTATCAGGACATATTATTTGGAAATAAAATTTATATTCATACAAAAAATTTTAACAATGCTTACGCCATAGGTATTTTAAAGTTTGCCAAAGGAGTTATACTTAGTAATGAACTAGTTGAAAAAATGTCTCCTGATGAACTTAAGGGGATAATAGCACATGAGGTGGGGCATCTAAAACGTAACCATATTTTTAAACTTTATTTAGCTTTTGTTGTGGCAATTGCGATAGGGTATTTTTGTTCAGTTTATGTGTTTCCTATAACTTTCGCAAAGTTACCTATACACGAAGCGTTTCAGCATGCTATTAAAGGCGGTATTTTTTACGGAGTACCTATTTGGATTATATCTTCTTTAACACAGCGTGTTTTAGAATATGAAGCCGATGCCTATGCAGGAACATTGGCAGGTAAAGAGCATATCATAGCAGCCTTAAATAAGTTAGACGAGATGTCTGGAGGCAAAGTCTCTCAAGGGAATTTAGCCTATCCTACTTTAGAACAACGTATTGCTAATATTTTAAAATCGTAATGATAACAAAACGTTTTACATGGCAACTCGTGCTTAGTTTACTTGTATTAAGTCTGGGAACTCTATACTCTTTTATGTCTTTTAAGGTTATAAATAGCACTTCTTTTAGCATAGATAATTTAGATTTAATAGGGAGTGAGCATGAGAATTTTTATAGCATTTTTTGCAATAACCTAACAGTAGGTGCGCTGCTAGCCATAGGCGGGTATTTAAGTGGCGGTTTATTAACTGTCATTATATTGTTTTGGAATGGCTTTCTGTTAACAGAAATTATACAATCTGCTCTATTGCTAGATATTTCTGGATCGGATATAGCTTATAGCCTTATGTTACATGGACCCTTGGAAATTTTTGCATTCCTGTTGTTTGCAAAAATAGGTTTGGAAGGTTGGCAATTCTACAAAGGCATTTTAAGAGAACAAACTATTGCTTTTAAAAATGTAACACTTAGGGGCTTTTTATGGCCTGTTACGCTATTAGTATTAGCAGCACTAATAGAATCTAATTTGTAATTAATTATGGAAAAAGAGTTTTCTAACATTATAAAAACTATCATATATTTTGGTATTTATGCACTTGTTGTTGGTGTCGTAAAAAATAGTTATATCATCAATATGTT
Organism: uncultured Flavobacteriaceae bacterium; assembly: GCA_947498845.1. Classification (GTDB taxonomy): domain Bacteria; phylum Bacteroidota; class Bacteroidia; order Flavobacteriales; family Flavobacteriaceae; genus Jejuia. The sequence continues at coordinate 24,889 of CANMLX010000016.1, read as the reverse complement.
CGACGAAGAGCTACAGCAAATTATAGGCATCTCAAGTTATACCAGTATGACTATTGCATTACTTATTTCTTGTATAGTATTAGGCATTATAGGTTATATTGGCTTTATAGTTTTAGACCTGTTTAAAGCCAATATCGATAAAGGTGAGTTTTCAATAGCTTACGCTAACTTTATTTATGTCTTCTTTTTTAGTGAAGCAGTAAAACTATTGTTAGTTTTATTTGTTTTAGATTATGAATTTCAGGATTTAATAGTAGATGATAGTTTTAACGAACAATTAACGCACACCCATTGGTACTATTTAAGACGTATTACCGAAACGCTTACAGTTATAGTAGGGCTTATTATATTTTTATGTTCCTTTAAAGGCTTGTTAAAGACTAAAAAACTAGTACAGGTGGTGTCTTTTTCATTAGTTATTGGAGCTTGTATTTTTGTCTCTAATATGAAATGGATTTAGAAAAAGTTAAACAACTGTAACATTTAACACTAATAATAGACTTATTATTAAAGCTATAGCATCATGATGAAGGATTTTATTCTTAAATATTCGAATTTAGTTAAAGTACTAAGCGTAACTTTTGGCACGGTGCTTATGTTTATCGCTTATTTCTTTTCAGATAGACCATTTAGAATAGCTACGGTATTAGACAATATAAGTAATCCTGTATTATATGTTTGTTTGGGGATTTCGTTTTTAACATCCCTTTCAATTCATTGGGGGCTTATTAAAAAGGAAAAAAATAAAATAGTAATTGTATGAAAACTAATTTATTAAATGATTTTAGTATTGGACTAGTAGTTTGGCAATTTTTTCAAGTCATTCTTTTAATAGTCATACTATACATTGTCTACAAATTATTTGTTAAAGCCAGGTCTAAATAATTCATAGTAATTTTTTGTTTAAAAATAGCTTTCTGTTGCGTGAGAATATCGAGCAGATACACTGTTAAGCATAATAAGGTTCTTTAACAATTAAGTGATACGATTTACGATTAAAATTTTCGCATATGTCAGTTCGAGTGTTTTTTATGAAGAGATAACGAAATAAAAAATGTATCGAGAACAGGTTTGCAGCTTCTCGATACATCATGCTAAGGCGTGACACTCATTGTAAAAGTGACAAAAATATTTATACGAAATTAAATTACGTAAATGGTATGAAATGATACAATTAGTATATTTATTAATAGAATTAATTTTAAGTATTCTATCTTAGAAATAGGTTCTAGGGATGTATATTTTGATTTTTAAGTATTAAAATCTTTTCTTTGAACTTTTCAGAGTATTTAAAAAATGCCAAAATTTCCTCATTATAAACAGTTTGACCATAAAGATTGCGGACCTACCTGTTTAAAAATAATAGCCAAATACTACAATAAGGTGATTTCGCTAGAAGCGCTACGAGCTTTAAGCGAAACCACACGTGTAGGGAGTAGTTTAATGGGGTTAAGTGATGCAGCAGAGCAGTTGGGGTTTCACTCATTAGGCGTTAAAATTTCACTAGAAAAATTACAGGAAGCACCGTTGCCATGTATTTTACATTGGAATAAAAACCATTATGTGGTGTTGTATAAAATAAAAAACAACACGTTTTATGTCTCAGACCCCGCACATGGCCTCTTAACATACCAAAAAGAAGCCTTTTTAAAACATTGGATAGGCAATAATGCCAACGACACTCTGGAAGAAGGGGTTGCTTTATTACTAGACCCCACACCAAAATTTTACGATACAACATTTAATGCTAAGGACACATCGCTTGGATTTCCCTTTTTATTTAAATACCTGTTTAAGTACAAAAAGTTTTTATGGCAATTGGTGATTGGGCTTTTAGCAGCAAGTATGTTACAGCTTATATTTCCGTTTTTAACCCAAAGCATCGTAGATGTGGGGATTAAAAATCAAGATTTACATTTTGTATACCTCGTACTCTTTGCGCAACTGGCACTCTTTATAGGTAGAACCTCTATAGAAGTAATACGTAGCTGGATATTACTGCACCTAAGCACACGTATTAATATCTCTTTGGTCTCCGATTTTTTTATCAAACTAATGAACCTGCCCATCGCATTTTTTGATACCCGAATGACTGGGGATATATTACAACGTATCAATGATCATGAACGTGTAGAGCGGGTGTTAACTACGTCTTCATTAAACGTGCTGTTTTCTATGGTCAACCTCATAGTCTTTAGCTTTGTGCTAGCCTACTATAACATCATGCTATTTGGGATTTTTTTAATAGGAAGCATGCTCTATTTTTTATGGATCGCCCTCTTTTTAAAAAAGCGACGTGATTTAGATTATAAAAATTTTTCACAAATAAGTGAAGAGAAAAGTAAAGTTATCGAGCTTATAAGCGGCATGCAGGAGATAAAATTACACAATGCCGAAAAACAAAAGCGTTGGAGTTGGGAATTTATACAAGCCAGACTATTTAAAATATCAACAGAAAATTTAGCCTTAGAGCAGTACCAAAATGTAGGGTCAGGTTTTATAAACGAAGTGAAAAATATTTTAATCACAGTATTATCTGCAAGTTTGGTAATAAAAGGTGATATCACACTAGGGGTTATGCTGGCGGTAAGCTACATTGTAGGGCAACTTAATTCACCCATAGCACAACTCATTAATTTTATTCGTGAAGTACAAGACGCTAAAATATCATTAGACCGTCTTTCGGAAATCCATAGCAAAGATGATGAGGAGCAGTTAAACCAGCATAAGATTACAGATATCTCAAAGGATGCTAATATTACTCTGGAAAAAGTGTGCTTTAGGTATTTAGGGGCAGACCAATTGGTGTTAAAAGACTTAGACTTAGAAATACCAGCACATAAAGTTACCGCTATAGTAGGCGCAAGTGGTAGTGGTAAAACCACGTTAATGAAATTACTATTAAAGTTTTATGAGCCCGTTTCAGGAACCCTACAATTAGGCAATCACGACTTAAAACAGTTCTCACAAAAAGCCTGGAGAGCAGCTTGTGGTGCAGTGATGCAAGAAGGTTATATTTTTAATGACAGCATCGCCAATAATATTGCTGTAGGTGAAGATTATGTCGATAAACAAAAACTAGCCCATGCTGTAGATGTCGCTAATATTAAAGATTTTATAGAAAGTTTGCCTTTATCGTACAATACAAAAATAGGCAACGAAGGTGTAGGCTTAAGCACAGGGCAAAAACAGCGTTTATTAATCGCCAGAGCAGTCTATAAAAATCCAGATGTTTTATTTTTTGATGAAGCAACCTCTGCTTTAGATGCTAATAACGAAAAAGTGATCATGGAAAAACTAAATGCCTTTTTTAAACATAAAACTGTAGTCGTTATAGCGCACCGGTTAAGTACTGTAAAAAATGCAGATCAGATTGTGGTATTAGATAAAGGGAAGATTGTAGAAGTGGGGAATCATGAGACTTTGGTAAAACAAAAAGGGGATTATTATCATTTGGTGAAGAACCAGTTGGAATTGGGGAATTAATGTGACAATGTGGTAATAAAAAGAATGAGATAATTTGACAATGTGGTAATGTGATAATGAAAAAAATGTGATGATGGGATAATTGGGTAATTTGGTAATGAGGTAATTGTGATGATGTGGTAATATAACAAATGTGACAATATGATAATTATTTTAATGTGTTAATGAGAAAATGTGACGATATGGGAGTGCGATAATAGATTAATTGGGTAATGTGACTATGGAGTAATTAAAATAATGATAATGTGTGAATTAGGTAATATTTATTGGTATTTTTTAATAGAGCAATAGGGTAGTTTAATAGAGGCATGTATTAATTTGATGATATGATTTTAGTAAATTAACCCATAAATAAGAACATTAACATAATTGTCACATTAGCATATCAATAAATTAATACATATAAAATACTAACAAATGAATAGTCACATCAACTCGTTGTGGTGTAAACAAATTAACACATTATCACATTAACAAATAAACCCATAGCCACATTAAATAATTAGCACATTAAAACAATAGTATGAATAGAAAAAATGTGATTTTAGACAATAGCTTTCAATTTGCTTTGAAGATTATTGAGTTCACAGAACTTTTGGAAGAAAACAGGAAATATGTTATTGGTAAGCAGTTATTGCGATCGGGCACATCGGTAGGTGCAAATATTCGAGAAGCCCAAAGTGCTGAAAGTAGAGCAGATTTTACTCACAAATTAAAAATAGCAGATAAGGAAGCTAACGAAACACTTTATTGGTTAAAGCTATGCGAGTATTCCAAAAATTATCCTAATCCTGATGGACTCGAAGAGGATTTGGTTGTCATCCTGAAATTATTGTCATCCATTATCGCCTCCTCAAAGAAAAATAAATAACCCATCAGCAAATTAATAAATTAACCCATTATCACATCAACTCATTGTCAGATTAATAAATTAACCCATTATCACATCAACCCATTGTCAGATTAACAAATTAACACATCGCCACATTATCACATTAAAAAATAAACATAATTATAGAAAATTTAGAAGACATAGAATTAAGAAGTGAAGAAGTACAGGAGATACTAACCAAAGTACCACATTGGATGATCCGTTGGGGGAGTGTCTTGTTTTTTGCTTTAGTTCTGTTGTTATTATTGCTTTCGTGGATGATAAAATATCCAGATATTATTGTTTCTGAAGCACTGATTACGACACAAATCCCGCCACAAAAAGAATACGCAAAAATCACAGGAAAAATAGAAGCCATTTTGGTTGAAGATCACCAACAGGTTAAGCCACAACAACCTTTAGCTATTATAGAAAATACAGCCAATTATAAGGATGTGTTCACTTTAAAATCAATAATAGATACCATAGCCATAAAAAATAAAGCATTTAGTTTTCCTATAGATGATTTGCCAGTATTATTTCTAGGAGATATAGAATTACAATATGCCTTATTTGAAAATAGCTATATACAATACCAACTTAATAAAGAGTTGCAGCCATTTTCTAATGAAGCATTGGCGAATACATATTCTATTGCAGAATTAAAACGGCGTCTTAAAAGTCTGCAAGCACAAAAGGCAATTAATAAAACCGAGTTAGCCTTTAAAGAAAAAGATTTAAAACGGAACAAACAATTATTTGAAAAGGGGATTATCTCAGTACAGGATTATGAGAATAAGCAACTTGAGTTCGCACAGGCCAATAGGAACTATGAGAATTTTAAAGCTTTAATATCTCAAATACGTGAAAATATAAGTAATGCTAATAAAACCTCTAAGGGTACAGAAATAAATAGAGTAAAAGAAGAAATGACATTACTTAAAAGTGTGATTCAATCCTTTAACCAATTAAAAAAAGCCATAAAAGATTGGGAACAACAATACATATTGCAATCAAACATTAACGGTCATGTGTCTTTTTTAAATTATTGGAATACCAACCAAACGGTTAATCAGGGAGATTTGGTGTTTAGTATTATTCCCAATGAAAATTCAACCTTTATAGCGAAATTAAAAGCTCCGGCACAAAATTCAGGTAAAATAAAGGTTGGACAAAAGGTAAATATCAAACTTGAGAATTTTCCAGAAACCGAGTTTGGCGTTTTAAAAGGCACTGTAAAAAACATATCCATAACACCTGATAAAGAAGGCTATTATCTTATCGATGTTGAGTTACCTAAAACACTCATCACCTCCTATAATAAAGCCATAGACTTTAAACAAGAAATGCGTGGTGTTGCCGAAATTGTTACCGAAGATTTACGCTTAATAGAACGTTTCTTTTATGAGTTTAGAGAGGTGTATAAGCGCTAGTTTAACATAGAAACTCTGGTTTTGATATGTCCCATTTTATGGTTGAATTGGTATTATACCAAATAAACTATAAAGTTATGCTAAAAATACACAGTTGCTTTTTTCTCTTTTGAAGCTGTGGGATGTTTTCATAGCTTAGCTATGTAAGTGTTGCCACAATAAAGAAAGAGGAAAAATGAACACGTATTTTGGCGTAATTATATGGATTATTAGGTATTACTTCTTCAAAATAAATTCCACCCGCCTATTATTAGCTTTTCCTTCTACAGAACTGTTGTTAGATATGGGCATACTTTCACCTTTACCAGAAGCGGTTAATCTGGAAGCATCAATCTTTCTGTTAACCAATGCCTGTTTTACAGCTTCGGCTCTTTTTTGGGATAAGGTAAGGTTGCTGGTGTTGTCACCGTCAGAATCGGTATGACCTACAATCTCGAATTTCCAATCGGGGTTATCTATCAACATATCGGTTACGCGTTTTAATACGCCTGCCGATTGTGGTTTTAATATGGCTTTTCCAGAATCGAATAAAATACCATGGGTTACAAACTTACCGTCTGCAATAACTTGGGCATAAGGTTTGCCGCCACCTTTGGCTATTTTAAAGTTTTTAATACTCAATATTCTTTTATGATCTCTACGCTCAGAATATTTAACTTTAATTTTATGAATTTGTTTAGGAACAAAATCTAACCGTGGTATATTTAGTACTTTTTGCTCATCAAAATACATTTTTAGATAGCCTTTATTATAGCTAATAGCAATGTGATGCCAACCATTAAAATTTCTAATTTGTTCGTGATGTGCGTTTTCATACTGGAATGTTTTATAGCCAACATGAAAAGGGTAATACGAATAGATGTCTAAAGGATTATAGTGATCATCATTAAGAAAAATTTGATACTGGGAATTACTTCTATACGCAGAATCATCAAAATATATATCAAATTCTATAGTAAAGGTATCGGGTAAGTAGTCTTTGTCTTTAAAAAGCGGTTTTATTTCAGTGTTACTACTATAGAATAGGAGTACTTTTTCTTTACCAAATCGTGCTACTTCACTATTCCCACCTAACATGTCCCAGCGTCTTGGGAAATCACCATAATCTTCATCTTGCATATTATCAAAAAAGATCACTTCTTTTCCCGGTACAAAATCGTAGCTCATCCAGAAACTAATTTTGTCTTCTTTTGGAGTTTCAGTTGGTGTGTTTTTTGGTGTAGTTGAGGTATCCGGTTCTTTTTTAGGTGTTTCTTTTTTGCCAGAAGATTCATTTTTATTTGATTCGTTGTCATCTTCAGGCTCTTTTTTATCTCTTTTTCTTTGATTTAGTAACAGTTCCTTTGCTGTTTTTATACTATATCGTAATGCTTTTTTTGCTTTGTTAATTTGCAATGTGGCTTTTGCTTTTTGTAGTGCATTGCCATCACCTAAATCGCTTAAAATATTTGGAGCACTATTGCTCAAACCGTTTAAATCGCTTAAAGCATCTTCTAAAGTGTCGATGTCGTCATCGCTTAAAGGCGTGCCAGCTTTGGCGTAACCATCGTATTTGTAGACCTTATCATATAAATCAAAAGATTCTCTAACAAATTGATCTACACTGGAAATGCCAACCGTACTTTTTGGTCTTTTTATTCTTTTAGTTTGGGCTTGTGCTGTTGGAATTATAAAAAACAACAATAGTCCAAAAACCAATATGTTTATGTTGTATCGTTTAGGTGTTTTAATAGTCATGTTAATGGATGTGTTAATAGTACTAGTAATCAATAAGTGCTTGATTTTTATAACACAGAATTAATAGGGTTTTATAGCCAAAAATTAATTGTATGTTTTAAAAAGAAGAACCTAGGCTAACGTTAGTTTGAGTTGATGAAAATTGCTATTTCGATTAGGTCTCGACTGCGCTCGACCTGACAAGTTTTATTTATGTCTCATAATCAATTAGATATATTTTTATTTGTGTCGAGTTAGATTGATTAACTACCAAATTTTAGTGCAAGTTAAATGTATTAGTAACCATTTTATCTCAGTCTTTGAGATTGAAGTGTTTTTTTTTGAAATCGCAGGTGTTTTTTTTGAGTTATCTAAATGGTATACGATATGTACCTCAAATTTACGTGATAAAGTGTGCCTTTTTGCGTCTAATTTCAAGTAAAATAACCTGAGTTCGTCCTAAGAACACTAATTGTTAAATCACAAAGACCTCTCTATTAGAGGCTTAGTTTAAATAAATATATTATATCACTCTTAGAGGCTATGAAATGTATTAAATTCTAGCTAAAAACCACTAAACACGCATCTTCTTCCTTAAATTACGATAAACTAGCGCGCTAGTCCATCGTAATTATAAGTTGAATCTAGCCTATTTATTGACTTTTATCTATGATTCTTAAATCGAGCTCAGCTTAACTTAATGACATTGAACTAATGCTATACCATGCTTTTTTGCCTATATAAACTTAAAAATAACTCAAATTATTTATACCTCATTTTATAGCAAAATTGGTATAACCCTTCCGAATGTAATGCTTTTTGTGAAGCATTACATCCACCTTCCCTTTAAAGGGAAGGAATTATTTAGGCTAATTACAGTATTTCACCTTGTTATAAACGTTTTTCTACGTTTCCTTGTGATTTTTTCGCTACGCTCTGAATGACAACAATTTTATTGGCACCGCCAGGGTATATATAATGCTTCGAGGTAGTTTACTCTTTTACAAACTTGAGTGTTTTGTGCTTAATTTTATCAGAAATTACACGTACAAAATAAATCCCTTGAGTCAATTCAGACACGTCAATTGAAGCACTATCGATTTGCTTTACCAAAGCTCCAGAAATATTATAAATCTCAATAACTTTGATATCTTCAGTAGCAATTCCTTTAATACTTACATTAGATACTACTGGATTTGGATACAAAGATAAGCTCACTAAGCCCGCACTATTAATTTCAAGCGCTTCTAATGCTAGATTAGCGCTTCTGTTTTGTGAAGTTGTTGAAGTTGTAGTAGTAAAATCAATATTAAAGTGATAATTTCTTCTTAATCGGGTTATTGTTCTTGTCCCTGCTGTTGGCGCACTACCCAACTGAATACTTCCTGTATCAGCCCCATTAGGCCCTCCAGAATACCAAACCTGGTCCGCTGAATTCGAACTAAATGGTATTACAGAACCAGTACCACTACTTGTTCCATTGGCATTAGCATCTAAAAAGCCTATAGCAATTGTTTCTCCATTAGCAATAACAAATGATGTGTTATTTGTGCTAAAAGGAACATTATTTTGCCCCGTGACATACGCGTTACTATTACGTGTTGTTCCTATAGCTAATACTGTAAAATCATTATCTCTATTTATTCTTACAACAAATGGTGTAACAGGATCTGCTTGTCTGCGTGCATAAAAACTAAATTGATTAACTGTAATTTCCTGACTGCTTCCAGAGTTATTGGTATATACATCTGTTTCGTTAATCACTAAATTTGATCTCCAACCATCTGCAGTGGCATTTGAATTAGATGCATTTCCTAAATTAATAGTGTTAGATACTGGAGTCGAGGGAGTACTAGGGGTATAGCTTACACTTGTAACTGTCCAATTAGGATCTGTACCTCCTTGATCAGAAAATTCTAAACTTAATACGCCATCGGTTACTGTTACAGTAAAAGTTTCGGTTACAAATTGACCTGCATTTGTGGTAATGTTATTATTTATAATATTTCCTTCAGCACTTAGTCTTACATTATCATGCCTGTTTCTACGATCTCCTAAAGTGACGGTTACATCATACGCTCCATTTTGAACATCAATAGCAAATGTATTTGCTGAATTACTAAAAATAAAATCGCTGTTTAGATTACTTGTTGTAGCGTTAATCCCTCTTTCTCTAGCTCTCAAATTTACTGGATTAACCCAGCGATACGGCCCAGAAGTGATTCTTGGATTTACTTTAGTAAATCCTGGCGCTATATCAGATGAACTTGGTCCAAAGTCAAAATTGCCCGAACTTACTGCAACAGGATCAGGAGTTAATAAAGCCTGAGCTGCTAATACTGCTTGGTGCGCATTAACTCGGCCATATCCATATGTGTTATCTCTTCCATTTGGTCCCATATCATCAGCTGTAGAATATAGAATTTCTCTTACCTGAGTTGCTGTTAAATCTGGATTCACACTGTACACTAAAGCAGCTGTTCCTGCAACTAGAGGTGCGGCAGCTGATGTCCCTCCAAAATTTTCAAAATAATCGTCTCCCGATATTCCTAAACTACCAACTCTATCAATGGTTCTTACATTTTCATTTGCACTAATTAAATTGCTTGATGGAGCTACTAAATCTATTTCAGCACCTACTTGACTATAAACAGCATGTTCGCCTGAATTAGTGATTGCACCTACACCAATAACACTCTCTAAATTAGCTGGATAATCAATACAATCTTTAGTTGCTCTTTGGTTTCCTACAGCAAATACAATGGTACATCCTTTTCCGTTTCTTCCATTTAAGTAAGCATCTTCAATAGCATCATCAAGAGCTGGATCTTGCTCTACGCCACATACGCTTCCTCCAAAAGACCATGAGTTACTAATAACATCTGCACCGTTATTTTTTGCCCAAGTAAATGATGACGCGAGGGATTCAATAGTTTGGGCTGCAAATATATTTGCCCCTAACAATCTTACATCAGGCGCTAAACCTTGTATTCCAACACCATCATGAGCTGCATTTATTATTCCTGCGCAAGCCATACCATGAAATTCTAAATTCTCATCGGGTCTACCATTTCCTGTTGGATTATCTGGAGTAAACCCTGCGAGTATTTTGCTATTCCCATTAGCATCTCGCAATTCTGGGTGATCTTCTATGCCTACATCAAAAACAGCCACTCTTACAGAAGGGTCTCCTGTGGTAATTCCCCAAGCTTCCAAAGCATCGCAATCAATATCTTCGACACCAGTACGTCCTTCTACTGTTTGTCCAGTGTTATGCAATTGAAATTGCTCTGGGAATAATGGATCGTTATTAAATATAAGCTCAATATGAAAATCTGGCTGAGAAAAGGCTACCAAACCAGTTTCATAGATCTTATTCGCTAATTTTATTGATTCTGAAGCTTTATCTGCCTCTACAGTATATACATTAGGTCGAGGTGATTCAATACTTGAAATTTTATATTTGGCTAATAAATCGCCAAGCAAATCAAAAGATTTTCCAGATTTCATTTTCAGCAAAACTTTTCCAGTAGGAAATACTTCTCTTCCTTTTTCAGTAATTAGACCTGGATGTATATCCCAGTTCTTTTCTTCAAGATGTAAGCTACGCATTACATCTATTTTTGATGTTTTTTTATGAGATTCATATATCATAAACCCAGAATGACCAATACGGTTGATATGATCATTTTTTTTATGTCTTAATGCATTACACTGTTTTTTGAATGACGTCATATTCTTTGCATTTAGAATATGATTTTCATGGTCCAGTGTTAATTTCACTTTTCCTTGGTTTGTCCAATAATAAAGTTCTGAAGTTTTTGATTGCTGTCCGTATACCATATTACTTGTAGCTAAAAAAACAATACTACAATGTAAGATGTGTGTAAATTTTAGTGCGTATTTTTTTAAAGCCATAATTCTGTAAACATTTGTTAAAATATGATATTTTCAATTTTCTTTCTCATAGCAAATTTACTAAATAAAATGTAAGTATCTTATTGCTCTGGTTCTATGTCTAAATTGCGCTATATTAGTTTATTTGATATAGAAGGATACTGTTATTATCACCTTTAGTAACGAGCTCCAAATTTTTGTCATGGTCTATGTTATCTAAACTAATGGCCGAATTTCCATAAACAGGAAAATTTGGTAATAGTTTGCATTGGCTGTCAAATAGGTATACTTTTTTTGCTTGTATATCGGTAACCGAAACGTAAATTTTATTGTTTATATAAAATATTTTAGGTGGTGTATAAGTGCCGTAGTCAAGGTCTATAGATTTACTTTTTATAGTTAGTTTGTTATTAGTAAGTGTAACAAGGGTTTTACTTGTGGCGTCTATATAATGATTGGACGTTAGGTTTAAGTTGGTTTTAGAGATATTGCCTTTGGTGTCTGTACTAACTAAATTACCATTAGAGGTCGTGGTTGTAAATTTGTTTTTGTATTGAAATACTGGCGCACTTGAATAGGGGTATGTTGACTTTGGCGTTACGCGCTCTTTTCCTCTTCTGTTAAGGATGTAGAGTTTGTTTTTTGTTTTAAGTGTTACATAGTCTTTGGTACCTATTCTAAAATGTTTAGGCTGATTTTCTATCGTGGTATGGGCAGATTTGAATTTAAAACCTTTTACAATTTTAGCTTTAGTATCAAACATGGTAACTTGGTGGTTTTGAGTAACTAGAAGACGATACTTTTTATTGTTATCATAATCAAAAACAGAAAGCGGTTGTGTAATTTTATCATTAAGGGTAATAGGAAAAGGCGCTACATCGTTACCATGCCTATCTAAAACATAAATTTTGTTTGGTGTTGCGAATGCCAATTGTAGTCTGCCATTTCTGTAAATGTCAATTTGTTCTACCTTACCTAAAACAGGGTTGTTAAGTGCTTTTTTCCATAGTGTTTTACCTTTGTTAGAAATAAGGTATAGATGGTTATTTATGTCTTGAACAAGTATTTCCTTAGCCTTAGTGGTATGATTTGTGACAAATTGAGGAGGATTTAAAAGGTCGCTTTCTAGAGTGATATTTAATTCTTCTGAAACAGAATTTTGTTTCACCTTTTTCTTGCTCTTTTTTACGATAGCATTCATGTGAGCAAAATGGTTGTCGTAAATAAATTGAACTGCGGATAGATTATAGTTATCTAATTTTAAGTCATGCTCTTGGTTAAGGTTTTTAGTAATTACTGTGTTAAGTAATTCTGGGGTCATGACGAATAGTAATGAGCTTTCATCACTTAAATAGGGTAGTGTGTTTTGGTAATCATCACGTTCACTAAGCGTTGTTTTGTTTTGATAATTAGCAATGATGTTTCTTAATAAGTCTATAGAATCTGAAAAGATAAAAAAGGTATCTATTAAACAATATTTAGATGCATTATCATAAGAGATTAGCGGTGAAAAAGTTTCAGCAAAAAGTTCTGGCCTACTGTAGTTGTAGATCCTTAAGTCTCTGTAGGTCTCTATTTTATTTTGTTCTCCTAATAACGCATCTTCTGTAGCAATAATATCTGCTGAATTTAATACTACGGCTTGTTGGTTACCTTGATAAATAATACCTATCTCGTTAATATCACTAAAAAGAGTAGGCGTTTTGTAAGTTGTATCTGCTTTTTTATAATGTGATAAATTATCATGAAAGGTATCAATATCATCAAAAGTAAAGCTTAGAAACCCATTACTATTTGCGGGTGTAATATGCTGTATTTTATTTTCTTGAGCAATGGTGTTTTTAAAGATGTCTATAATTTTTAATGTGGAATCTGTAGACCTTACTACACCATTTAAATACATAGAGTTTTGATCTATTTCGGCATCTAGTATAGCCCTATCAAATAATTTATCTGAAGCTAAAGACGGTTCAATAAAAAAAGATGTAAAAAAGGAATCTTTAGAATCTATAGCAATGGATAGCGTCTCATTGGTGTTAGTAGATGCGCTAAACCCTTTTAATGTTGTTTTTGTTGCTTTAGGGTTGTAGATGTTGTCGATTATAGTTTTGGAAGACGAAATAATTAATGTGCTATCTATAACAGTGTTATAAAAAATAATATCCTCTAGTTGAGATTTAATAATTGTTTTGTTTTTGTAAGTGCGTTTTTCTTCGGTATAGTGCTTTAAAGTATCTAAATTAAACGTGTTTTTATTTAACTTAGTAATAGCGGTATATTGAATACTATCATCTTCTTTTGAAAAGCATAGTAGTAAGTCTGTATTGGTCGTTATGTGCGATAAGGGCGCTAATTTTTTAGATAGAATAGTATAACTATCTGTTTTAGATAGTATTTCAATTAAATTATTGTTCTGTAAACTGCTTTTTAAGCTTTCGATATTCGCTATTTTAATGGCTATTTTAGAATTTTCAGGAATAAAGTCGGTAAGCTGTTTACGTTCTGTTTTTGGTTTAGAACAGTTGAAAAGACAGATAAAAACTAGGAGGGAACAAAAAAATCTCATGGAATAACCAATTTCTACAAAAATATAAAACTTATTTAAGGTGATTTCTATAAGTTAAGAAAGTATTTAGAGTATGCCTATCCCCTCTAGCAAGAGCGGATTCAGGGGTGTGTAAAACACAAAATCCGCATAGAAAAAACCTATAAAGTATCACTGTAGACCAAGCCAAATACTAAGTATTAGAATTGAAGAAAAAAATAACACCTCCCTTACTCCCTCCTTATTATTAGGGAAACTGTTGCCTTAAATAATGTGTACATTAAACTTATAAGTCTAGCTTTAATTGTTCGGGTAGTAGTCTAAATTATATTTTGTGGTATTTAGTAGTTTATATGCGTTAAGAAAGTATTTAGAGTATGAGTGTCCCCTCTACCAAGAGGGGAGTCAGGGGTGTGTAAAACATAAAATCCGCATAGAAAAACCAATAAAGTATCACTGTAAATAGAGTTATACCAATTCTTAAATGAAAATACTGTAAAGTAAAATGATGGATTTTGGAATTATACGAGACAGAAAAAATAAGCATAGCCGTAGTTCAATGTCATTAAGTTAAGAGTTTATATGTTCTCAGTGTCAGGTTGAGCGCAGTCGAAACCTCTTTGTTAGTTAGAATAAAAAGTTCTCGACTGCGTTCGAACAGACATAATTTCCATTAACTTAATGACATTGAGCCGTAGTTACAGTTCTTTTTTATGTTGAAGATAGAATTTGAAAAGACACTTTTTAACTCAGTAAATTCATTTGGGAATTGGTATTAAATACTAAGTATTAGATTTGAAGAAAAAAATAACACCTCCCTTACTCCCTCCTTATTAGGAGGGAAACTGTTGCCTTAAATAATGTGTACATTAAACTTATAAGTCTAGCTTTAATTGTTCGGGTAGTAATCTAAATTATATTTTGTGGGATTCAGTAGTCTATAGGGTAATAAAGTATTTAGAGTATGAGTGTCCCCTCTAGTAAGAGGGGAGTCAGGGGTGTGTAAAACATAAAATCCGCATAGAAAAACCAATAAAGTATCACTGTAAATAGAGTTATACCAATTCTTAAATGAAAATACTGTAAAGTAAAATGATGGATTTTGGAATTATACGAGACAGAAAAAATAAGCATAGCCGTAGTTCAATGTCATTAAGTTAAGAGTTTATATGTTCTCAGTGTCAGGTTGAGCGCAGTCGAAACCTCTTTGTTAGTTAGAATAAAAAGTTCTCGACTGCGCTCGAACAGACATAATTTCCATTAACTTAATGACATTGAGCCGTAGTTACAGTTCTTTTTTATGTTGAAGATAGAATTTGAAAAGACACTTTTTAACTCAGTAAATTCATTTGGGAATTGGTATTAAATACTAAGTATTAGATTTGAAGAAAAAAACACCTCCCTTAATCCCTCCTTATTAGGAGGGAAACTATTGCCTTAAATAATGTGTTCATTAACTTATAAGTCTGGCTTTAATTGTTCGGGTAGTAATCTAAATTATATTTTGTGGGATTCAGTAGTCTATAGGGTAATAAAGTATTTAGAGTATGAGTGTTCCTTCTAGTAAGAGGGGATTCAGGGGAGTGTAAATACAAAATTCGCATGGGCTAAAATCTATAAAGTATCACTCTAAATGAAGTTAAATATTATAGTTTAGAATTGAAGAAAAAAATAACACCTCCCTTACTCCCTCCTTATTATTAGGGAAACTGTTGCCTTAAATAATGTGTACATTAAACTTATAAGTCTAGCTTTAATTGTTCGGGTAGTAGTCTAAATTATATTTTGTGGTATTTAGTAGTTTATATGCGTTAAGAAAGTATTTAGAGTATGAGTGTCCCCTCTACCAAGAGGGGAGTCAGGGGTGTGTAAAACATAAAATCCGCATGGGCTAAAATCTATAAAGTATCACTCTAAATGAAGTTAAATATTATAGTTTAGAATTGAAGAAAAAAATAACACCTCCCTTACTCCCTCCTTATTATTAGGGAAACTGTTGCCTTAAATAATGTGTTTATTAAACTTATAAGTCTAACTTTAATTGTTCGGGTAGTAATCTAAACGATGTTCTGTGGTATTTAGTAATGCCATATGTTCTTATGGCTTCCCTATGCTCTTTTGTAGGGTAGCCTTTATTTTTTTTCCAGTTATACATAGGGAATTCTTCATGAATTTTAGCCATGTAAGCATCACGATAGGTTTTAGCTAATACAGAGGCGGCAGCAATACTCAAGTATTTACTATCGCCTTTCACTATCGTTGCATGAGGGATGTTTTTGTAAGATTTAAATTTATTGCCATCAACAATAATAAATTCAGGGGCTATTTCTAAGGCATCAATAGCGCAATGCATCCCAAGTATAGATGCATTTAAAATGTTTATCTCATCAATCTTTTCTTGAAAAATATGACGTACCCCAAAACTTAGCGCTTGCGTTTCAATAATGGGCTTAAGTGTATCACGTTTTAATTCACTTAGTTGTTTAGAGTCGTTTAGAAGGGTGTTTTTAAAATTTTCAGGTAAAATTACTGCGGCGGCAGTAACTGGTCCTGCCAGACAACCACGACCTGCTTCATCGGTGCCGCATTCGTAATGAGCTTTAGAGTGTTTTTTTAATAGCATAAATCAAAAGTATTATAAATAGTAGTATGGGTAGCATTTAAATAAAGCTTTTTTCATTTTGAAGCTTTCGATCTTCTGTCATTAAATTTTCGCTGTATCTATGTTGTTTTAGGATACGTCTTAAAGTTGCTTTCATAAGGTATACAGTTTTTAAGTGGTCAACTTATATCAGGGGCGTATATTAAACTAATGACTGTATTCCGTTTATAGCACTCTATCATTCATTGTTTATTGCCATTGTTAATTGTTCACTGTCAACTTACACTGCTTACTACAAACTAACCACTGCTTACTTTTCCTTATCTCTTGTCTCTCATGTGAGCGGTTTTTTGTTAAAATCTATAAAAATCCACAGTCCGCCTCGTCTAAACGTTCAGCTTTGAACTTGTATTGGATCGAAATTATTTTACAATGATGTATTATTTTAATCTTGCCATGGGTTTATCATATAAATTACCAAAATAAGTAGTATTGGAAGAATTTAAATACAGAGATTATTGAACATTTAATTTAGTTTATAGAAAATTCATAAATTTCATTTATTTGTTATTGTTTTTTTAATTATTGATATTAATTTTTGAATTATCGAAAGCCAAAAGCAAGGAATAATACTTTTTTTTTGTTTTTTTTAAGATTAATCTTTGTTTCTTTAAGATAATATTATGAAATTTGTTAGCGACTAACTCAAATACATATTTTATATGAAATTAAATTTGACCTGGTTGGTAACGTTTCTATTAACGTTATCAATACAATTGTTCAATGCACAAGAGAACAAAATAACTGGGACAATTAAAGATGCTAACGGTCTTCCTATAGAAGGAGTTACAGTACTAATTGAAGGCACTAATAGGGGCGTAGTTTCAGACTTCGATGGAAATTACGGAATCAATGCCAAAACAGGAGATGTTCTAAAGTTTACGTTTATTGGGATGAAAACCAAATCCATTACAGTAGGCAGTACAACTAATATTAATGTCACCCTTATTGAGGATCTCGAAGATTTGGATACTGTAGTGGTTACTGGATACCAGAAAATTGATAGAAAGCTCTTTACGGGATCTGCCCAGACACTCAAGCAGGAGGATATTAAACTGGAAGGTGTCGCAGATGTAAGTCGTGCCATTCAGGGGCAAGTGGCAGGGGTTGAGGTCGAAAACGTGTCGGGTACTTTTGGTGCAGCGCCAGTAATACGAATTAGAGGAAATTCTTCTATTAATGGTGTTAACAGACCGCTTTGGGTTATTGATGGGGTGGTGTTAGAAGATGCCGTAGAGTTATCCAATCAAGATATAACAACAGGTAATTTAGAAACCATATTAAGTTCGTCTACCGCAGGAATAGGGCCAAACGATATAGAAACCTTTACCGTTTTAAAAGATGCTTCGGCTACAGCACAGTATGGAGCAAGAGCATTAAATGGTGTTATTGTGATTACCACCAAGCGTGGAAAAACAGGAAAGCCAAATATTAATTTTTCCAGCAGTTTAACCACAAGAACCAAGCCTACCTACGATCAATTTAACATATTAAGCTCAGGTGATGAGCTATCGGTGTATCAGGAATTATTTGAAAAAAGTTGGTTGGATATTGCTAACACTAATTCAGCAAGAAACCATGGTGTGTTTTCCGATATGTTTCTTAGAATTACCAATAATCAATTAAATTGGGGGGCAGGAGGCTCGCCAAATTATAACTATCTACAGAGATACGCCAATGCGAATACAGATTGGTTTGATGTCTTGTTTAAAGATTCATACCAATTCACCAATACGTTTAGTATTAGCTCAGGTACCGATAAATCAAGATACAGAGCCTCTATTAGTTACCTAAACGATCTAGGGCAAACCGTGGCAGATAATGCTAAAAATTATACGGCTAATTTAAATGCAGATTTTAACTTATCGGATAAGTTCTCTGTAGGTTTCAAACTGACGGGGAATGTAAGAGATCAGCGTATTGCGGCATCTCAGGATAGAGAATTTGATGCTTTATCTGGTGTTTTTGAGAGGAATTTTGATATCAATCCCTTTAATTTCGCCTTATACTCCAGCAGAAGTATGACACCTTATGATGAGAATGGAAACTTACAATTTTTTAGAAGAAATTGGGCACCTTTTAATATTTTACATGAGATTGAAAATAATTTTACCGATTTGAATTTAGTTGACGTATCATTACAAGCCAATCTGGATTGGAAGTTTAACAAAAACCTAACCTTTGCTAATGTTTTGCAGGGCAGGTGGTATCGAAGCAATGCAGTACAATCGGTAACTGAAGATTCCAATAATGCGGAAGCTTACAGGGCAGATAATCCATTGCTTAGAAATAATAATATTTTTCTGTTTGATGATCCAGATGCGCCTGAGTTAGATCCATACTCTGTACTACCCAATGGGGGCTTTAGAAAAACGACAGATAATACCTTGGATAATTTTTTTATGCGTAATTCCTTAAACTATTCTAACAAGTTTAATAATGTGCATCAAGTAGATATTTTACTAGGTCAGGAAATAAGATCAAGTAACAGAAGTAGAACGTTTAACGATGGTTGGGGCTATTTGTTTAATAAAGGCGGTTTGGTGTTAAGTGACCCTAATTTTATTAGATTTTTAGATTCCAGAGGCGAAGATTATTTTGAAGTAGAAGAGACTAAAAACAGAGCCTGGGGAACATTTTTTACAGGCGCTTATGCCTACGATTCCAAATATATTATTAATGGAACGTTTACCTATTTTGGAGATAATAGAACAGGGGATTCTAGAAATGCACGTTATTTACCTACCTGGAATGTGAGTGGTGCTTGGAACATCCATCAGGAAGCGTTTATGGACAGCGCAAGTTGGATAAATTTATTAAAATTAAAGACGACCTATGGCTTATCGGGGTCTAACCCTTTTGATGCCAGTGCGGGATTAATTTTAAGAGGAGATGAGCCTTTAAGACCGCAACTCTCGGAAAGAGAAATTGCTTTAGTGATAGATCAAGTCGAGAATTCCGAACTCACGTTTGAAAAGTTATTTGAATGGAACATTGGACTGGAAGCTGCATTTTTTAATAATCGATTTGGTTTTGAAGTAGAATACTATAGAAGAACATCTGAGGATTTAATAGGATTTGTAGAAACCAATGGTGTTGGTGGACAAGGGTTTAAACTAGGGAATATAGGAGAATTAGATAGAGAAGGCTATGAGATAAGCTTTAGAACGACCAATATAGAAACCGATAATTTTAGATGGACCACCAATTTTAATTACAGTTTCTCAGAAAGTGAAATCACCAAATGGGAATCCAGAGACCGTATAGGTGATGCCATTAGTAGAAATGGCGGTAACTTTGTTGGCTTTCCTGCTAATGCCTTATTTTCTGTTCCTTTTGCAGGTTTAGATTCCAATGGTGTGCCTACCTTTTTCGATGAAGAAGGGGAGATTACTCAACAAATAAACCTTCAAAATAGAGATGATATTTTGGGAGGGTTAAAATATGAAGGCCCTACGGAGCCTACCTTTTTTGGAGGCTTTAACAATACACTTACGTACAAAAATCTGGATTTTAGTTTTGGATTTGCTTACAGGGGTGGTAATAAGATTCGTTTAGATGATCTGTATCGTGTAAGGCTCAACGATGGCTCTGCAAGATTGTATGACGATTTTAGTTCGCTACCAGGAGAGCTTATTAACCGATGGGCCTTACCAGGGGATGAGAATATTACCAACATTCCGTCTATTTTAACAGAAGGCTTGGTAGAGAGCTTAAGAGCAAACGGATTAAATCCCTACGATTTATACAACAAAAGTGATATTAGGGTAGCTGATGGGGATTTTGTACGGCTAAAGAATGTTAAGCTAACCTACAGGTTGCCAGGGAGTGTTATGGATAACACCTTTTTTTCAGCAGCGTCTATTAGCTTATCGGCACATAATTTATGGTTGATTTACTCCGATGATAAATTAAATGGCGTGGATCCCGAGTTTTTTCAAACAGGTGGGGTGTCATTACCATTAAATAGAACCTATACATTCACAGTTAATTTTAATTTTTAATGCTATGAGGAAAGAAATTATTATACTATTAAGTATGGTGTTGCTATTTGGATGCGATGCGTATCTAGATGAAGCACCAGATAACAGGCAAACCATTAGTACATTGGACGATGTTGCAGAATTACTGGTTTCTGCCTATTCTGAAGCGACCTACAATTTTGTAGAATGGAAAACAGATAATGTAGTAGAAATCAAGGATAATGTACAATTACCTTGGATGACAGAAGTATTTAGTTATGTGCCCGCTGTCTCAGAGGAAGCTCAAGATACGCCAACATTTTTTTGGAATGAAACCTATACAGCCATTGCACATTCTAATCAAGCTTTGGAAGAGCTAAGTAACATCCAAACATCAGATACTCAATTAAAAAATGCATTACGCGGGGAAGCGTTAATAACCAGAGCGTATAACCATTTTATGTTAGCCAACGTGTTCTGTTTACATTACAGTGAGCAAAATAAAAACGCACTTGGGCTTCCATACATTACGGCACCAGAAACCCAATTAAAAGTAGCTTATGATAGAGGCACTTTGGAAGCAACTTATAATCTGATTGAAAAAGACCTCTTAGAAGCGCTACCACTACTGTCTGATGAATTTTACACAGGAACAGGGAAATTCCATTTTAACCGCAATGCAGCGTTTGCGTTCGCCTCACGCTTTTATCTCTTTAAAAGAAATTATGAAAAATGTATTGAATATTCCAACAAGTTATTAGGCGCAGGTGTAGCGAATACCACTTTTATGCGCAATATAGAGGAGGTGTATACAGGTAGTTTTACAGAGCAAGCCAATAACTTTATAGATGTGAATTTACCTGCCAATTTATTGGTAGTAAGAAAGGAAAGTTTTTACGATAGAATAAACAGGGGGTATAGAGCCAATGTGAATTTGTTTTTAGGCTTATTTAGAACCAAAGTGCAAGCGGGTGGTGATAATCGTTTATCTGGTTATACCCAGGGGACGGATGCTGCTGCGCCTCCAAAATACAACGAGCTTTTTGAATTTACTACAGCAACCTCGGGGTTTGGCTATTTTATCATGCCAGAACTTAGAGGAGAAGAAGTGGTGTTGAACAGGATGGAAAGTTATGTGCGTTTAAATCGTTTGGACGATGCTTTAAACGATTACAATGCTATTGCACCTATCTGGTATGATGATGGCGGGCAGTTAACCATAGACCAAATCGTGGCATTCTTTGGAGGAACCAATCAAGAAGCGCTATTGGATTTTATAATCTTTGAAAGAAGAAAAGAATTTTTATACGAAGGTTTGCGTTGGTTTGATATTAAACGCTTAGAGTTGGAAATATACCATGTAATACGGTCTGATTCTGATGGTAATGTTATAGAAGATGTGACCTTAACAGAGAATGACTCAAGAAAAGCAGTGCAAATACCTGCGTCACCCCTCGCTAATGGTATAGAAGCTAATCCAAGAAATTAAAAAGATATGAAAAAGTTAGTAAAATTTATATATGTAGTATTAACGGCTCTATTAGTGTTTCAATGTAATAATGATGATACTAATTCGCAATATACACCACCTGATAATCCAAACCTTTCCCATCCAAACGATACGTATTTGTATGACAATAATGGAAATAGTTTATTTGAAGTATATGGAACAGCAACACGATGGCGTTGGAATGATAATTTTATAGATCCAGATCAAAGAGCTACACCAATTGAATCAGATTTTGTGATTCCTGCTACTAAATTGATTGAATATTTATGGGTAGAACCTTTTACAGATTTAGGGATTAGTGGTGAGAAACTAATGGAAGATTTTTTTCCACCAGAAGTAGTTTACATAGGGTCAAGAATTTTTCAGGAAGATGGTAGCGCTTTGCTTGGTTTTGCTGAAGGTGGTGCCCGTATCACCATACTTGATTTGAATAAATTAGATTTTCAAGACAGAAATTGGTTAGTGAATCCTAGAAGTGGAATTTTGGCAACAGTTCATCATGAGTTTTCTCATATAATACAGCAAAGATTTGGTAATCCAGTTGGTCTTAATACGATATCAGAAAATTATATAGGAATTGATTGGATCAATAGATCTAGGGAAGATGCTATAAAGTTAGGGATGGTAAGTGCCTATGGGGCATCTAGTGAGTTTGAAGATTTTGCTGAAATTATATCTCACTTTTTAGTTATAGATCAACAAACATTTGAACAAGATTTTATAACGCAAGTAGATTGTTCTACTCTAACAGACCCTGCTGCAATTGCAAACTGTAGAGAGTTAAATGAAGGACGTTTATTAATCCAGCAAAAACTAGACTTAATACTTGATTATTATGATACACAATCTAATATTGACTTAGTTCAAGTAAGAGATATTCTTCAAGAGCGACTAGATAATTTAATAGCCACTGGAGTTATTCCTGATTAAGTTATATGGTGTTTGATATAATAAATAAAAAAGATACTTATGAAAATACATTATAAACATATAAAAAAAACGATTTTTGCTTTACTCCTGTTAGCTTTTGTTTCAAGTTGTACAGATAACGATGTTGAGCCACTATTTGATCAAACGGTTAATGAACGGTCCGATGCCTTAAAAGCGCAATATTTAGATGTTTTAACAGCACCAGAAAATGGTTGGATCGCCAATTATACACCAAATAAGGATTTTGGAGTGTATACTATGTTAATGAATTTTAATGCCGATGGATCTGTAACAATTAATTCAGATTATAATAGAGGTGTAGATAATAATACCATTACATACAGGTTAGATAAAACCCTTAAAATTGAGTTGGTATTAGAATCCTTTGCTGTGTTCCACAGAATTTTCGAAATAAATAATAACAATAATCAAGGAGAATTTGTATTTAACGTCTTATCGGCAACCGAAGATGAGGTAACATTAGAAAGTAAACTCGATTTTGGTGATGATATAACCGTGTTTAAACTGCGAAAAGCACAACCAGAAGATTTAGATGTTAATGAAATATTTGCAAGTGAAGAGCAATTAGCAGGGATGCCACAAGACTCAGGTCTTAGAAATATACTATTAAATGGTGCAGAAATAGGGGTTTTTGGTTTTAATCCAGCCGATAGAACAGCAACCATTACCTACACAAATGCTGATAATGAAGAAATATCTGAGACCGTTAGAATAGCAATTACTAAAGATGGCTTTTTCTTTTTTGATCCTGTGAGCATAAACGGCACCGAATTAAATACTTTTATGTTTGATGCTATAAACTCTGGTTATACAGATACAGCAAATAGCAATCTGGTAATAGACGACTTTTTAGTGTGTCCGTTTGATATCAATCAATTTGTAGGCACTTACTCAGCAAATGAAGAAGGCTATTGTGATGGATGTTACGAAGTAGAAGTAACATATAACTCAGACTTTGATGTGTTAATTCTATCTAATTTATACGATTTTGGAGGCGCTGCAGTAGTGCAGTTAAATGAAACAGTAACACCTACTAACCCTAAAGTAGATTTTGTTAGTGCAGATTTTGATATTGCAGTACAAGTAAATGCAGATTTTGGAAATGTATGGGCAACAAACCCAGGAGATATTTCAGGTAATCCAGACGATAATATTTCAACGTTTAATACTTGTAATCAATATATGGATTTGTATTTCTCTAGATGCGTTGCAGCTGGTTGTTTTCCAGGTCAGGTGCATGTTGAGTTAACAAAACTACCATAAGTTCAAGTTAAAATAAATAAATTATAAGTAAGGGTTGTCTGTTTAGGCAATCCTTTTTTGTTTAATAGGCAATAGGCAATAGGCAATAGGCAATAGGCAATAGGCAAAAGCTGATAGGTGATAGGTGATAGGTGATAGGTGATAGGTGATAGGTGATAGGTGATAGGTGATAGGTGATTTTTGAATGATTTGTAAATTTAGTTAAAAGTTAAAATTTTAAAGGTTTAGAGGGGTATGCGTTTAAAGTTAAGAGCTGTTAGAGTTATACCAATTCTACCATAAAATGCGACATATAATTCGTTTCTTTTACATGATTTCTGCATTAAAAAAATAAACCGTAGCTAATGCTATGCTTGATTTTTATACTTTGAACTCCTGTAAAATAACTCAAATTATTTATACCTCATTTTATAGCAAAATTGGTATTATTTTTAATGGACGATTAATAATAGTTGATAAATTTATTAAAGATAAATAGCCGATAATAAGCATTAAATAAAAATAAACAATAGCTTTAATCCACAAATCCACAAATCCACAAATCCACAAATCCACAAATCCACAAATCCACAAATCCACAAATCCACAAATCC